>NZ_BLJG01000111.1 GCF_009932375.1 Pseudomonas juntendi
GGGAAGTTCCATGGGCTGAACGCCGCGACCGGGCCGATCGGCTCACGCAGCACCAGTTGGCGAACGCCTGTGGCGCGCGGCGGGATTACCCGGCCGTAGGCGCGGCGGCCTTCCTCGGCGTACCAGTCGATGTGGTCGCCGGCGCCGAACGCTTCCAGGCGCGCCTCGGCCAGCGGCTTGCCCTGCTCCAGCGTGATCAGCGCCGCGATCTTGTCGGCACGTTCACGCACCAGGTCGGCCGCCCGGCGCAGCACTTTCGAGCGCTCGTAGGCCGAGGTCTTGCGCCAGACCTCGAAGCCACGCGCGGCGGCCGCAAGGGCCCGTTCAAGGTCGCCGGCATCTGCCAGCCCCAGGTGGGCGATGACTTCGCCGGTGGCCGGGTTGAAGACGTCGGCCTGGCGCGGATGGTTACCGGCAGACCACTGCCCGTCGATCAGCAGGGATTGAATGACTCGCATGAATGGCACTTCCTTTACTTTGTTTCTTTTGTAGAAACGTTGTTTTTTTGTACGACACAATCCTAGGGGCGCTCCAGAACCGCTGTCAAGGTCGAAAAAGGCACTTGACCGGGTACGGACAGCCGGCGTAGGTTTATCGCACAGAGAAACACTATTCCTACAAGAGAAATGGAGTACACCTTGATGAGTCTTGCCCAGGCCCTGCTTCACAACTGGAATGCACTGCCGCGCGAAACCGTGCGCAAAGGCGTCGAGCGCGTGGCATTCCGTGGCGACGACACCTTGTGCGTCATGAACTGGCTGACACCCGGCATGGACGTGTTCCCCCACAGCCATACCTTCGAGCAACTGGTCATCATCGTGCAGGGCCGGGTGCGCTTTCACCTTGATGACGAAGTGGTCGAGGGCGGCCCGGGCAGCATGATCCGCATCCCGCCCCACGTGGTGCATTACGCCGAGCCGGTAGGCGATGAAGTGGTAATGAACCTCGACGTGTTTTCGCCAATCCGCGATGACTACCGCCACCTGATCGAGTACCAGGCCGCCGAATTCACCCATGGCAAGGGTAAGCCGGCATGACCTTCGCCCAGCGCCTGCGCCAGGGCCAACCGCTGCTCAGCACCTTCATCAAGACCCCCAGCCACGCGGTGATCGAGATTGCCGGCGATGCCGGGCTGGACGCGGTAGTACTGGACGCCGAGCACGCCCCCTTCGGTACCGCCGCCCTGGACCTCTGCCTGCTGGCCTGCCGCGCGGCACGCACCGGTGGCTTGGTGCGGGTGCCGGACAAACGCCCGGCCACCTTGCAGCAAGCGCTGGACCTGGGTGCAGACGGCCTGGTGCTGCCGCATATCACCAGTGCCGACCAGGCCAGCGCGGTGTTGCAGGCGCTGCATTACCGCGACGGTTGCCGGGGCTTTTCCAACTCGCCCCGGGCCGGTGGCTACGGCCGCGCCAACCTGGCCGAGCACCTGGCCGCCGAAGACGGTCGCCACGCGGTGATCGCCCAGATCGAAGACCGCGAAGCCCTGGACCACCTGCACGACCTGGCCCGGCTGGCGCGCATCGACTGCCTGCTGGTGGGGCGTGCCGACCTCAGCGTGTCGCTGGGTGCCGAGCGCCTCGACGATCCACGCGTGGAAGACGCCGTGAACCGGGTACTGGACGCCGCCCAGGCGGCCGGCAAGCCGACTGGCATGTTCGTGTCCAGCCACGACGACCTGCAGCGCTTTGCTGCCCGTGGCGTGAGCTTCTTCATTCTCGGTTCCGACCAGGCGCTGCTGCGTGCCGGCTGGGGCCAGCAAGTCCGCCAATTCCCCGGGTCGGCCCACTGACCCGTCAGACAACAAGAGAGCCCTGCCATGAATGCCATCATCGACACCCCCACCAGCGAAGCACGCCAGGCGCACATCGAGCGCCTGCTCAAAGGCGCCATCGACCTGCACTGCCACAGCGGCCCCTCGGTCATGCCGCGCTATTGCGACCATGTCGAAGCCATGCGCGAAGCCTCCGAGGCCGGCCTGAAAGCCGTGTTGCTCAAGGACCACTACTACAGTTGCACGCCGGTCACCCACCTGTTGAACAAGCACTTCAGCGAACTGGATGTGCACATGCTGTCCGGGGTGCCGTTGAACAATGCCGTGGGCGGGCTGAACGTACACGCCGTGGAGCACGGCCTGACCCTGGGGGCGAAGCTGGTGTGGATGCCGACCTTCTCTTCGGCCAACCACATAGCCCACCATCACCAGGACGTGAAGTTCGTCGAAAAATTCCCCCAGACCACGCAGCGCATGCTGCAGCCGATTCCGCTGACCGTGCTGGACGAGGCCGGGCGCCTGAAGGACGAGGTCAAGGCCATTCTCGACCTGATCGCCGCACAGGACGTGGTGCTTTCCGCCGGCCACCTGAACATCCGCGAGATCTGGCCACTGTTCGAAGAGGCCCGCCAGCGCGGGGTCAAGCGTTTGCTGGTCAACCACCCGACCTACGTGGTCGACGCCACCCTGGACGACATGCGCCAACTGGCCAAGGACGGCGTGTTCATGGAGCACTCGATGTGCATGTGGGTACCCGGTTCGAAGTTCAAGTTCTACGACGACACCTTCCTGCGCGAGGTGATCGAGGCTGGCACCGTCGACTTGACCATCCTGGGTTCGGACCTCGGCCAGCAGGGCAACCCAGGTATCGCCGACGGCTTTCGCAATGTCATTGGCCAGTTGCTGGACTTGCAGTACAGCGACGCAGACATCCGCAAGATGATCTCGGGCAACGCCGCGCGCCTGATGAACCTGTGAGGGCACGGGCATGACACGACTGACCACGCAGATTGGCCGCTTGACCATGAAAAACCCGGTGATCTGTGGCGCCGGTGAGCAGACCATGACCGCTGCCGCCATCCGCGCTGCACTGGCCACCGGCGCCGGGGCGGTGGTGGCGAAGTCCACCAACGAATCACAGGCCGCCAAGGACCAGTTGGACAAGACCGACTACGTGCTGCTGGACGCGCAGTGGAACCGCCTGCCCTGGAATTTCCGGCCGCCAGCCGAAGCCAGCCTGTTCGGCCGCTCCGGGCTGCTGCAGCGGGGGTTCGACGAGTGGCTGGCAGAGCTGGTGGTGCTGGACCGCGAAGCGCGCGAACAGCAGGCATACGTGGTTCCCAGCCTGATTCTCAGTGACCTGGAGCAGTGCGCCGCGTTTGCCCAGCGCATCGAGCAGGCCGGCTTGCGGGTGCTCGAACTGAATATCGGCGCCCCGCATGGCGAGGAAGCGGCCAAGGGCGCCATTGTGCTGGAGCGCGGTGCAGCGCGGATCGAAGCGATCGTCCGGCGGCTGCGCCAGGCGACCAGCCTGCCCTTGTGGATCAAGCTGACCGGGCAGAGCGAGGACGTGGTGGGCCTTGCCCAGGCAGCGCGCCGTGGCGGTGCCGACAGTGTGGTGCTGATGGGCAGGTTCATGGGTTTCCTGCCGGACCTGGAAACGGGCTTGCCGTTGCTCGGCACCAGTGCGGCGATCGGCGGCAGTTGGGCGCTGCCGCTGACCGCGCGCTGGGTGATGCAAACGCGCAAGGCAATGGCCGACGACTACCCGCTGATCGCCACCAACGGGGCACGCAGCGGGCGCGATGTGGCCCGTTTCCTGTTGGCAGGGGCCTGTGCCACGCAGATGACTTCGGCGGTGTTCACCGGCGGGTACGCGGTACTGGAAGAAGCGGTGCGCGAGCTGGACGCCTATGTGGCGGGGCGCGGTTCCAGCGTGGCCGAGTTGCTTGGCAGCGCCGCCGATCGGGTTGAGACCTACCAGCAGCAACCCAGCCGGCCCGGCTGGTGGGCAGGCTTCGCCCCAAAGTGCCCAGGGTTTCCCGGCTGAAGCAGGTGGGCCGGGAAATCACTGAAAGCTGGCGGTTCCTGGCCCCCTGAAGGTTGCCAGGTTTGCACCGCAGGCCGCCTTGGAACAGAAAGCCGAGGCGGTCCGCGAACAGCATTGCACCACCTTTGCGAATGCAGGCCTTGGCCAAGTATGGATGGTTACTGGCTGCCCTGACGGTCCCATAGCTTCACGGCCTGGCGCGAAGAGCGTTCCGCGAACGACATGGTATGACTGGCTCGGTTCCAGCGCACCTGTGAAACAGATAGCCGCTCAGCCAAAGCCATGAGGTCGGCATCCACGCCGAGCTGACCGTAACAGGCCCCCACATGCATGAGCGCAATGCCCAATGCCCGCTGGTGTGACATGCTGGGGGCACACACACGCACGACCTCTTTGTGCCCTGCACGCACGAAATGGATTTCATACTGGCTGTCCACACCCAGGTCCCTCAACACGCCTTCACAGCGAACGTCTGGAGTTTATCGCTGGCCAGCGCCGGTGGCTGTTGCCCCTATTCAATGGTCAACATTGAGTTTTCCTATTGCCAGCGCCTGGTCCGGCCAGGCTTTCACTGCATGGCCTTTTGACGCTATTTTGCTGAGGTGCCGCTTTACGTCAGGCGCTTGAACATCATAGGAATACCGTCATGCGCACCATTTGGTTCTTGTTACTCCCGGGCACACACATTCTGGACCTCGGCGGGCCGCTGCAGATCATGGCCAGCCTGGAAGAGCTCCGGTTGGCGCCGGTCAGCGTCCGTTGCATCGCAGCCAGACAACAGATGAGCAGCTATCAAGGTGTGACCTTGAGCGGCTTGCATCCCCTGCCCGAACAGCTTTCGCCCGAAGATTTGCTGTTCGTGGTCGGCAACAAGCTGTCTACCAGCCCCAGCGACGCTGCGACCTTGGCCGCAACCGCGCAGTGGCTGGCGAACGTGATGGGGCAAACCCCAGACGTGCAACTCTGTTCCATCTGCACCGGCGCGTTCCTGCTGGGCGAAGCCGGGCTGCTGAACGGCCGTGAATGCACCACCCATCACCGCTATGTCGGCTTGCTGCAGGCACGCTACCCAAAAGCCAAGGTGCTGGAAAATCGCCTTTTCGTGGAGGACGACGGTGTGTTCACCTCGGCGGGCGTGTCCAGCGGCACCGACCTGGCCTTGCATATCGTGTCGCTGCACTTCGGCAAAGCCGTGGCCAACCAGGTGGCCCAGGAACTGGTGATCTACCGTCGCCGTGCTGGCGAAGATGTGCAACTGCGCGCGGCCGACCTGGCACGCAACCACATCCACCCGCTGGTACACGCGGCCCAGGACTATATCGACACGCACCTGGGCAGCAGTTTCAGCTTCGAACAACTGGCCAGCCAGTTCAATGTCAGCTACCGGCACCTGGCACGCCTGTTTCGCGAGAACACGGGGCAAACCCTGCAGGACTACCTGCGCGCCCAACGCATCGACCTGGCCCGTGACCTGTTACGCGGCAGCCGCCTGAATGTGGAACAGATCGCCGAACGTTGCGGTTACGGCAGCAGCCATGCCTTTCGCCTGGCCTGGCGGCGGGAAATGCCGCAACCGCCGCTGCAGTTTCGCAGCGTGATCACCCAGGAAAACACCTAGTATCAGCGACCACTCACGGTGGGGGTGGCGAAACTGTCTGTGAAAAACGCTACCACAGCCTTGCGCGACGCCTCCCGGGCTGCTGGGTCCGGTGCCGAGCGCCCCAAGCCGCCCTGGCCACGGTGCAGGAACGGGTCCTTGTATTCCTGCGCGGCTTCCAGGCCATTGAAGCCATGCTCGGCACCGGGGTAGACCAGCACCGTTGCCCGTGCCTGGTCTTCGGCAGGCAGGCTTGCAACCAATTTGGTACAAGCCTTGGGGTCATCATCGTACTGGTCCTTTTCACCGACCAGCACCAGCAGGCGGGCCGGCGCCAGGTGCTTCAAGTCATAGCCTGGCACACGGTTGTATCCCCAGCACACGGGATAGAACGCTGCCAAGGCTACGGGGCGCACCCCAGAGGCCTGTTGCAGCTCATCGTCGATGGACGCAGACGCGGCGAGCATGGCCTGGGCGCCACCCCATGAAAACCCGAGCACCCCTACCCGCTCGCTATCGACCCCTGGCTGATTGGCCAGGTAAGCCAAGGCCCCCGCCAGGTCCGGCAAGGTATCGTGAACCCGGGGCGGCCGCCCCTGTGCACCGCCAGCCAGCCGGCGCGCGCCCCACATGTCCAGTTCCAGCGTGGCGATGCCGCGGGCATTGAGGTCGGCCGCGTGCAACGGCCCACGTGAGTCCATCCCCGCCGAGCCGTGCAATATCACCACAGCCGGTGCTGGCCCGGCCTGGTTTGCCGGCATGGACAGCACCGCTGGCACCCTGATCGGTTTCAGTTTGCCGGCAGAAGGCAGGGGCTGGCTGTAGAACGAAACCAGCCGTTTGCTGACGCTGGCCACAGTCTCGCCAGCGTCGGATGCAACCTCAGCCTGGGCCGCTGCGAACGGCAGCGCACACCCCAATAACAGGCTGATGGCCAATTTTTTATACATTTAACGACTCCTGAACGCCCCTACGGGCTTTTATTGCTGCTGTTTCACAAAGAACGGACGCCCGTCTCAGCCGCACATCGTCATCGCTGCCACACCCTCTATGGGCCAGCGGCCAAGCGCCAACGGGTCCAGTACCACCATTGCGATCAGCACACAGCACCCCAAGCCGAACGCCACGGCATAACCGCGCACTTGCCGGGCAGTGCACGCGCCATACACCGCGACCAGGGCGAGCAATTGCATGCCCACGGCAAACACCCCAATGGAGAACCCGGAAGCGAGCAGTTCAGCCATTGGCGACCACACTGCGGGGGCGGCCCTGCGCTGCCTGGACCGTGGGTTGGTAGGCCACGGCATCGAAGGCCTGTTGCAGGTCGGCCTTGATATCGCTCACCCGCTCCAGGCCGACGCACAGCCTGATCAACCCGTCGGAAATGCCGGCGTGGCGCCGTGCTTGCGCATCCAGGCGGCCATGGGTGGTGCTGGCCGGGTGCGTGACCATGCTGCGGGTATCACCAATATTGGTGCAGCGCGCCACGCACTGCAGTTGATCGATCCATTGCCAGGCCGCTGCCTGCCCGCCGAAGATCTCGAAACTCAGCAAGCCACCATGGCCGTCCTGTTGCCTGCACGCCAAGGCATGCTGAGGGTGTTGCGCCAGGCCGGTGTAATGCACAGCACTGACCAAGGGTTGTTCGCCAAGCCACTGCGCCAGCTCCAGGGCGCCCTGTTGCACCCGCAGCATGCGGATTTCGAGGGTTTCCAGGCTTTTGAGCAACAACCAGGCATTGAACGGGCTGCAGGAAATACCCAACGTGCGCAACACGCCCCTCAACACCTGCATCAGGCTCTTGGAACCGGTCACTACACCGGCCAGCGCACGCCCCTGGCCGTCCATGTACTTGCCCGCCGAATGGATGACCAAGTCCGCACCCAGGCTGTGCGGGCGCTGGAGCACCGGCGTCAACAGGGTGTTGTCCACCACGACCAGCGCATCCTTGGCGTGCGCCAGCAGGCTGATGGCACGGATGTCACCAATTTTCAGCAGCGGATTGGAGGGGGATTCCAGCACCACCAGGCGGGTCTTGTCGTCGATCGCCTGCTGCCACTGGCCCAGGTCGGTAAGGTCGACGAACCGCGCCTCGATGCCGAACCGCGCCATGTAAACGCTGAAGGCACTGGCAGTGGTACCGAACACATCGCGGCTGCAGACAATGTTGTCACCCTGCTGCAGGAACCCATGGCACAGCGCGGTGAACGCGCCCATCCCGGAAGCGAACGCCACCGCGTCTTCCGCTTGTTCGAGCGCCGCCACGCGGCCTTCGAAGGCTTGCACCGTGGGGTTGGTGAAGCGGCTGTACACATTACCCTGCTGTTGCCCGCTGAAACGTTCTGCAGCCTCTTGCGCCGACGCAAAGGTATAAGCAGACGTCATGGCCAATGGCTCGCAGAAAACATCGGACAAATCGCTGACCCGATTGCTATGCAGCGCCGAAGTTGCGTCAAAGCCGTCCAGGCCAATCGCAGACGATTGCATGGTGCATCTCCTTGTTTGCATTGAACAATGCGCAGTTGATCGGGGCTATTCCGCTTCAGCCACTGGCGGGGCCGAGGCTTCTGCGGCCACGCGTGCCGAAACCAGCCACAGGGAAGCCAGTGCAGCCATCACGGTGGCCGTCGCCAGGCCAACCAGGGTCAACTGGTAGCTTTGATGCCGGTCGAAATCCAGGGCGCCGAGCTGTGTGGCCAGCAACGCACCCAGCTGGTGTACGAGGAACAGCAGGCCAAACACCTTGCCTTTGATTTCGGCGCCATACAGGGCAAAGCAGAATGCTGACGTGAGCACCACCGTACCCAGGTAACTGGCACCGAACAGCACCGCAAACAGGTAGGTACCCAGCGGCCCGGGCGTGGTCAGCAGGACGATCACCGCCGCCGTACGCAGCAGGTAGAACATCATCAGCAGCAGCCCTTTGTTGTAGCGGGTAGCCAGCCACCCAGCCATCAGGCCACTGACCAGTTCCAGCACACCCAGCAAGCTCAGGCCGCTGGCTTGTACCGAACTAGTCAGCCCCTCGCCCTGCCAGAACGACACCAGGTGCACGTCGATGAACGCCATGGTGGCCCCACAGCTGGCGAAGCTGAGGGCCAATACGAAGAACCGCGAATCACGCAACAGAAACGCGACCGAGTGCTTGACCAGCGCCGCCTGCGGGTCGGGCTTGAGCGGAACGGTGCGCGCCACCCAGTACAGCGCCAGGCTCAACGGCACCAGGAAGATCAGGCCGACCCAGGAGAACACCGGCTGCCAGCCCACGCGCTGCTGCAGCATGATCCACAGCGGCGAAAGCACGATGAAGCCGATCGACGTACCATTGGTCACGAAAGCGAAGGCGAAGGCCTTGAAACGCTCTGCGACCAGGCGATCGACCAGAATGCCCATGGGTACGTACGTCATCGCGGCAAGGGCGAAGGCACCCAGCAGGCCATACAACAGGGTGAACAGCATCAGCTGGCTGCCGACCAAGGTCACCCCCAGCAGCACCACCCCTGCACTTACGCTGCCCAGGGCAACCGTGCTCAGCGGCCCAACCCGGTCGCTCAGCCAACCCACCACCGGCGACACCAGGCCAATGGTCAGCACGAACAAAGAACCTGCCGTGGCCAAGGCTGCACGCCCGCCACCAAAGTGCGTGGCCAGGTCGACGAAGTACACTTGGTACAGCCCTTTCAGGGCGCTGGACAGGAACATCACCACGAAGCCGACTACCAGCACCGAGACGATCAGGGTTGAGCTGAATTTCTGTTTCATGGCCAATCCTCTGCGCGGGGTATTACACCGCTTCGGCCTGGGGAGCCCGGCAATACACCTGGTACATGTTTTCGTACATCGCGTAGAACAGCTGGCAGGTGTGATCTACCGCTTGCAACGCCTCTTGTTGCATCTGGGCCGTGGTGCACAGCTGCGAAACCAGATCCAGGCCTTCGTTGACGTGGCCAACGTCTTCCTTCTGGTGCACGGAGAAGAACAGCAAGTCGTGCTCGGTCAGGCCGTACGCCCGGCCGAGCAGCACGTGACGTGCATCACCGGCAACGGTCTCGAGGTTTTGCCCCTCGCTGGCGATCATCACCGCGGCAGCCCCCACGTGGTAACGCGCCGGGTCACGTACCGCCTGCAGGCGGTAGTCGATCAGCTCCCAGGTGGCCGGCAGCGGTTGCTCGGCATCACGCTCGGCATCGCTGATGCCCAGTGCACGCAAGAAATTCTGCATGAGCACCACATGGTTATCGGTACGCGAGAGCCGCCCGGTCTCCTCCTCGAAGCAGTTGGTGATCAGCGCGCGCTTGTGGGCAGGCAGCGGGCAATGGAAGAACAGGTGCTCGACATAAGTCAGGAAGTACTTGGTGAGTTGGTAACCTTGCAGCGCGACCTTGCGCAGCAGCGGCTTGTTGCCTTCAGGTGAAAGCAGGGCTTCGAAGATCGGGTGAGACAGCGTCAGATGGTGGTGCAGTTTCTGCTCCAGCTGATCGCGAAAGGCTGCAGTCGACAAGGCCATGGTGGCGTTCCTTGAATGATGGAAAAGGGGGCCCTTGGCGGCGATGGCCGCAGGCGAACGATTGAGGGCGCTTCAGCTCAGGTTGAGTCGCTGGGCCAGGCTTTGTACTGACTGGGCCATGTAGTGGCCGCGGTGCTTCACACCGTTGACCCGCGCGTAGTCGTCGAGCACGCCGTAGGTCTGAAACCCGAAGCGTTGCCATAGGCGGTGGGCACGGGTGCCTTCGCGTACGTCCAGGGTCAGCAGTTCGATACCCTTCGCCTGGCACAGCCGCACGATTTCCGCGAAGGCCCGGGCCACCAGCCCGGAGCCCCGGTAGTCTGGGTGTACCACGCCTTTGCTCAGGTCAGCGATGTGGCGGCAGTTGGGCATGCTGCTACGGGACAGGATGACCAGGCACGCCGCGCCGGCAGGTGCACGGCCGAGCAAAGCATGGGTATGCCCGCCCTCGATACGCGCCTGCAACGCCGCGGCGAAATCGACACCCTGGTCGGCCGACATCGCCTGCTCGTAGCCCAGCACCCCGCCATCCTCAACCGTGCTGTTGATGAGCTTCATGATGTCCAGTGCAACAGTACGGTCAGCCCGTTGTAGCCATTGCAACTGCGCCTCGGTGGAAACTTGTGGCGCCAAGGAGAGGGAGGTGTTCATGGTGAAATCCCGTGTACGTTCAGGCAGGGATTTAACCGTTTAGGTGTAACGTGGAGTAAGCAGGCAATCGGACAGAAAACGGAAAGATAGTGACAACCCTCAACCTGGCCGGGAACCGCGGCGCAGACGCTGTGCTGCACCGCGCCGCCTGCTCGGCGGGCAGGGTCGCGCACCCGGTTGGTGCCGTGGCATTTTTCAAACGATCCCTGCGCCCTTGCGAACCCCGCCTTACAGCCGGGCTTCAAGCGGCTGCAGCAACCCACGGGGTAACTGGAAGCCCTCGAACGGTTCCTGTGTAATGGGGTTGAACGCTTTTTCAGCGCTGAGCCGGTAGCGCATCACGCCATCACCGGTGCTGAAGCTCAGGTCCACGCTGGTTG
The DNA here is from genome assembly GCF_009932375.1 of Pseudomonas juntendi. Taxonomy (GTDB): domain Bacteria; phylum Pseudomonadota; class Gammaproteobacteria; order Pseudomonadales; family Pseudomonadaceae; genus Aquipseudomonas; species Aquipseudomonas juntendi. The sequence goes on from NZ_BLJG01000111.1 coordinate 10,960, forward strand.
CGGTTCGCCCATTGAGCGAACCGCGGCTGAGCAAGCGGAACATCGACCAGGGGCCGCGGTACTCCAGGCGGCTGCTACTGCCGTTCTGCCTGAGCAGGGTCAGGTTACTGCGCACGTGCCGGCCAAGCGTGTTCGGCCAGATGATGCCGGTGAGCTGCCGCGGGCCATGGGTGTAGGCAATCAGCTGGCCGTCAAGGTCCAGCAGGCTGGTGCGCTGGTTAGCGCTGAGCCCCAGCGGCTCGATGCTGAACTGCACGCTCAGGTTGCCACGCTGGTCGAAGAAGGTTTCGCGAATGCGGTTGGCCAGCGCCAACTGCTCGATCACATCGCTGCGGATCAGCGACTGCCCTTGCGGGCCGGCGCGCAGCGCCTCGAGGTTGTCGTGCAGGAATGCCTTCAGGTATTGATCACTGAAGCGCTGCAACCGCCCCTGCGGCCCGAAGAACGCCTCGAAGTCATCCAGCGACGCATCCGGCGCCCTGGCCACGAAAGGGTAACGCCCGGCAAGGCGCTGCTGGAAGAAGCTGTAGACCTCGGTGTCCCAGCGCCGCTCCAGTTCGCGCAGGGCTTCGATGTGCAGCACCCGGGCGGTTTCATCGGCCACCTTCCTGGCGTGGTGATTGAGCGGTTCAGGCAAACCGGTGGCCACCCGTTGCAGGGTGCCGATCGGGTCTGGGCCGGTCATCGCAAAGCGCTGCTGCACCGCTTGCAGCGCGGCCTTGCCCCGGTCTGGGCTGCCCTGCACGGCCTTGGCGTAATCGTGCACGGCCACCATGGCCGCCAGCACTTCATCGTAGTAGCTTGGCTTGTCTTGCGTTGCATGCAGCATCCCGCTCAGCCCCGCAAAAGCCCGCTGGATGGCCCAGGCCTGCTGGCGCTCGGGCTCGCTGCCCTTGGGCATGAGCGTGTCGCTGGCGCTGCCCGTGTCGGGTACCTCAGCCGATGACAGCGAAGTGTTGTCTTTCACCGTAGCCAGCAGCCGGTGCCACGGCGCCGCGGGCCCGGTCAGCTGCTGCAGGACCATTACGCCGTGTTCGAGGTCGTGAAAATCCGCCACCGAAACGGCATTCAATGCACGCCGCCAGCTGTTTATGTAGTCGGCGCTGTACAGGTTGCGCAGACGCTCGCTCAACACTGCCCGGTCAGCGTCCGAGTACTCCAGCTGGCTGCGCTCACCCAGCGCCCACTGGTCGATCATCGCCATGTCGGCGAAGCGTTGGCTGCGGGGCTCGAAGTACTCCTTGAAACCCTTGGCGGTGTGTATCGGCGCCAGTCGCACATCCTCGCCGCTGGCCCCAGCCGAGCGCTGGTATACCACGTCGAACGCGGGACCGACCTGCTGACGCAGATCCACGCCCGTGAGCAGGTGTTCCTGAGCCTGCTGCTTGAGCCCGGCATATACCCGCTCCGGTAACGGCACCTTGCGCAACGCCGCCTGCACCACGGCGATACGCTGGCGGTACTGCGGCAACTCGGTGTCGGCATAGGCCAAGGCGTACTTCAGGTGGCGCATGAGGTCGCGCTGCAGCTGCCCTTGGCCAGGAAACTGTTGCTGCCACTGGCGGGCCATCCATGTCTCGACCCACTCAGGCCGCCGGTTCTGGCGGTCTTCCAGCATACGGTAAACCCGCAGGGCAGCCATTTGCCGTTCACTGCCTGGCGCAGCGGCATCCATGGCGTCGATCACGCCACTGGCCAAGGCCGGCAGGAATCGCCTGGAGAGCAAGCTGAGGTAAGCCTCATCGACACGCGGGCCAATGATACGCCCCTGGTAGAGGCCTAGATCGGAAACACCCGGCCAGGCGGCGCGGTAGTCGCCAAACACCGAAACCGCATCGCGGATCTGGTCCAGCGGCTCCAGCAGGTTGCGCCCGGTCGGGTCCAGGCGCTGATCCACCTGGTGGTGGCTGTACTCCCGGCTTTTGGCGAGCACGTTGGCGGCCTTGGCGCCATTGATGTCGAAAAAGCGCTGCCAGCTGGCTACGGCAACACAGAAAGCCAGCATGCCTACACCCGAGCCGACCCATAACAACCGGCGCTTGCTGCGCGCCACCTTGATGTTGTCTCCGGCAAGCCCCGCCTCCTTGTAGATGACACGCCGGAACGCGTGCTGGATGAAGTAGGCAAACGCTTTGCCTTGCGCCTTGCCCTCCAGCAACGGAAGCGCTGTGTTGTAGGGCTGGGCTGACTCGCGCACGAAGGCATTGAGCACGTCACCTTGCTGAATGACCGAAGACCAGTACACCCCCCGCACCAGGGCGGGTGTGGTGTAGCGGTCACTCGCCAGCGTTTCTTTCAGGAAACCCAGCAGTATCGGGCGCAAGCCGATCAACTGGGCATGCAACGAGAACAGCCGCGCGCGCTGCGGCGCACTGGCCAAGGTATCGAGTCGATCCACCACCTGCTCGAACAGCCGACTGAGCAACTGCTGGTAATGATCGCCATACTCCTCCAGCCAGGCATCGAAGGTGCCGACCGTATCCAGCTTGAAGGTGAAGCCCAGCATGTTTTCCCGCAGGTCGACGGGGAGGCCCGCATAGAGCTGGTCGAAGCCGTCCAGCAGGTCGAATTTGCTCAGTACCACATACAACGGCAGGCGCGAGCCCAACTGGCTGCTGACTTCGTACAGCCGCGTGCGCAGCCTGTGGGCCAAGGCAACACGCTGCTCGGGCGTACCCTGCAATAACGCAGGCAGGTCCACGACCAGCACCATGCCATTGAGTGCCCGCTGGCTGCGATTGTGCACCAGCCAACCCAGCAGGTGCTGCCAGAGCCTGGCGGGTGTAGCCGGTGGCACTTGCGGGGCACCTGGCGCCCCGGCGGGCGAGCCTGCTGGCGAGTCCTGCCTGATAAAGGCCCCGGGCGGATCGATGATCACCGCCTCGTTGCTGACCCACCAGCCTATCGGGAAGGCCAGCGCCTGCGCCTGTGTATCCCGCGCCTGCACCGTGCCGATCCGTGTCAGGGAAAAGCTTTGCTCCGTACGGTCAATGAAACTGGACTTGCCCGCATGTTGGTCGCCTATCACCAGGTACCAGGGCAATCGGTACAGGGCACGCCGCCCTCCGGCACTGCCGAGCAATCGCGCCAGCCCTTGGTCCAAGGCGTTTTCCTGGGCCCGAAGCAACGGCAATACGCTATCCAGCTCTGCGGCCGCCGCCTCGTTGCGCTCTGCCTGAAGGTGCACATAGCGCCTGCGCAGCACCAACAGCCAGCACAGCAGCGGCACCAGTACGAGCACCAGGCTGGCCAGGCTGCGGTGCGCGATGCTGGCAAGCGGATGCTGTTCACGCCATGCCCACTGTGGGCCAAGCCACCAGATGGCGACCAGCAGCAGCACGCTGCCCAGCACAAGCAGCACAGGCATGGCCAGGCCGACTCGAGTCGCCAGGGGCAAAAGCCAACGTTTCAATAGCGTCCATCGTTGATTCATGGCGGGTCCTAGTCCTTGTTCTGATCGGCCAACGCATCAGGCGCGGCATGCTGTTGCAGGCGTTTGAACACCTCCGGCTCCCAGGCACTGGCCATGGTTTGCTGCATGGTTCGGGCAACGCTGGCGCACAGGTCCTGGGCCAGCCACGAGACGCCGCGCGCGGCCAGCAGGTCGGCCGCGATCACGGTGGTGTGGCAGCGCTCACGCGGCGCGCGAATATCTGCCTGCATGGCCTGGAGCCTGAGCAAAACCGGCTCTACCCCACCGCTTTCCAACTGGCTGACAAGTTCTTCGCGCAGGCCCACGAACTCTTGCGCCGTTTCAGCTTGCGGTTGCTGGCCTGCGCCTTTGAGCCAGGCCATGCACTGGTCGTCCAGAAACGCCGTGCCGTCGCTGAAGCACAACTGCTGCAGGGCGGGGATACGCTGGACGAACCGGGCAGTCGCTGCGCGGATGGCTTCGGCCACCTCAGGCATTGCCAACCGTGTGGCGGTGGTGGCCGCAAGGAAGCTGCCGCGTATCCAGAAGGGGCAAGCCGACACGCTTTTTTCGATCCGCTGCAGCAGCGCCGCGTCGAACACGCTGCCGGCAATGGCCTCTTCATAATCGCCGGCGATCTCCAGCGGCACCGCCATCAGCTCGGTGCGGTGACCTTGCCCTGCTTGAGGCGCGGCCTGGATGTGAGCCCACAAGCCGAAGCGACGCAACTGATACCCCGTTGGGTCGTAGGGGTCCTGCTGGTTGATCAGCTCAGCCATGCTCAGCACCGCCCTTCGTGATTCACGCTCGTTGCCGAGGGACACGCGGGGCATGGGTGTGGCGATGACTTCGGCCAGTGGCGCGGGCTTGATGACAGGCGCCGAAGCCCTGGCCGCAGCAGGCTCGCCTGCGCCACTCGCCCGTTCCGAGTGCTTGCGTAGCAGCCGCGCCATATCATCGAGCATGGCGTCGTCCAGCAGGGCCACGGCTTGCAGCTGTTGCAGCCGCAGCAGCGCCTGTTGCGCCCCGGCCGCATGCGCAGGGCTATAGGTGAAACGGTCCAGGCGCGGCAGCGCCTCGTTCAAACGGTTGAGCACCAAGCCAACCAGCTTGCGCTTACCCAGGTAACCCTTGGGCCCTGGCTTGGGATAAGCCGTCTCCCAGTAGCGCTCGACCATGCCGGCCAGCAAGGTCAACGTGAGCGCCCAGCGTTCCCAACAAGCACTGCGAAGCCATGCGGCACTCAGGTGCGCCACGATGCGCAGATGCTTGCACTGTTGCCCCAGGTACTGGCGCGACGCTTCCTCGATGTACACCCAATCGATAGTGGCCTCCTGCAGGCCACCCAGCTTGACCATTTCCTGGTCGATGGCCTGGTAGGTCTCATCCTCCACATCGAACAGGCCGGCCGGTGCTTGCGCGTCGATGGCTGAGAGCAACCGGGCGATTTCCTGTGCATTGACCTCGGCTACCAGCGACATGCCTTGCGCACCTCGCCGATAAGCGGGTCAAGCCCCTGAGCGTCGAAGACCAACCCACCAACGGCAGGGTTTTCGCTGTGCACCTGGATGCGCCGGGCCCCGATCAGCTGCCTGATCTGTTCGATTCCGGGCAGGCCGCGGCCGGCATCGAGCACCTGACCGTTCTCCGTCACCTGCCAGGGCGTCGCGGCGGTGGCGCCACGCTCCCCCTGCAAGCGCACCGTCAGCCGGCTGGCATCCACGGGGTGTGCGGCGATCAGTTGCAACCGGGAGATGTTCTGCAAACAGCTGATTACCAGGTAGGGGTGCGGTGCAGCCGAAGCGATTGCGGGTGCAGAAATCGTCAGCCCCTCGTCTTCACGCGTGAGCCGGAACGTCAAATCGTCGGGATTTCGGCCTGTTTCATAGGCCAGCACCCGACGCACCGTGGGTGAGTCCTGCTCCGGTGCCGACCACTGCGCGGCCACGCGGTGCGCAGGTGTTCCGGCGGATTGATCGAAACAGGCCAGGCGCTCAACGTTGGATACGATGCGCGAGCAATTCTGATCGGCATGCACTGGCAGTGGCATGCAATTGATTATCAGAAAAAGACCTGCGCCAGAGGTATGTTTCGCCAGGCATCGCAATTAAATTCCCTCTCGATAGTACATATGCCCTGTATCAGCTCCGCTGATATTTAAACGCAATCACGGGCACTCTGACCCGCGAGTGGCAAGAGACTAGCTCATAAAAAATCGCAAATACAAACAAATATTTTTTTACACTTTTACCCTCGACTGAATAACAATTTCCGGCGCAAGGTTTTTACGCAAGAGGCAATGACTACCCCCGCTCTTGTTTATATCGTAATCAAGTCTGAAGGAAATTTCCTACAAACTAAATCAGAACTCGCGAACAACTATCAGGAACTTCCCACACAAACCAAGGAGAGATTCTGCGATGGCAAAGCCCACAGGATCGGTTGCACCCAAAGAACGAATCAACATCCGATACGTGCCCGCCACAGGTGATGAACAGGCCGAAGTAGAGCTGCCGCACAAGATGCTGGTGATGGGCGATTTCGGCCTGGATGACGCCCGCGCGCTGGAAGACCGAACGGTCATGCGCATCGATAAACACACCTTCAACAATGTGTTGAATGACGCCGACGTCCGTCTGGCCATGTCGGTGCCCTCCATGCTCACCACGGCTGCCGACGCGGAGCTGGCGGTTCATCTGCAGTTCAGGTCGCTCAATGACTTCGCACCAGACGGTATCGCCCGCCAGGTACCGGAGCTGAGCAAGCTGCTGGAGCTTCGCGAAGCGCTGGTGGCGCTGAAAGGCCCACTGGGCAACGTGCCCGCGTTCCGCAAGCAACTGCAGCACCTGCTGAGCAACGAGCAGGCCCGCAAGCAACTCGCCGAAGAGTTGAACCTGGTGCTTGAGGCGCCAAAAGAAGACTGAGACAACGGAGCGTCCCATGGCAAAGTCAACCAGCACTCCCCTCGCCGCTGAACGGTCGGGCGAAACATTGAGCAGCGCCACGTTGCTCGACCAGATCATGGCCGAAACCAAACTGGTGCCCGCACAAGAGGGCTATCAAGTCGCTCGCCAAGGTGTATCGGCCTTTATTGCCGAAATACTTAAAAGCAATGATCCAGATCAACTCATCAACAAACACCGCGTCGACCAGATGATTGCAGAGCTGGACCGGGTGCTCAGCCGGCAGATGGATGCCATCCTCCATCAGCCGGCATTCCAGGAACTTGAATCTTCATGGCGCAGCCTCAAACTGCTGGTCGACCGCACGGACTTTCGCGAGAACATCAAGCTTGAAGTATTGCATGTCAGCAAAGACGACCTGCTCGATGACTTTGAGAATGCGGCCGATATTACCTGCAGCGGTATGTACAAACACGTTTACACCGCAGGTTATGGGCAATTCGGTGGTGAGCCGGTGGCGGCCATGTTGGGCAACTACCACTTCGGCCCCGCTGCCACAGACATCAAACTGTTGAGTTACATGGCGTCTGTCGGTGCCATGGCGCACGCCCCCTTCCTTGCCGCCCCCGCACCCGATTTCTTCAATTTGAGCAGCTTTGAAGAGCTGCCCAACCTGAAGGAGATCAAAGACATCTTCGCAGGGCCACGGCATGCCAAGTGGCGCGCCTTCCGCGAAAGCGAAGACGCTCGGCACGTTGCGCTGACCGGGCCACGTTTCATGCTCCGCTCGGCCTACCACCCTCAGGAACAGCCGATCAAAACCTTCAACTACGAAGAAAACATCGACGGGCGACACGACAACTACCTGTGGGGCAACTCCGCTTTCCTGCTGGCCAGCTGCATCAACGACAGCTTTGCCCGCTACCGGTGGTGCCCGAACATCATTGGCCCGCAGTCCGGTGGCGCCGTCGAGGACCTGCCCGTGCATCTGTATGAGGCGCTGGGGCAACTGCAAGCGAAAATTCCAACCGAGGTGCTGATATCCGACCGCAAGGAATTCGAGCTGGCCGAAGAAGGCTTCATCGCCTTGACCATGCGCAAGGACAGCGACAACGCCGCGTTCTTCTCGGCCAATTCGGTCCAGAAACCGAAGCAGTTTCCCAAGACGCCGGAAGGCCTGCAGGCCCAAACCAACTACAAGCTGGGCACGCAACTGCCCTACTTGTTCATCGTCAATCGCCTGGCCCATTACATCAAGGTGCTGCAGCGCGAGCAGATCGGCAGCTGGAAGGAACGTCGCGATCTTGAGTCCGAGCTGAACAAATGGATCAGGCAGTACGTCGCCGACCAGGAAAACCCTTCGGCCGATGTGCGCAGCCGTCGCCCATTGCGGGCCGCGAAGGTCGTGGTTTCGGACGTTGCCGGGGATCCGGGCTGGTACCAGGTCTCGCTCGCCGTGCGCCCGCACTTCAAATACATGGGCGCAAATTTCGAGATCTCGCTGGTTGGCCGGCTTGATACCGAATGAGTGGTTTTTTCAATCGCTTGGTGACGGACCCGTCTGTTACCCGCACGCCTTCCCGGCAAGAAAACGCTGCCGAAAAGATTGCCGCCATCAAGCGCCACCTTGAAACGCTACTCAATGCACGTCAGGGCTGCTCACAAAGCAGCCCTGAACTGGGCCTGCATGACTTCAACGGGCATGCCACAAGCAGTGGCGACCTGTTGAAGCAAGTGAGTGCCGACATACGCCGCACCATTCAGCGCTTCGAGCCGCGCGTGCACGTGCGCGCGCTCAAGGCCATGCCCGCGTGTCACGCCCCGCTGGAGCTGCATTTCAGGCTGGACTGCCTGGTGCAGGTCAACAACCACCACGAGCAGCTGCAACTGGAGCTGCTGGTCAACGGCCATAGCCGCCATACCCGAGTGAGGTGACCGATGTCACTCAAGGATCGATTCAGCGAAGAGTTGCGTTACCTGCATGAACTGGGCAACGACTTCGCTACCGACAACCCACAACTTGCCCGGCTGCTGGGCAAAGGTGGCAGCGACCCGGACGTCGAACGGCTGATGGAGGCTTTTGCCTTCCTCACCGCCAAGTTGCGCCTCAAGCTGGAGGATGACCTGCCAGAGCTGACGCAGCCCATGCTGCAGTTGCTGTGGCCCAATTACCTGCGGCCCCTGCCGAGCGCCACGATCATCCAGTTCACGCCACTCAAGCAAGCGCTCAGCCAATCACACTGCATTCCCAAGGGCTCACCGTTGTTCTCCAGGCCCGTGGATGGCGTGCCTTGTGAATTTCGTACGTGCACGGCCGTGGACATCCACCCGTTCGAGATCGAATCGGTCAGCGCTACCCAGACGCTCGACAGTTCGGTAGCACGCATCGAACTGCGCACCCTGGTCGAGCGCCCCTTGAACACCCTCGGCTGCGACAGCCTGGATTTCCACTTGAGCGGTGATGACAAGACAGCCCGCACGCTCTACCTGTGGCTTGCTCAATACCTCAAGCATGTGGCGGTAACGATCGATGGCCAAGTGCACCGGTTGCCGGCCAGCAGCATCATCTTTCCGGGCTTCAGCGCGAACGAAGGGTTGCTGCCGTATCCGCAGAACGTCTTCGATGGCTATCGGATCCTGCAGGAATACTTCGTTTTCGCGAAGCGCTTCCACTTCTTCAGCGTTAGCGCACTGCAGAAAGTCTGGCCCGATCAAGCGACTCGGCAGGTGGGCATCGAACTTCACTTCACCCGCCAGCTCCCTGCCTCGTTGCGTATCGGCATGGCGGATTTGCGCCTGTTCTGCACGCCGGCGGTCAACCTGTTCAGCTACAGCGCCGAACCTATCGACCTCTCCAATCGGCAGGCCCCTGCCGAGCTGACCCCCAGAGGGAAAGAACGGCATGCGTATGAGATTTTCAGTGTCGACAAGGTGGTCAGCACCCGCACCACAACAGACGGCAGCACCGGCGAACACCTACGCACGTTCCGCCCGTTCGAATCGTTCGCCCATGAGATCGAGCATGCTCAAGGGCGCACGGCGTTGTACTACCGCTACACCCTCGAGGAGTCCTTGCGCGGCGAGGGCGTCACACATCGCATCGCCTTCGTGCGTGCCGATGCCAACGCTTACACCGGTGAGCTGGAAACGGCGTCCATCGACCTGACCTGCACCAACCGCGATCTGCCCCTGGCGTTGGGCGTCGACGACATCGATGTGATTTCCGAAGCCACGCCAGCGCTGACCACCTACACCAACATCTGCAAACCCACCCGCCCCTACCGGCCAGTGCTGGATGGCCAGTTGCAGTGGGCGCTGGTTTCCAACATGTCGCTCAACTACCTGTCGCTGCTGTCTGCCGAGCCGCTGAAGGCGGTGATTCGTGCCTATGACTTCGTGGCCTTGCACGACCTGCAGCAGACACGCACGACCCACAAGCGCCTGGAAGGCATTCGCGATGTTCAGACCGAGCCTCTGGATTGGCTGATCAAGGGCCAGCCCATTCGCGGGCTACGCACACGGCTGAAGCTGGACCAGGCCGCCTTCCTGTGCGAAGGCGACCTGTACCTGTTCGGCTGCGTGCTGGCGCACTTCTTCGCCCTGTACGCCAGCATCAATTCCTTCCATCAACTGGAAGTGATCAACATCACCAACAACGAGCACTACACATGGCCCATCCAGACCGGCAAACAACCGCTGATCTAGCCGACAGGCTGCTCGCCGAGGCACACCAGTACAACTTCTACCAGTTGCTGGAGCGCCTGCACGGCTTGCATGGGGATGACCTGGAACCGCGCTGGCCGGACCAGGCCACCCGGCTGCGCGTGCGGCTGGCCTGTGACCCACGGCTGACGTTTCCGGTTTCCGACGTGTACAAAGCCGAACGCATGCCCGGGGCAGAAGACCGCTACCGCGTGTGCGCCACCTTCATGGGCCTGCATGGCACTGACTCACCCTTGCCTGCCTACTACCTGGAGCAGGTGGCCTACGAGCATGCGCAGGGTATCGGTGTGCGGCCAGCCTTTTTCGACTTCTTCAACCACTACCTGCTCAGCCTGCTGCACCGCGTGTGGCGCAAGTACCGCTACTACATTCGCTTCCAGCCAGGTGCCAGCGATGGCTTCTCCCAGTACATCTTTGCCCTGCTGGGGTTGAATGACAAACAACTGCGCGGCGACACGCCGTTGCCGTGGAGCCGACTGCTCAGCTTCGCCGGTGTCATCGCCAGCCGCAGCCGCGCACCGGGCACCGTCGCGGGCATCATCGCCCACTGCTTCGACCTGAAACAGGTGCACATCAGGGAGTTCGAGACCCGCTCGGTGCCTACGACAAACCGGCAACTGGTAAGCCTTGGCTGCAGCAACGGCGAGCTGGGCACTTCGTTCCTGGTCGGCAGCCGCACGCGAACGCGCAGCAGCAAGTTCACCATCGTGATCAGCGAGCTGGACCAAACCCAACTGCGTGGCTTGCTGCCCAGCGGCATCAACTTCAATCGCTTGCGCGCCTTGATCGACTTCCTGCTGCGCGATGGGTTGGCCTACGACCTGGAATTGCGGCTGCAGCAGAACGCGCTGTCGCCCTTCTGCCTGCACCCGCGCCAAGGCGCCCACTTAGGCTGGACCAGCTTCACCGATGACCGCCATGGCCAGATCAGCCCCGTGGTGCGCTTTCGGGGGCGCTCATGAGCACATTGACCTTGAACATTACCAACCTCGACCAGTTGCAGCACAACGTCACGGCCCGGCACACATTCGATCGCGCAGGCGGCACCATCGGCAGCGTAGGGGCCGCATGGCTGATCAATGACGGTGCACAGAGCGTGGCACCGATCCACTGCGAGATCCGTTGGCTGGAAGGTAGCTTCTGCGTCATCGACCGCTGCGGGCGCACCTACCTGAACGACAACCTGGGCAGCCTGGGTACGCGGTCAGCCAGGCGGCTGCTTGAGGGCGACCGGCTTCGGGTCGGCGCTTATCGGCTGTTGGTCCAGCTGTCGCCAGCGGATGCCCGTTCGCTGGAGGCGTTATTCAACCCCGACTCACGGGTGCTCGACCAATTCATCCTGGATGCACCTGCAGAGCGTTGGCCTGCCCAGCCCGCAACGGCCCCGGTCGCCGAGATTTGCTCGGTATTCGCCCAAGGTATGGGCAACGATCCCTTGGCAGCACTGGACGCGGTGACGCAAGCCACGGCGCAGGACCCACTGGACCGCCTGGTTGCAGGAGAACGCCCATGACGCGTCATTCACTGGTGGCCGGGCTTCTGGCAACCCTGATCGGGCTCTCGGGCTGCACCGCCCTGGGCAAAATGGGCCAAGTGGCGCTGAACCCTTCGATACCCGTCGGGCCACCCAAGGATCACCCTACCGAAATTGCTTTCAGCATCAACGCCAGCCCCACACTCAACAGCAACCCCAGCAGTGTGGTGGTGCTGGCCGAGCAAGAAAGCAGCCTGGCCCCCAGCCCCTACGCAGTCACCTTGAGCGCGGGCGACCCCTACGCCCTGGCCGAGAAGGTCGGCACCCTGTTCGAGTTTCTGCAGGAGCAGTACCCGGCCGCCTCGCCTGTCGAGTTACCAGAGGAGGAGGCCGATCTCCCGCTTCGCTCGCCCTTCGAGCACAGCACACCCGGCCGCTACGAAGACGCGAACATGGTGCTGACCTTACCGCGCAGCACCACGCCGGCCACCGAAGCGGTGGCTACGCCCATGGCTATCAAGATCCTGCAACTGCGCGACGACTCATTGCTGCGCAACAGCCTTTATGAGCTGCTGGACAAAGACCCCGCCAAGGCGCTGCGCAGTACCTATATTCGCGATGACGATTACCTGCTGCACCCTGGGCAGTTCAAGTTCATTCCCTTTACCGCCATCGAGCCCGAGACCCGCTTCGTTGCCGTGATCGCCGATTACCGCAACCAGGACGATGCCACCTGGAACCAGGTACTGCGCATTCCACCGCGGGGCCACCAGATCATCCTGTCGGTGTTGCTCAACGACACGCAGGTTTTGCTCAAGGAGCAAGACTGATGGCGCCTGCAACCCTGCCCTTCTCGCTCACTCACGCTGACACGGAGCGCTCATGAGTTCACGTAATCCCGTCCTGTGGCCTGAAGGCCTGTTCGTCAAACCGCAGCATTTCCAGCAAGCTACCCGCGCCGCTGAAGCAGCCCAGCACCAACGTTTTGCCAGCCTGAACGCGGCCTTTTATGGCTTCAGCGAGCTGCAACTGAACGAGGAATACCTGAGCCTGGGCAAGGTCGCGATCACCCGCGCCCGCGGCATCATGCCGGACGGTACGGTGTTCGACATCCCGGCAGACCTGCCGCCGCCGCCGCTGGAAATCGACGACGACGGCGCAAAGGACAGCGAGGTTTACCTGTGCCTGCCGCTGCGCACCGAGGGCGGTCGAGAGGTGAGTTGGCCCGACAACGCCGCCAATTTCCGCTACAGCGCTCAGCCCCAGGAAATCAAGGACACCCACAGCGCCGATGGCGACCTGGCCCAGGTCGATCTGGCAGTGCCCAACCTGCAACTCAAGCGCAAGGCTGACGACAGCAGCGCCTACACCCGCCTGGCACTGGCACGTATCCTGGAGCGGCGACCCGATGGCAGCCTGCAACTCGACGAAGGGTTCTACCCGACCAGCGTCTCGGTACGGGCTGTGCCCGCACTGCAGCGTTACCTCGAAGAAATCACCAACACCCTGCGCGAGCGCTCACGCAACCTGGCCAGCCGAATCGGTGCTGCTGGCCAATCCGGCATCGCCGATATCCGCGACTTCAACCTGTTGCAAGCCATGAACCGCTGGTGGCCGTGCTTCCAGCACCTGGCCAGGCAGGGGCAGACACACCCTGAGCAGCTGTACCTGCACATGAGCCAGGCGTGCGGCGAGTTCGTGACCTTCACCGACGAAAGCCGGCTGCCTGCCGAGTACCCCGCCTACCAGCACAGCGCATTGCGTGCGTCGTTCAAACCCCTGCAGGATACGTTGCGCCGCGCCCTGGGTACGGTCCTGCAGCCGCGGGCGGTCTCTCTACCGCTGAACGCGCTCGATTACGGGGTAATGACGACGACGCTCGAAGACCGCCGCCTGATCGATGACGCGGACTTCATCCTTGCCGTGCGTGCAGACATGCCGCCGCCGACCTTGCGCCAACTGTTCATGCAGAAGGCCAAGGTCACGTCCCTGGAAACCTTGAATGACCTGGTGCACAAGCAACTGCCCGGTATTGCGCTACAGCCGCTGCCGGTGGCGCCGCGCGAGCTGCCCTTCCATGCGGGCTTCAGCTATTTCGGGCTCGACCGCCGCGACCCGGCCTGGGCCTGCATGAACACGGCCAACGGTTTCGGGATTCATATCGCCGGGGAATTCCCCGGGCTCGAGTTGCAGTTCTGGGCAATCAGGAGTGAGTGAAATGCACGCGAACGACCACCCGGGCGATGGCAGCGCACCTGCGAAAGTCGAGCAGCTGCGCTGGATGCTTGAAAACACTGCAGGCACAAAGGGGCCAGGATGCTCGACACCCACGCCAGAACCCGATCCGGCGGGTGAAGGCTACCCAGCCGATCCGGATTTCCAACTGCGGGGCGGCTACAGCAACGTGATGCTGGACGCCGCCGCCCCTTTGCTCGGCTTGGTCATGCGCATCCGCACGCTCGATACACTGCCCAACCTCGAACAGGTGCACCGGCAGGTGCGCAACCAGATCGAAAACATTCAGCAAGAGCTGCGTCAGCATGGCTACGAGGCCACGCAACTTCTGGCCTATTCCTATGGCCTGTGCCTGTTCATCGATGAAGCCGTGATGGAGAGGCCCTGGGGCCAAGCAAGCCTCTGGAGCCAGGAGCCCCTGCTCAGCATTTTCCACAGCGAAACGTTCGGTGGCGAAAAGATCTTCACCGTGATTTCGCGCCTGATGCAAGAGCCCCGGCAGTACAAGGACGTGCTGGAGTTCATGTACTTCATCCTGTGCCTGGGCCTGAAGGGCAAGTACGCCCTGGCGCCAAAGGGCGAAGAAACGCTGAACACGCTCATTCACCAACTTCACGGAATCATCCGTGAGCTGCGTGGACCCACGCCGACAACAGTCTGCGACCCCTACACCAACGTCGCCCCGCGCAACTTCCGCATGAACCGGCAGTGGCCCTGGTGGAGCCCGTTGGTGATTTCTGCCATTGCGATGGCCACAGCCTACGGCATCTACAGCTACCGCCTGCACCTGATCACCAATGAGGTGCTGCAGTCGCTCAACGGCATCTTGCAGCAGTAAACAGGCGGCACACCCGAATTCAACGAATTGACGGGGCATTTACCTCGTTGAAAAAGCCCATCGATTTCGATGGCCACGCTGCCCTTTGTGCACGTGCTTATCCACATGGACGCAGGAGAAACTGCCATGCCAACACCCGCTTACATCAAGATCGAAGGCCAGACCCAAGGCAACATCACTGCGGGCGCCTTCACCTCCGATTCGGTCGGCAACGTGTTTGTCGAAGGCCACGAAGACGAGATCCTGGTACAGGAAATCAAACACCGGGTAACCGTACCTACCGACCCGCAAAGCGGCCAGCCGGCCGGCCAACGCGTACACAAACCGTTCGCCTTCACCAGCTCACTGAACAAGGCGACACCGCTGATGTATCAGGCGCTGGCCAGCGGCGAAATGCTGCCGACCGTTGAAGTCAACTGGTATCGCACTTCCGTGGAGGGCAAGCAGGAGCACTTCTTCACCACCAAGCTGGAGGACGCCACCATCGTCGACATCAACACCACCCTGCCTCATGCACAAAACAAGGAGAACGCTGACTTCACCCAGTTGATCGAGGTGTCGATGTCATACCGCAAGATCTCCTGGACCCACGTCACCGCAGGCACCGAAGGCTCCGACGACTGGCGTAAACCGATCGTCTAACCCGGCTGAACACCCCTGGCAGGCATGCCCTGCCAAGGGTTTTTGAACTCTCAGACGGCGGAAGGATTTTTCATGGCCAGCCAATCTGATTTGCGGTACACCTTCGAGCCACTCGTTGGCAATGCCGAATTTGAAGTGGTGTCGTTCGAACTCAAGGAAGCGATCAGCACGCCCTTCACCCTCGAGCTGGAATTGATCAGCTTCGAACCCGACATCGATTTCGGCCAACTGCTGGATAAACCCATCGTGTTCACGATCTGGGATGGCAAAGGTCCGGTGCGTTACGTGCACGGCCTGGTCAGCCGATTCAGCCAGGGCGAAAGCGGCTTCTACCGTACCTACTACAACGCATTGGTCGAACCCATCCTGGCCCGCGCCGGACTGCGCTCGAACT
Organism: Pseudomonas juntendi; assembly: GCF_009932375.1. Classification (GTDB taxonomy): domain Bacteria; phylum Pseudomonadota; class Gammaproteobacteria; order Pseudomonadales; family Pseudomonadaceae; genus Aquipseudomonas; species Aquipseudomonas juntendi. Next base: position 26,581 of record NZ_BLJG01000111.1, read on the forward strand.
GGCGCATCTTTCAGCAAAAGACCGTCCCGCAGATTCTTGAGCTGATGCTCAAACGTCAAGGCATCGTTCAATACGAGCTTCGCGCGATCAGGGATCACCACGTGCGCGAGTTCTGCGTGCAAGCGGGCGAGACCGACCTTGCCTTCATCGCCCGCCTGGCGGCTGAAGAGGGCTTTGTCTATCGCTTCGAGCACAGTGAAACCCTGCATAAGCTGATCATCACGGATCAGCTGCTATCCCTCGGGCTGATCAGCCATGGGGCGCTCAAGACCGACAACAGTGACGAAGGCTTCTTCGACGGCGAAGACGTTATCGACCCCGACACCGTGCTGTATCAGTCCGACAGTGGCGGCGATCAGGCCAGGCCTTGCCTGCGGCGCTTTTGCTACAGCGAGCACGTCAGAACCTCGCGACAGGTACAGCGCGACTACACCTTCACCAACCCGGCGTATCGCCAGGAACACCGTGCTTCAGGCGCTTTCCTGGAACACCAGTCCAGCGACTACGAGCGCTTCGACTACCCTGGCCGCTACAAACGCGATGCCGTGGGCAAGCCGTTCACTGAAAACCGGATCACCGCCCTGCGCCATGATGTGCGCATCGCGCAGGTGCAGGGGGATGACGTCAGGCTGCAGCCTGGCCTGAGCTTCACACTCACAGGCCACCCTCGCGACGACCTAAATGTGCATTGGCGCGTGAACAGCGTGGCTCACAAGGGCAGCCAGTTCACCAGCCTCCAGGAAGAAGCAGCCGGCGTCGATCAAAGCACACGCTATGAGCAAACCGCCCAACTGGTACCCGGCAGAACCGAATGGCGCCCTGCTCCGCTCGAAAAGCCCCGCGTGGACGGCCCGCACATGGCAACCGTGGTCGGCCCTCCGGGCGAGGAGATCTACTGCGACGAATGGGGCCGGGTCAAGGTCAGCTTCCCCTGGGACCGGGAGAGCAACAACGACGAGTTCAGCTCCTGCTGGGTGCGTGTATCCCAAGGGTGGGCAGGTGGCAGTTGGGGAGCGATGGCCATCCCGCGCATCGGGCAGGACGTGGTCATCCAGTACGTCAATGGCGACCCCGACCAGCCGATGATCACCGGGCGCACCTATTGCGGTAACCAGCTGCCCCCCTACGACCTGCCCGACCACAAAACCCGCATGACCATCAAGAGCCAGACCCACAAGGGTGATGGCTTCAACGAGCTGCGGTTCGAGGACGAGCTGGGTCGACAGGAAGTGTTTATCCATGCGGAGAAGGACCAGAACAACGTCGTCAAACACAACGAAACCACCTTCGTCGGCAATGACCGCAGCGAGCGGGTGGATCATAACGAAACCATCTCCATCGGTGCCAACAAGACCGAGACCATCGCATTGGCCAAGGCATTGACCATTGGCGCGGGCTATCAGGTCAGTGTCGGTGCGGCAATGAACACGACAGTTGGTCTTAGCCAAAGCGAACAGGTAGGCATTCACAAGTCCGTGATCGTTGGCAACCGCTTCAACATCACAGCAGGCGACGAACTCAGCATCACGGTTGGTAAAGCGTCGTTGGTCATGAAGTCCGACGGAACCGTGCTGATCAACGGCAGCAACTTTGACTTCAGTGCCACAGGGCCTGTGCAAATCAACGGCAAGGATGTCGATCTTAACTGAAGGGGTAACCCAGGATGGAATTTCGCAACCTGACGCCGTTTGACGTCATGTGCTTCAGTGCGCTCGCGCCTGACGGTCAGGAACATCCCGTTATTGCAATGAAAGTTGGATACCGCCTTGAACCGATCAAAGAGAGACCCGGACAATGCGATGCTGTCGTGATGGATAAAGATCCGGTCCCCTTATGCAGAGCTGATACCTATCATGACGAGCCTGGATTCAGTTCTGTCCTTGAGGAAAGCGATCTTGCGCCCTTCAAACCGCGTTGTGATGTAGTTGTTGTTGGCCACTCTCATGCTCCCGAGGGGCGTCCAGCTCAAACGTGGGAAGCTGGGTTACGCATTACCTCAACTCGACCTCGACTAGAAATCGTCGATCCGCTGCCTCCGAAGCGAGCTCCAGGCGTTTGCCTAACTGCTGATGAACTGCAGGAACACCAAGCCGCCATACTTGCAGTGCGACAGCGCAACAGAGAACAACTCACACCGCTTCTACTACTAGATAAAACGCTTCGCTTCACCGGCCATCGTGAGTTTCACCGCAACTTCCTTGGCTGGCACCTCACCGAGCCAGATCCCGCCGAATGCGTTCCGTTGCGCTGGGAACAGGCTTTTGGTGGATCGAGCCAAATCGCTAACCCGCAGTTCGGGCACATGCCGAATGCGCCCGAGTTCTTGCTCAATGAAGTCTGCTTTAGTAACCCATTGGGTTGCGGCTGGCTGGAGCAACGCTACGAGCGAATACATCATGAGCAAACCGGTGAGCAACTGGCGCGCTTACCAGCCCCTCAAGTAGAACACCTGGACGCCCCTGTTGAGCGCTTACTGCGTTTGAAACATCCAAATGGGCCTCTGGATGCATCGGCAATGGCCAAGCTAGCCGCCACCTACGGCTGCACTCCCGCAGGGTTTGGTGTCGTAGGCCGAGCTTGGGCACCACGCTTAAAGCTTGCTGGTACCTATGACCAGGATTGGGAAGAAAGCCTATGGCCAGAGTTACCGCACGACTTCGATTTTTCTTATTGGAACGGCGCACCCGCCGACCAGCAAATACCCTTTCCCACGCCTGATGCTCACATTGCCCTGTTCAACCTTACTTCTCCAGCCCTGAGCAAAAACGGGCTCTGTAAGGTCCAGTTACCTGGCCATCGCCCCTTCGTACTCATACGCATGACCAGCGGAGTGATGATACCGCTGCCGATGCTCACCGACACACTGCGTATCGATACAGATGCTATGACGCTATCGATTACCCACCGCATCAGCCTACCTAGGTCGCTCGACATTCGGGTACTTGAAGCACGCTTCGAGACTAACCCGGACGCCCCCATCATCCGGCGTAAACCTCGCCATATCCGGGAGAGTGCCTGATATGGCTAAGAACGTCGCGGCTCGTCAACAAACGAAGTGGACTGTCATCAGCATCGCTCCCGATGTTTGCAAAACGCCCATGGGTAGCAGCATCCCACCCGTTCCCTACCCGGTCACCGCCGAACTCGATACCAGCGCCGGTGTCGCCACTAGCGTACGCGCGAATGGCCATCCGTTAGTGGTCTACAAACGCAGTTTCACTCCCAAAACTATTGGAGACGAAGCTGGCAAAGCCAGAGGGGTCAAGAGTGGCACTGTCGAAGGCAAATGTCATCCGCTGGAGCACAGCAGTTCCGTGCGGGCAGAAAGGCACCAACTGGTTCGTCATGGCGACCTGTTCTGGATGAATGGGAGTTGATGCGATGAGCGATCCCATTCAACTCGACACTCTTGTTGTTCAAGTCCATGAGGTGCCGCTGCGTAAGATGTCGCATGGTCCCGACAGAATATTCGTGCAGACAGATGGCACCGGCAAGGTGCTGGTGGATTTCGCTGACGGCCCGAATGAGTGGGGAAAATCTCTGGAACTCACTGAAGCGCAATATGAAGATTTGCGCCAGGAAGCGTTTCATAAGGAACTGGCGGATCTAGACGACATACCCAAATACACTGATCTCTATCCCTCTCTAGACAAAGAATTAGGTGGCGCAAGTACTACACCCAACGGTAACACCTTGGGCCGAGTAAATGGCGAGACCGCCGCAAGTGGCGATGATGCTAAGCACTCAAATCCGGAGGTGGAGAGCGAAACGCCGGCAGAAGGCTTTACGGATGATGAGATCCTTGACGCCGTACAGATGGGGCTCGACGTTATTGGCCTGATTCCTATCGTGGGTGAGCTTGCCGATGTGGCGAACGCTGGAATCAGCCTCTCGCGCGGTGACTATGCGGGGGCAGCTTTGTCTCTGCTATCAGCTATCCCCTTCGCAGGATACTTGGGTACAGCAGGTAAGATCGGGCGCCACGGCGCCAAAGCTGTCGCTGAAGCTTCGGCAAAAGCCGCGAAAGAAGGAACTGAACGAGCAACGAGAGAGATTTCGAGCGATGCTGCGGGAGAAGTAGCAGAAAGAACCGGAGCGAAAGTAGCAGCCAGCCCTAAAAGGCTGAGAGATCAGTATCTTGGCCGCACACCCGGCAAGAGTTCTAGGACTGGCCGGGAGGTTCAAGAGCGAATGAGGGCGGAAGGAAAGCTGAAACCAGACCCGCTTACTGGAGAACCCATATTCCAAGCATCCAACGGCAATTGGTATGATTTGTCTAAAGCAGACATGGCCCACAATACAGACGCTGTCAGCTGGTGGAATAAAACAGGAAGGAAATTTGGGGCGAAAAGCCCTGAGGTTAGAAAGTGGATGCTAGACTCAAGAAATTATACTATGGATCACTATTCCCTCAATAGATCGGCAGGTGCTAGGCTAGGTGAAACATACAAGCCCCCACTAAAATAGAGATCATAATGAAGAAAAAACTAAGCAGTGAAATTGAAGAGAAAATACAAGCCCTTGGGAAATCCGGAAGAAAAGCCTGGATTGACGGGCACACCAATGAAGCGGAAAGATTTTTCCTAGGCTGCTGGGAAGCAATACCCGAGCCCAAGCTTGAATATGACTATGCTCAAATACTGTCGAGAGGGTTGGTCAAATTTTTTAGGGATACTCATCAAGTAGAGAAGGCCAGAAACTGGGTCAATGTCATGGAAAAAGCTTATGGAACTACAAAAGATGTAGACATTGAGTTCCTAACAGCGACAGTTCATTACGTGGCAAATGACTTAGAAAAAGCCTACGAAATTTTTTATTCTCAATATCACAAATATGGCAAGCGACCATTTGAAGGGGAAGACAGGCAGTATCTTGACTTCACACTAGAACGTATGAAAGGAAAATAATATGCAGCTCAGCGAGAAGACTTACGCTGCCATCGACAGCCTATCCCAGCAGGGTAATACCCTCATGGACGACGATAAATTTGACGCTGCCATTGAAAAGTGGAGCCAGGCCCTAGATCTACTCCCCAAGCCGTCCGTAGAATGGGAGGCATTTATGTGGCTATCTGCATCAATTGGGGATGCTCAGTTTCAAAAAAAGAACTATCTGCTCGCAGCCAGCAGCCTCCAGGACGCACTTAACGCCCCTGGCGGAATCGAAAATCCATTCATACATTATCGATTGGGACAGTGCCAACTAGCCCTTGGAAACTCGACTGCAGGGTTAGAATCCCTCCTGAAAGCCTACATGCTCGATGGAAAGGACATTTTCCTTGCAGAAGCAGGCGGCGCTGAGCTGCTAAATATCCTGAAAGACCAGAAACTTATTGTTTAGTTTTTCAACGCCACAAGCTCATGATGCATCCTTACCGCTAGGAGGAGGATGCATCTTGGATGGGAGGTGTCCATTGTTCACACTGCACAACTCCGAGAATTCGAGCCGAACTTCACGCGTCAAAAGAGTCGAATCGAAAGCTTACCGTCCGCTACCAACTGGACGTGAAGACCAGAGCCAGGTGGCGATCAGGAACCGCTAGGTAGAATTTTCGGATGGGACTTACCAATATACAATGTCAAGTTTATTGTTTCTGAAAAGGCGATGGAACTGGAATCTCAGCAGTGGCGGTCATGCTCTTGGAGGACATTCAGGGCCATCTACTTGAATTATTCCCACAATTGGGCGTAGGTCTAGTGCATCGCAGACTTTACCATACGCCAAACTATCTGACCCACAGCCAAGTTCAATAAATTCGACGAAGCGGAGATGAGCTACTCCTGCGTCGATAGATCTGATTTACTTATCGAGAGCGGCAAGCGGCTCCTATTTATGGCGATTGGCGACATAACGAGGCATACCAGAATAGCAACAAATAACCCAGGACCACCAGCCAAACTTGGCAATCTAATAAAAACATACCACAGACTAAGCCACTGAATTAGTAAGCATAAAACAAAAAAACCCAACCAATGAACAAACAACTTGAAGATCATCTTCCTAAACACCAGGCAGACATGATAAGCATAGCACTTGAATACGTAGACAATAGAGCTGACGAAGTTTTCGTCCATACTGCATCCGAAGAAGGAACATCCTCTTTCGATGTATTCTATAAAATCAATGGTAAAATAGTGAGAAAAGAAGAGATCAATTCTGCCGTCAACCCCGGCGAAACTAAATATGACGACTCAGAAGAACGGCAAGACGCGATGCTGGATATTGGACTAGATAACATCGAAGCCATTGAAGAAAAATGTCTCGAATTCGGAGTTAAAACACCCACAGAAATGCGATTGCATTACGATGTAAAAAGTGGGAGATTTCGCGCAAAATTACGATACGATAATGTCTTCACCGACACCCCAGATCTGTTACCAGGAAACGTATTCGATGCGTGGTATTCAAGCGAGCTAAGAGGTGAGTCAAGTCTGGGGCCTGCCTAAAATGAAATCTCGGCTATCAGCACATCAGCTTCATCAATAAATCACTGCACCCTTTCATTACATGGACCCACCAACAACAGAAGGGGCGAAACAGCATAACCTTGACGACTGTTTTCGCCCCGAGCCATTCAGCAAAACTTATGTAATCGTACTATTACACTGCTGTCTTTGTAAGAACTTCCCAGGCAATTTAATTTTTACTTTCAACCAGAAAGAAATCCCCTACAGAATATGGAGACCTAACCACGTATATACGACAGAATTGAATAGCTCTCAGCATTCTGCCTGCTGGCATCCTCTCAAGCCAGACCGCAGTTGCCCCTTGCCAGGGGAAATCGACCTTGGTACGTAAGCAACGGTTTGGATATTGAGGGGTTCCAACCCAGGATGTCATGCTCTGCACTGCAAGCAGCGGTCTGCCTGCATTGATCACAGTTGGAGCATCATGTTCGTAGTCAGCATGCCTTCCCAGCGATTGGGCAACAAATGCCTCAATCCTAACGTTGCAACGAGAGTTGGTTTTCATCAATGGCAGTTGCATCCCCGAGGCGCACGATGAACCTGCTCCAGTTGCAATGCTTCCTCGCCGTCGCCGAAGAACGTCACTTCACCCGCGCGGCTGATCGCCTGCATATCGAACAATCCCCACTCTCCCGCACGATTCGTGACCTGGAACATGATTTAGGAGTGACCTTGTTCGAGCGCGGCGCCGGTATCGGAACGAATCTGACAGCTGCTGGCCAAGCACTGGCAGAATCCGCCCCGCGGATCTTCAGCTTGGTTGATCAGGCCCGCAGTGCGACTTTGGCAGCCGCTGCAGGTTAACTCGCGACACTGCACGTTGCCCTCTCCGACGGCATCCTGCCCAAGCGCCTGGCAGCGCTGCTGGCCTGCAGCCGCGAGGAAGAGCCCGACATCAACCTGCAACTGTTCGAGGTGCCGCTGGCCGAGCAGCTCAAAGGCCTGCAACACAACCTGACTGATCGCCCAAGGCAAGTTCCCCAAGCCCATCAAGCTGGGCGTACGTGCGGTCGGCTGGAACTCCCTGGAGGTCGAGCGCTGGCTGATCGACCGCGTTTCGCCACGCGGCTGAGGCAACTGATCTGCCGCACCGCCATCGAGGGCTTGGACCTGGTAGTGTCGAATGACGCGCAAGGCCAGTTGAACACCCTACTTTTGCATGTACCGGATGGCCGACTGCGGCTGCGTAACCTGCGGTCACTGTTCCGGCCACACTACCACCTGTTGTTATCGATACACAGGGCGTACGCAACGTACTGCTGGAGATGGCGATTCTGGCGTCCGACCTGGTGCTGTCGCCGGTCACGCCGGAGATCCTCGCGGCCCGCGGACTGAGCCGGGGCACCCTGCAGTGCTCAAAAACCTGGCGTCCATTAAGGCAGGCGCTATGAGCAAACCGCCCAACTTGTTCCCGCTAAAACCGAGTCGTGCCCCCCATCCGCTCGAAAGCCCCGTGTGGACGGCCCGCACATGGCGACCGTCGTCGGGCCGCCTGGTGAGGAGATCTATTGCGATGAATGGGGCCGGGTCATGGTCAGCTTCCCCTAAGACCGGGAAAGCAACAAACAACAAACTCAGCTCTTGCTGGGTGCGGGTATCCCAGGGTTGGGCCGGTGGCAATTGGGGAGCGGTGGCCATCCCGCGTATCGGCCAGGACGTAATCCAGTTCCAGGCAGAAGGGCATAGTCAGCGACCAACGACGCATAAGGCAGGCGCTCAGATACGTAGTGTAGCCGCATAGAGCTCCTGGCCGTTGACCTTGGCGGCCTTGGGCGCAGCGATGAACAGCCGTGCCCTGCGCCCGATGACAAATGGCTCGATCGCACGCTCCGCACCGTTGTACAGCCAGCGTTTCAATTGGCCCAGAATCATTGGCGCGTGAGCCGTGTCTTCCACAAAGGCAGCCAGTTCACCCGCTTGCAGGAGGAAGCCGCTGGCACCGATCAAAACACTCCGAGGCAAAAACCGCCTCTACGCGATCTCAGCGTTATGTGCCCTGTTCAACAGTCTGGCGCTTTGCTTGATCGCGGCTGTGGCGCTACAGTTGACCAATTGAGTAGGATTTAACGCTCATACTCGTTGTACGGTTAGTTTCGTCCTGGATACGACACATCCAGATCACGTCGGGGCTGCCTTGAACGGAGGTGCGATGATTAACCGAACAGCGGCTGACTGGCAGCGCCTGCAAGACCTGCCAGCGCTGCTCGAGCAGCTACCTACCCTCGCTGCAGAACTGGCGTTCGCCTTCTACAGCTTCACCTACAGCAGCCAGGACCATCAGCTCAGCGCAGGCAACCTTCCGCCACAGGGCACGCAATTGGTCCAGGCAGCACTGGACTTGCGGCCAGACACTCGCCAGTACTCGAACATGCCCGTGATGTGGAGCGAAAACGCATTCCAGTCTGCCACCGGCTCATGGGCGACGGCCTATGCTCTGGGCCTGCGTTACGGCTGGATCCAGCCGCTACAGGACGGTAGCGGCCGCAGCAGCCTGACGCTGCTGCGCCCTCATGTCAGGCTGTCGATCACCGAGCATTACGAAAAAGCCGCGTGGGTCATGTGGCTGGGTGAGCGCCTGCACCTGGCAGCCGCCCGGGAGGCAGGCCTGGCTGAACGCGAACATGGGCCGGCCTTTAACCCAGCTCTACGAAATCGCTGTAATTGAAAATGTACTTGGAACTTCGTGGCTGACAGAAACGAAAAAAGACGCCGAAGCGTCTATTTTCGATGATTTACAGACCTCAATTGAAACCTGTAAATCCATATTTGGAGCGGGAAACGAGACTCGAACTCGCGACCCCGACCTTGGCAAGGTCGTGCTCTACCAACTGAGCTATTCCCGCGTCGTGATGGGTGCCATTCTAGCGATTTCAAAAACCGCGTCAACCCCTTGATTCAAAAAAACTTTTACTTCTGCTCCGAACCTTCGCGCAGGTGCGGCCAGGCCGCCAGCAGATAGTGCGCCATCGACCACAGTGTGAGCCCCGCCGCCACCAACAGCAATGCATAGCCGAGAATCACCCAGAAGGTCACCGCTGGCGGGTTGCCCAGCAGGATCACCAGCGCCAGCATCTGCGCTGCGGTTTTCCACTTGCCCAGGTTGGACACGGCCACGTGCGCCCGCGCGCCCAGCTCGGCCATCCACTCGCGCAGTGCCGAAACCACGATTTCACGGCCGATGATCACCGCCGCCGGCAGGGTGAGCCAGAAATTCGCGTGGGTCTGTACCAGCAGCACCAGGGCCACCGCCACCATCAGCTTGTCGGCCACCGGGTCGAGGAAGGCACCGAACGGCGTGCTTTGCTGCAGGCGACGCGCCAGGTAGCCGTCCAGCCAGTCGGTGGCAGCGGCAACCGCGAACACGCTGCTGGCGGCCATGTAACTCCACTGGTACGGCATGTAGAACAGTAGAATGAAGCACGGGATGAGCAGGACGCGTAGAACGGTGAGCAAGTTTGGAATATTCATCGGTACGACTGGCCGCAAGTTGAGCCGGCATTCTACTCGCTATGCAGGCTGGCATAAATTGATTCGGCAAGCTTTTTGCTGATGCCGGGCGCTTTGGCAATTTCATCGATACTGGCGCGGTTGAGCTCCTGCAGGCCGCCGAAATGTTTCAGCAGGTCGCGGCGGCGCTTTGGCCCTACCCCGGCAACATCTTCCAGGCTGGACACCCGCCGCGCCTTGCCACGCCGGGCGCGATGGCCGGTGATGGCAAAGCGGTGGGCTTCGTCACGGATCTGCTGGATCAGGTGCAAGGCCGCAGAATCGCCCTTGAGGGTGAATTCGTGGTGCACGTCGTTCAGGTACAGGGTTTCGAAACCGGCCTTGCGCGTGACGCCCTTGGCGACACCCAACAGGGTCAGTTCGCTGAAACCCAGCTCCTGCATCACATCGCGGGCCATGTTCAGCTGGCCCTTGCCACCGTCCACCAGCAGCACGTCGGGCAGTTTGCCCTCGCCGTCCTTGATACGCCCATAGCGGCGGGTCAGGGCCTGGTGCATGGCGGCGTAATCGTCGCCAGCGGTGATGCCTTCGATATTGAAGCGGCGGTAGTCGGACTTGATCGGCCCCTCGGGGCCGAACACCACGCAGCTGGCTACGGTGGCTTCGCCACTGGAGTGACTGATGTCGTAGCACTCCAGGCGCTGCGGCACTTCGTCCAGGCCCAGGACCTCGGCCAGGGCCTCGAAGCGGGCCGCCATGTGCTGACGGTTGGCCAGCCGGGCGTTGAGCGCCTGCTCGGCGTTGGTCACGGCCAGTTGCTGCCAGCGGGCACGGGTGCCCCTTACCCGGTGGCTGATGGTCAGCTCGCGCCCACGCAACGTGTGCAGGGCCTCGGTAATGGCGGTGAAGTCTTCGTGCACAACGTTGACGATCAACTCGCCTGGCAGTTCGCGCTCTGCATTGCCCAGGTAGTACTGGGAAAGAAAAGCGGCCATGACCTCGGCCAGGTCTTCCTCGATGCCCACCTGCGGGAAAAAGTTCTTGCTGCCCAGTACCCGCCCACCGCGCACGCTGATCAGGTGCACGCAGGCGCCACCCGGATTGACGAAGGCAGCGATGACATCGACATCACCTGTGCCACCTTCGATGTACTGCTGGTCCTGCACGCGGCGCAGCAGGCTGATCTGGTCGCGCAGTTCGGCGGCTTTTTCGAAATCGAGTGCCATGGCGGCTTTCTCCATTTCGGCATTCAACTCATTGCCCAACTGCTGGCTGCGCCCTTCCAGGAACATCACCGAATGGCGCACGTCCTCGGCATATTCCTGAGGGCTTACCAAGTCGGTGCACGGCCCTTTGCAGCGCTTGATCTGGTACTGCAGGCAGGGCCGGGTGCGGTTGGCGTAATAGCTGTCTTCGCACTGGCGCACGGAAAAGGCCTTCTGCAACAGGCTGAGGCTTTCACGTATGGCGCCGGCGCTGGGGTATGGGCCGAAGTAACGGCCCTTGGCCTTTTTCGCGCCCCGATGAATACCCAGGCGGGGAAACTCCCCGTCAGACAAGAACACGTAGGGGTAGGACTTATCGTCGCGCAGCAGGATGTTGTAGGGCGGCCGCCATTCCTTGATCAGGTTCTGCTCCAGCAGCAACGCCTCGGTTTCATTGGCGGTGATGGTGGTCTCGACCTGGGCGATGCGCGCAACCAGCGCGGCGGTCTTGGGGGCCAGGCCGGTCTTGCGGAAATAGCTGGCCAGGCGCTTTTTCAGGTTCTTGGCCTTGCCCACATACAGCAGGCGGGCGTCGACGTCGAACATCCGATAAACGCCGGGGCGACCACTGCAGGTCGCCAGGAATGCGCTGGCATCAAAAACTTGGGACATGAGGTTTACAGGCTTGCGTCAACCATACCGTGGCGAACGGCCAGCAAGGTCAATTCGACGTCGCTGGTGACCGAGAGTTTTTCAAAGATCCGATAACGGTAAGTATTGACGGTCTTGGGCGAGAGGCACAACTTGTCGGAGATGATCTGCACTTTCTGGCAACCGACGATCATCAGGGCGATCTGGATTTCCCGCTCGGACAAGGCGTCGAACGGCGAGCCTTGTGGCTGGAACGGCTTGAGCGCCAGCTGCTGGGCGATCTGCGGGCTGATGTAGCGCTGGCCGGCAAATGCCAGGCGGATGGCCTGGACCATTTCATCGAGCCCTGCGCCCTTGGTCAGGTAACCGGCAGCGCCGGCCTGCAGCAAGCGCGTGGGGAACGGGTCTTCCTCGCACACGGTGACTGCAACCACTTTGATGTCTGGGTGGCTGCGCAACAGTTTGCGAGTGGCTTCCAGGCCGCCGATGCCGGGCATTTTCACGTCCATCAGCACCACGTCTGGCTTCAGCTCACGGGCCAGCTTGAGCGCCGACTCGCCCGAGTCCCCCTCACCCACCACCTGCAGGCCGTCAATGTCGGCCAACATGCGCGTAATACCGGTTCGTACCAGATCGTGATCATCGACGACTAAGACCCTAATCAAGCACACACCTCATCAGCAGGGCGATTGGATCCCGCCACCTTAACAAAATTTTTCACAGTGGGCCTAACGCATTACTTCCGTCAGAAACGTCCGACGCTCAACTGTGAGAATCCATACTGTTTACCGGGGTTTAACATGACCCGTCAAGCGCGCCAGCAGGTAGGCAACGTGCCGGCTGATCGTCGATATGGATCCTTGATGCCTGCGCCGTTCGCGCTGGACACGCCAGCGCCTGGCGATCACTCGATAGCGCGCTGCATACGCACGAAGCAATCGTCTTCACCCATCTCGATAAACCCATGGCGCTGGTAAAGGCGGCGTGCCGGATTGCTGCGAAACACCATCAGCCTGAGCAGCGGCAACTGCCGCTGCCTGGCCCACAGTGCCAACTGCTCCAGCACCCAACTGCCAACACCGCGCCCGCGGTGCTCGGGGAGCAAATGCAACTCGCGGATGAACAGGGCCTGGCGGTCCTGGCTGAGGCTGCAGTAACCCAGCACCGCGGTGCCATCTGCCACCAGCCACTGTTCGCGCCAGCCCCAGGCCTGGTCGAAGGCGTCTTCCACCCATAGCAGACCATATTGGCCGTAATAAGGGAGCATGGCGCGGCGAGTCAGGTCGCGGGCGAAGGTGCAGTGGCTGGTGGTGGCAGGGATCAGTTGCAGGCCCATGTCAATCAACGCTCACGGTCGCGGTTGACGTTGTGCCCGGGGCTGTCCAGTAGGGCAGCCCCAGGCACCGATGCACGGAGGCGATCAGTAGTTTCGCCAGGTTGGCGAGGGGCGGGGTCAGGCCTCAGGCTGCTCGGCAGCAGGCTCGGCGGCAGGGGCGGCAGCCTGTGCCTTGGCCTTGGCCCGGTTACGGCGTTCCTGGCTGCGGTGCCGCGCAGCCTGCTGCTTGGCATGCAGTGCCTGTGCAGCAGTCACGGTACCCGCGGCTTGGCCACTGAGGTCCAGGCGCGGTGCATTTTCGACCATGCTGGCCCAGTACCTGGCGCCGCGGCACCAGGTGGAAATACCCAGCTTCAGCTGTTCACGGGTCAGGCCGAGCAGCTCCAGGTGTTGCTCGGCATCCTTGAAGATGCCTTCTTTGAGCGGCACCTTGGGGGCCGGGTTGACCGGGAAGGCCAGGGGAAAATGCTTCTGCAAAGGCCAGATCGCAGCGACCGCCGGATCCTGTTCGCGCGGCTTCGCCTGCGGGGACGGCTTGCGCTTTGGCTGTTTCGCGCTTTCGGCCTTTACCTGCTGTTTCTCCGCCCGCAGGCGGTCGCGTAGCTCTGCTAGTTGTTCAAAACCCATCGTTCAATTCACTGCTTGTGGTTGATTGCGGGGTGCAAGGATAACCCATGCAGCCACCCCAGTGTTTGCAGGTCATCTTTCCATCAGCTGAATACCCACAACACCCGCGTTGGTTTGCCGGTCAGGTTGGCATAACGAAAGCTGGCATGTGGCTGCAGCTGGAAACTGTCATTGGCGCGCAGGGTAACGGGCTCACCGCCGTCGAGCCACACGGTCAATTCGCCTTCGAGCACGAAACACCCCTGCTCTGAACTGTCGTCCAGGTACTCCTCGCCACTGCTCGCCCCAGGTTCAAGGTGGCTATCGAGCATGGAGAAGGCGCCACTGATGCTGGGGGATGCCAGCACATCGGTGATGCCACCGGCCAGGTGCAAGGTGCGGCGCTCGTGCGGGCGGGTAACCCAGCCGAGCTCGCGGGGCTTGGCCAGCTTGTAGAAGTAGGCAGTCGACACACCGAGCTCTTCGCTGATGGCCGTCAGGTCGGCGACGGTCGGGCGCGAAACACCGCGCTCGACCTGGGACAGGAACCCCACCGAGCGGCCGATACGCTGGGCCAGCTCGCCAAGGGTCAGGCCCTTGAACTTACGCAGGTCGCGAATCAGTACTGCCAGGCCTTCGATTTCTTCGTGCACTTTCATAGTTGAATCGCGACGTTCGGACGGAAAAACAATGCCCTGAAAAGTACAGGATTCAACCTGCAAAGCAAAATGCTTCCAGGCCTTGCGCGTGCCAGCCAGGCAAACCGGGGCCGCTTTGCAGCCCCGCTGAGGCTACCTGCCGCTCAGCGAACAGCCTCATACGTGAGGTCGAGGCATTTGCGCGCCTTTGCCACCAGCTCGTCGATCTCGGCAAGGCTGATCACCAAAGGCGGCGCGATGATCATGGTGTCGCCCACCGCGCGCATGATCAGGCCGTTGTCGAAGCAGTGCTGGCGGCAGATCATGCCCACGCCTTTGCCTGGGTAGCGGGTGCGGCTGGCCTTGTCTTTTACCAGCTCGATCGCGCCCAGCATGCCCAGGCCACGCACCTCACCGACCAACGGGTGGTCGGCCAGCTCACGCAGGCGCTGCTGCAGGTAAGGCGCAGTCTTATCCTGCACCTGCGTGATGATCTGCTCGTCGCGCAGGATGCGCAGGTTCTCCAGCGCCACCGCCGCGGCCACCGGGTGGCCGGAATAGGTAAAGCCGTGGTTGAAATCGCCACCTTCGCTGACGACCCGCGCCACCTCGTCACGCACGATCACGCCGCCCATCGGTATGTAGCCCGAAGTCAGGCCCTTGGCGATCGTCATCAGGTCGGGCTCGAGGTCATAGTAGTCAGTACCGAACCACTGCCCGGTACGGCCAAAGCCGCAGATCACTTCATCGGCCACGAACAGGATGTCGTACTTGGCAAGGATCTGCTTGACCTTTGGCCAGTAAGTGTCCGGCGCAATGATCACGCCCCCGGCACCCTGGATCGGCTCGGCGATGAAGGCTGCGACGTTGTTTTCGCCCACCTCCAGAATCTTGCGCTCCAGCTGCTCGGCGGCCCACACACCGAAGTCGGCCTCGGTCATGTCGCCGCCCTCGCCGAACCAGTACGGCTGCGGGATATGCACGATATCCGGGATCACCCCGCCCTGCTGGTGCATGCCGCTCATGCCCCCCAGGGCAGCGCCTGCCACGGTAGAGCCGTGGTAGCCGTTGATGCGGCCGATGATCACCTTCTTGTCGGGCTGGCCTTTCAGCGCCCAGTAGTGGCGCACCATGCGCAGCACGGTGTCATTGCCTTCGGAACCGGAGCCGGTGAAGAACACATGGTTCATGCCTGGCGGGGCCAGGTCGGCGATCGCCTTGGCCAGCTCCAGCGCCGGTGGGTGCGCGGTCTGGAAGAACAGGTTGTAGTACGGCAGCTGCTTCATTTGCTGGCTGGCGACCTCCGCCAGCTCATCGCGGCCATAGCCGACCGCCACGCACCACAGGCCAGCCATGGCATCGAGGATCTTGTTGCCCTCGCTATCCCACAGGTATACGCCCTTGGCCTGGGTGATGATGCGCGGGCCTTTCTCGGCCAACTGTTTAGCATCGCTGAACGGCGCCAGGTGGTGGTCGCGGCTAAGCGCTTGCCAAGCCTGGGTCTGCGAATTCTGTGCACTCATTGTCTTCACTCCATCAGGTCGCGCAGGCGCGCTGCGCGGTGGGGTTGCTTGCGGTTCTGGCGCAGCAGCGAGCGCTGGCGGCAAGCCGCGCCGAACGCCTGGAACAGGGTCAGGTACTGCGGGTTGTCCATGACCTGGTACTCGGGGTGCCATTGCACGGCCAGGCTGAAGCCCTGGCCGTTGTCCAGCGAGATCGCCTCCACCAGGCCGTCAGGCGCCAGCGCCTCCACCCTCAGCCCAGGCGCCAGCACATCGATGCCCTGGCCGTGGATGGAGTTGACCTCGAACACTGCCGGCAAGCCCAGGCGCTCGAGCAAACCACCTGGCTGCACATGCATGGTGTGGCGCGGGCCATATTGCTTGTCGATGGGCTCGCCCGCACGTTCGCGGTGGTCCATGAATGCGCCAGCCTCATGCACGTTCTGATGCAGGGTGCCGCCCAGTGCCACGTTCATTTCCTGAAAACCACGGCAGATGCCCAGCACCGGCACGCCGGCGGCGATCGCCGCGCGCATCAGCGGTAACGTGGTGGCGTCCCGCAGCGGGTCGTGCTGGGTGCCCTCGGCACTGGCCGCGCCGTGGTAGTGAAACGGCTCGATATTGGACGGCGAACCGGTAAAGATCAGCCCGTCCACCACCGCGAGGATGTCGGCGCTGTCGAGCAGCTCGCCCAGGCTGGGTATCACGATGGGCAGGCCGCACGCCGCCTTGGCTGCCGCACGTGCATACTTCTCGGCAATGGTCTGGGTGGCATGCTGCCCGCTCAGGGTGGTGCAAGCGGTGATGCCGATCACGGGCACACGTGGCATAGCGTCCTCCGGCAATGGGTATTGCGCGTGGTTTAGGTTGGCAAGGGATGAGGGCGAACCGCAGGCGCTACAGGAACCAGCGATACTCGCGGGCATCGATGTGGCGCATGAAGTCCAGTTGCTCCTGGTACTTGTTTTCGCAGTAGACCATCACGAACTCGCTGCCCAGGCCTTGCTCCAGCACCGGGTGATGACGCATGGCGGCCAGGCCGCTGAGCGGGTCCTTGGGGAAGTCGATGCCGCTCTGGCGGTCGTCGTTCAGCGGGGCGATGGGCTCGACGCCCCGCTCCAGGCCGTACTCCATGCCGATGAGAATGGCCGCCAGCACCAGGTACGGGTTGGCATCTGCGCCTGCCAGGCGGTGCTCGATGCGCAGGTTGCGCGGGTCGGATTCGGGGATGCGAATGCACGCATCACGGTCTTCGAAGCCCCAGCTGGCCTTGCTCGCGGCGTTGACCATGGCACCGTAACGGCGGTAGGCGTTGTGGTTGGGGGCAAAAATCGGCATACAGTGCGGCAGCAGTTCCAGGCACCCCGCCACCGCATGGCGCAGCTTGCGCTGTTCGGCAGCGGCAAGCAGGTTGTTGCCGTCGTTGTCGTACAGGCTGACGTGCACGTGCATGCCGCTGCCTGGCGCATCCAGGTAGGGCTTGCTCATGAAGCTGGCACGGTAGCCGTGCTTCAGGGCAATGCCCCGGGTACTGCGGCAGAACAGTGCCGACCAGTCAGCCGCGGCAAGGGCATCGTCGCTGTGCGAGAAGTTGATTTCGAACTGGCCTGGGCCCAGCTCGGCAGTGATCACGTTCGCCGGCACGCCTTGCTCATTGGCGCCATCGACCATTTCATGCAACACCGAGGAAAAGCGCGAGAGGCGCTCGATGTGCATGTTCGGCTGGTCGTCTGCGTCGCCGCTGGCAGTGTCACGCGGGTAACGGGGCAAGCCGTTGTCCAGCGCGCGATCGAACAGGTAGAACTCCAGTTCGAACGCCACCACCGGGTGTATGCCACGCCTGGCCAGGCGCTGCAGCACGCGGGCCAGCACTTCCCGTGGCTCGAACTCGATCGGTTTGGCGGTGCCGTCGGAGGTGATCAGCATCTGGGCGCTTGGTTCTTTTTCCCAGCGCACCGGCTTCAGCGTACCTGGCACCAGCCGCCGTACGGCATCCGGGTCGCCGTCGGCAAAGCAGTAGTCACCTATGGGGTAAAGGCCGCCCTGGGTACCCAGCAGCACGCAGTTCTGCGGCAGCTTCAGCGGTGCCCCAGCTGCAACCTTTTCCAGCATGTCGATGGGGTAGCGCTTGCCGTAGAAATGCCCGGGAATGTCCAGCGCAATCAGGTCGACATAACGTATGGCCGGGTGCTGCGCCCGAAACGCACGCACTTCAAGCAGCAAATCCGCAGAGGGGGCACTCATGTTTTTGTCCTTGTGAGGTGAACCAACTCAAGTGAAGACTCGCCCTTGAATGCCGCCCGCGTTTGCAAGGGCTTCAACCTCTGGCACGGCTTCAATAGCCTGGGCGCTCGTGAAATTTTCGCAGATATTTTTCATGAAAAAATACATTAAAAATTTCACGCGTCAAGATCATCTGCGTGCCGCCGGTCTGCGTCTGCGCGACTTGGCCCCTGCCACGCGCAACAAGCCAGTAGCTTAACTACTGGCTCTGAGAAGCTTGACTGTCTCACTTGCCACCCGAGGGCGCTGCTATGGTGGAAGCACTTATGCAATCAAATGAACGCCAACCTGGGAGGCAGCATGACAGTAGACAAAGTTGCAATCATCACGGCCGGTGGCAGCGGCATGGGTGCCGCCGCAGCTCGGCGCCTGGCCGCGGATGGCTTTAAAGTGGGCATCCTTTCTTCATCGGGCAAGGGCGAGGCCCTGGCCGCGGAGCTTGGCGGCATCGGCGTTACCGGTAGCAACCAGTCGGTTGAAGACCTGCAGCGCCTGGTAGACGCTGTGGTCGGCAAATGGGGCCGCATCGATGTGCTGGTCAACAGCGCGGGGCACGGCCCACGTGCGCCCATCCTGGAGATCAGCGACGAGGACTGGCACAAAGGCATGGACACTTACCTGCTCAATGTCATTCGCCCGACACGCATGGTGACGCCCTACATGCAGCGGCAAAAGGGTGGCGTGATCATCAACATCTCTACCGCCTGGGCATTCGAGCCGAGCGACCTGTTCCCCACTTCCGCGGTGTTCCGCTCGGGGCTGGCGGCCTTCAGCAAGATCTTCGCCGACACCTACGCCGCCGATAACGTGCGCATCAACAACGTGCTGCCGGGCTGGATAGACAGCTTGCCAGCCACAGAGCAACGCCGCGACAGCGTACCGCTCAAGCGTTACGGCACCCCCGAAGAAATTGCCGCCACCATCGCGTTCCTTGCCAGCGAGGGTGCTGCCTACATGACCGGGCAGAACATCAAGGTCGACGGCGGCCTGACGCGTAGCGTGTGAGGCTGCTGCCAAGGTAAGCGCGCCTCGTCACTTGCCGGCGATCGATGGGCTTGCCACGCAACGTTGGGCGTTCAAGTAACGCGAGTGCTTCAGCCACGCCTGCTGCGGGTAGTAGGCGAACACGTAGCTGCCGCGTTGCAGCGTGTGGATCAATTTCTCGGCAATCGCCGGGCGTACGGCAGGGCAACCCTGGCTGCGCCCGAGGCGGCCGAGGCTAGGCACCACGCTGGGGTCGGCGTACGCTGCGGCGTGCATGACGATCGCACGCGCCATGCTGTTGTCATTGAACCCTGGCTCCAGCCCCTGCAGGCGCAACGAGCGCCCATGCTTGCCATTGTAGGCCTGGCCGGTTTGATAAAGGCCGACGGAGGACTGGTAACTGTTCGGCGCGTTGGAAAACGCGTTCGGCAGATCGGCGCCGCTGTTCTTGCCATGGGTGACCCACTCTTCGAACAACAGCTGCCTGGCGCGCAGGTCGAACACCCACAAGCGCTTGTCACGCGAGGCCCTGGAATAATCGATAACGGTCAGCAATTTGTCCCCTTCCCCCTGGCTCGCACAGTGATAGGCGGTAAGCGCCAGGGCCAAGGTCGCCAGACTGGCGGCGGGTGCCAACCGCTGCAGCTCGGCAGCACTGGGCAGCGACTGCGCCTGAGCGCTGTGCCAGGCACCGAGAATGATCAGGCCGGCAATGGCCATCGCAAGCCGCACAGCGCGGCGCACTGAGGTGAACATCGATACGGATCCCTGTTGGAAAACGGGCCTGTCCAGCCGTTGCTTGCAGCCAAATGCGGCTACTGTGTTCGCTTTCAGGCCATTTGCCGATCATTTGCTGACCAATGGCATGTAGTGTATCTGCGTTGTTTACAGCAAGCGCCTCGGCTTGGCGCAAGGGGTAACAAATGCGCACCTGAAATGTGCACAAAATTCCCAACTCAAATACACGCCCGCTAGGCAATGATCGGCTAGAGACCGGCAACCCGCTGTAATTACCTGCGCCTGATCGATTGGTACGAATCTTGTTTGTATACAAATCCAAAAACAAAAGTACACAACCATCATGGAGTCCCGATGGCGTCGATTTCGCGTTCCGATGTTAGCCAGCTTGATGCACGCCCCACCGCCACGGCGGACCCGGGCCAGGTGACATTGAGCCCGCGCCTGTACAGTGCCGACCTGGCCCCTACCCGTGCCGCCAAGCGCACTTGGGGTCGCTACAGCCTGTTCGCGCTGTGGACCAACGACGTGCACAACATGGCCAACTACTCGTTCGCCATCGGGCTGTTCGCCCTGGGCATGAGCGGGGCGCAGATCCTGGCCGCCTTCGCCCTCGGTGCCTTGGTGATCTACGGCTTGATGAACCTGTCCGGCTACATGGGTCAGAAAACCGGCCTGCCCTACCCGGTCATGTGCCGCATCAGCTTCGGCATCCATGGTGCCCAGATTCCGGCACTGATCCGCGCGGTGATCGCCATTGCCTGGTTCGGCATCCAGACCTACCTGGCTTCGGTGGTGCTGCGTGCACTGCTCACCGCCATGGCCCCAGACCTCAAGGCCTACGACCAGAACAGCATCCTCGGGCTGTCGAGCCTGGGCTGGGTCACCTTCCTCGGCATCTGGTGCGTGCAGGTGGCGATCTTCGCCTACGGCATGGAAATGGTGCGCCGCTTCGAGTCGTTGGCCGGGCCGATCATTCTGGTCGCCTTCGCCAGCCTGGCCGGCTGGATGTACTGGCGCAGCGGCTTGTCGATCGCCTGGTCCAGCGGCAATGCCCCGACCGGTTCGGCCATGTGGCTGAAAGTGCTCGGCGCTGCTGCGCTGTGGGTCTCGCTGTACGGCACCATGATTCTCAACTTCTGTGACTTCACGCGCAATTGCCCGGACCGGCGCACCATCAGCGTAGGCAACTTCTGGGGCCTGCCGGTGAACATGCTTGGCTTTGCCCTGATTGCGGTGGTACTGGCCGGTGCGCAGTTCAGCATCGATGGCAAGCTGGTGCAGAGCCCGACCGAAATCGTTGCGGCCATCCCCAACACCGCCGGCCTGGTATTGGCTTGCCTGGCTTTCCTGATCGTGACCGTGGCAGTGAACATCATGGCCAACTTCGTCGCCCCGGCCTACGTGCTGACCAACCTGGCACCCAACCTGCTGAATTTCCGCCGCGCAGGCTTGCTCAGTGCTGCCATTGCGGTCGTGATCCTGCCCTGGCACCTCTACAACAGCCCCTCAGTGATCGTGTACTTCCTCGGTGGCCTGGGCGCCCTGCTCGGCCCGCTGTACGGCATCATCGTCACCGACTACTACCTGGTACGCCGCAGCCGGGTGAACCTGCCGCAGCTCTACAGCGAAAGCAGGCAGGCGGCCTACCACTACAGCGGCGGCGTCAACCTGCGTGCCGTTGCGGCATTCGTGCCGGCGGCACTGATCGCCATCGTGCTGGCGCTGGTCCCAGCCTTCGACACCTTGTCGCAGTTCTCCTGGTTCTTCGGCGCCGGCCTGGGTGGGCTGATCCACTACGCCCTCGCCAACCGCAACGCCAGCTACCTCGCGGTGAGCGGCGAGAGCATTGCGGTGGATAGCGCGCATCACTGACCGGGGCACGATCAGCCGACTGATGAGGGCCAGTGATGCTGGCCCTTAGCCCGCAGGGCCACCCACGTAACCGCGCCAGACGACACCACCCTACTCCCGGGCTTTGGTTGCCCGCTGCCGGCCGGCCATTTGCAGGCAACTATTTTTTTGTCCCCGTGCATCCAATAGACCCCGTGGTGGGTATTGCTGATGGGTGGAGCATGACCGCCCAGCCAAATGACCTGTCAGGAGCATTACCCATGAGCCATACATACTCCGCTTGCCTGCTCGCCTGCAGCCTTGCCCTGGCGCTGCAGACCGCCCACGCGCAAACCGCCGTGCCCACTGCCGTCCAGGTGCCCGAGGGGCATCGCGTTATGCTGGAGACCGTCGGGGTCGGCGAGATCACCTATGAGTGCCGCGACAAAGCCGATGCGGCCGGCCAGACCGAATGGACCTTCGTTGGGCCCAAGGCCGTGCTCAATGACCGTAGCGGCAAACAAGTGGGCGACTACTTTGGTCCTCCCGCCACCTGGCAAGCGAAGGATGGCTCGAAAGTCACCGGCAACCAGTTGGCGCTGGCCCCGGCAGACAAAGGCGCCATTCCTTATCAACTGGTCAAGGCCAACCCGGCCGAAGGTAAAGGCGCCATGCAAGGGGTCAGCTACATCCAGCGCCTGGCCACCCGCGGCGGCGTGGCCCCTACCAGCGACTGCACGGCCCAGAACAAGGGGGCCAGGCAGGTCGTCCAGTACCAGGCCGACTATGTGTTCTGGACAGCCAGGTAACGCGCGCCGGCGCCAACATCCAGCAGCGGATGATCTAAGCTCGATGGCAAGCCCCCGGCTGGATGGCCGGGGTACCTCGCCAGACACAAGGAAGCCGTACACCTTGAATTCGCCTGTCACCCCATTCGACTTCCACGAGTGCCTGGAGGCCTGCGCACAGGGTGACCGGCGAGCCCTGCAAGCGCTGTACGATCACGAAGGGCCACGCCTGCTGGGCGTAGCCCGGCGTATCGCGCGTGACAACGCCACGGCCGAAGACATCGTCCACGATGCGTTCATTCGCATCTGGACTGGCGCTGCCAGCTACGACCCCGCGCGCGGCTCGGCCCGCGGCTGGATCTACAGCATCACACGCCATCTGGCATTGAATTCGATACGCGATACCCGCCGCGAAACTGTGCTGGACGATGCCGACATGGCTGCCGTGCCCACCTTGCCGGGCAGGCTGGATGACCTGGCCCTGTGGTCAGGCTCGGCAAAGATTTACCGTTGCCTCGAACAATTGCAGCCCGGCCCGCAGCACTGCATCCTGCATGCTTACGTGGACGGCTGCAGCCACGCCGAAATCGCCACTCTGCTGGGCGCCCCCCTTGGCACCGTCAAAGCTTGGATCAAGCGCAGCCTGAAAGCACTGCGGGAGTGCCCGGAATGAAGCCGGAGACTGACGAAGCGCTGGACACCCTCGCCGGCGAGTTCGTATTGGGCACCTTGCCGCCGGAGCAACACACGGCAGTGGCTGAGCGCCTGCGTACCGACTCAGCCCTGCGCGCCGCTGTGGATGCCTGGGAGTCGCGCCTGCTGGAACTGGCCGCGCTGGCCGCGCCGCAGCCACCGAGCCTGCGCCTGTGGGGCCGTATTCAGCGCAGCCTGAACGAGCTGGCGCACCCGGCCAGCGAGCGGCGAGCCAAGTGGTGGCAACGCCTGGGCCTGTGGCAAGCAACCACGGCCGCCGGGTTGGCGGCCAGTGTAGTGCTGGCGTTCACCTTGCTGACAACGCCCCCACCCGCGACGCAATTCGTGGTGGTGCTGGTGGCACCGAGCAGCCAGGCCCCGGGTTGGGTGGTGCAGACCAGCGACAGCCGCACCATCGAGCTTCTCCCGCTCGGTAAGGATGCGCTCCCTGAAGGCATGGCCTTGCAGTTCTGGACCAAGGGTCCGCAGTGGGGGGCGCCAGTATCCCTGGGCCTGGTCAAACCCGGCGAACCCTACCGGGTCCCCCTGCAGAGCCTGCCACCGCTGGAAGCCGACCAGTTGTTCGAGCTGACACTGGAGAAAGCCGGCGGCTCGCCTACCGGCCTGCCAACGGGGCCGGTCAAGTTCATAGGCCGGGCGGTGAAAGTGATTTGACCCGTTTGCGTGCCGGCCGGGGAGAAACAGAGACGGGCGTACGCCACAGAAAGCCTGGGAATCATGGGCCGTAGCTAGTCTAATGATGGCCCTTGCTCAATTGCCGTAGCCGGCAGAGCTGGCCGGCCCGGGTAAGCGCAAGTGATACCCCCAACCAACCGCAGTCTCATGAAAAGGAACTCGCGCAAATGGAAGTACGTTGCACCTCACTGGAAGAAGTCCGCCAAGGGATCGATGCAATTGACCGCAGCCTGGTTTCGCTTCTCGCCCAACGTGGCCGACTCGTGACGCAAGCGGCCGCCTTCAAGAAGACGACCGATGACGTGCGTGCGCCTGCGCGGGTCGAGCAGGTGATAACGAAGGTTCGCGAAATGGCGGAGCAAACCGGTGCTTCAGCCGAGGTGGTGGAGCAGGTTTACCGGGCGATGATCGCGGCCTTCATCAATGAAGAACTGACCACCCACGCTAAGCTGGCCACTGCACCTTCGGGGGATTGAAGAGGCATGCAAGGCGGCCGATGATCAGTCACCGGTTCGAGGCCAGAGCACGGCCTGCGCCACGATCACATCGCTGCCATTGAAGGTGACGGCAGGTGCGCCATGTAACTGGTACCCCATTTCCAAGGCCTCGCTGACCCGCCGGCAGAAGGCGGCGTTGTCGGGGCCGGTCAGCACTCGGTAGATGGGCAGATCATTGGGTGGTTGGCTCATCGCTTTCTTCCTTGGTTCACGCGGGGCGCGTTGTGGCTGTTGATCCTGCTGGTGAGTCGGTAACCGTTGCATCCATCATCGGTGCTCTACTGTATGCGGGCCAACAGGGCTTGGCTACCGGTGGATCGCGCCAGCGTTTTAGCCTTCCTGGTCGAGGCGCGTTTCCGGGGCAGCCCCCCGATAGCCCTCGCCTCTTTCAACTCGGCGTACCGTCGCTTCGCCCAGGCCACCGCGACGTGTTTGCAGGCGAACACCCGGCTCTCTTGGTAGACTGTCGCCTTGTCGCGATCAGTGCGGAACTGGACGGGGTAGCGGGTGCTGCCATCGACCCTTTTCCACGATTGATACATGTCGTATGTCGGTTGGTACTTTGTACCAAACGCCTGGGTAAAACCGCCTCGAACCCCCGAAACCGGTACAGAACACGTTGAACGAAATGACTGCAACATCAGGCTCCCAGCCACAAACCACGCGCCCTGAGCCGTCACGCCGCTTCAGCGTTGCCCCCATGATGGATTGGGCCCATTGTTCTGAATACCCAATGAATACGACGCACTCAGAGCGACTATTTTCTACCTAGTACCAATTTCGTACCACTGGGCATTCAAGAAAAAATTACGGGCACTTCGCGCGCAGCAGCATAGATCTTGCCTCATAGCCCTCCTTCCCGCTAATGTCACGGCACCTCTTCCGTAACGCCCGCGGGGGCATGAGTGACTAATTTTGTGTTCTCACGGCGAGCGATCCAAGCACGGATCAATACGCTGTCGCAAACCCTTGAACTCTCTCAGCTTGCTGCACTTGTTAACCGGCTCAACGCTAGAGATGAATCTAGACTTCATGCTATGTGGGAGGTAGTGTTACTATCAGCACTTTCCAAAGTTGGATCTCTTCAGCATGAACGAGCGCTGCCAAACGGGCGCCGCCCTGATATTTATTGGAAGATCGAGAAACAAAGCGGCGGCAGCCTCACGCTCATCGGGGACATTACTACAATATCAGACAGTGGTCTTGAAGCTCAGAACCCATTCAAATTTTTAAGCAAAGAAATAGTTCGACTTGCATGTAAGTCCGGACTACAACCGGGAAGCTTCTGGATCCAAGTACGCGGGAAAACAGTGGGCGAATCTCACAAGAGCAAGATGCGCTTGATGTTACCAGAAAAGGCTAACCTCAATAGCTTTATAAAAAACGAGCTTGAACCTTGGGTTCATAGCGTTAAGAAAATCAGTACAGCAAAATCAAAACTTGAGCGAACTGAAGACTTTATAGACCTAAAAATAATCTACGATCCAGACTGGAAAAACGGAGGCGGTAGTTACACGAGCTATACAGTAGCAACATCAAAATCCATCAACCCTCTATTTAGCGCGCTCAAAGGCAAAGTAACTCAACTAAATGGCGCTCCAGATGACGCCATTAGAATAATTTTCGCATGCGACGGCGGCTCCGACCTTATTAGAAATGGTGTAAATGGAAAATCCTACTATACTTTCACGTCAAGAGAAGTTGCAGAAGATTTTCTGCGCCAGAACAGCAGTATAGACTTCGTTTTGCTGAGTACAATAAGTGAACAGCACCAGCGTTTTGGTTTACCAACCAATTACCAGATGAGCTACGATCTTGTTTGCGCACCACCAGCCTTTCGATCAGATCGAGTGACGACAGAGTCCATCGACAATCTCACAGAGGCTCTTAATACAATCCTACCTGATGTTCCTCAACCGCTTCGCCCAGCCTATCACTCTGCATCATTACTGAAAAAAGCAGGCGTAGGCCATGATCAATTAGGAGCATACTCAATGCAACAGAATAAAATAACAGTTTCCTCAAGAGGCCTCATGAAATTTCTCTCTGGCGAAATATCTGCGGAAGAATTTAATGAAGCACACAGATGGGATGACTCAGGTATGCATCAGAACCCGTTCGCCAGACATCGCCATAGCGGCCTCATGATTAGCAAGATAGAAGTCGAATGTGGCAATGATAAAGATGACGATGATATTACATTTACGATCGATAAGTGGGACCCGGCCAACAGCCCTTTCGCCATTCCTAGCACAGATGAAAAAAATGCATAACCTCCATTACAGTGATAGTTGATCGTACCCAACCTCTGACCCATCACAAGATCTACCAATTTCTCGCCGGCCGCCGCAAAAACATCGTAGAGTTTACACCGGCATCGCCTCACTACTACGACATCCCGATCATGGATTGAGACCTGCCTTGTAATTCCGGGTGATTGATGAAGACGCTTGGTTGTGGTGGTAGGATGCCAGCACTCAAAAAATGGAGCGGCAACCTGTGAGCTTGAAGCAAATCCTCTGGTCCTTTGGGGTCGTCCTGGGTGCATTCGCGCTGACCGTCTTTGGTTTGTACTGGTGGAATGTCGGACCAATCTCCAGCGACCATACTGCTTGGAGTAGCTTCGGTTCGTTGCTCAGCGGCGTGTTCACCATCGTCGGAGCTGGGGCTACGGTAGGAACCCTTCTCTTTCTCGGCAAGCAGAATCATGACATGCAGGAAGTCACGAAGGCTCAGATGGCCACCTTGACGTTCGAGAGGTACATCAACCATCGCAAGCTCTTCTCCGACTACCTTCAGGAGCTGGTAGCCCTTCACAAGAACACATTCACGTTTCGCGAACCTTCGAGCCTGTACAGCGCGATCTTCCCAGAGAACAGCCCGCACCACTGCTCTTTTACAACCAAACCGGCATACGACGAAAACGGTGATGGAACGAACCAACTTGGAGAAATGCTTAGCAAGCTTAGGCGACTCAAAGACTTCCTACATCAATCGCAGTTTGATGAAAATCAACCTCAGGAACTGGCACTATTACTGATTACCCTCAGCTACTATGTTTTTATGATCGAGCCTACTAAGCCTGCGGAAGAAGGTGACATTAGGTTTTTGAAAAATGAATACGGCATCAACATCTACAGCCTCAAAAATTTTATTGATCCGTGCCTTTCCATTGCCAATATGCTTTTGAGGTTTACTGGTAATCCCCAGGTGGATGTGCGCGATTTCAATTCTGAGTCGCGATTTGTTCGTGAGGCATTAATCAAGCGCTACCATTTGCAAAGGGGAAAGCATGCCATCACCGTTCATAGTGAAGTGAAAGAATTCAAGTCCTCGCCTTCGTCTATTTTGAGGTTCAACGGATTCGCGAAAATGGCGCATATCTTTTCCCTCAGAGCGTGAGGATGCTTAACGCGAAGTTCCTTTCTATTGAGGCAGTGAAGACATTACTCGATGATTCAGTTTTCGAAGACATGCTCGACGTGCTGCTGAATGAAGTCACGCAAAAAGTCCTTATAATGAATACTGGATTGGAATACTATAATGATGCTGCAAGTATTCGTGATAACTTGCATGTGTTGATAACCCGCGCTTAAGAAATATTTAATTTTATCCTCATAATCCCGATCGACAACGGCGCCAGCCAGCGATTGGCCGAGCTGGTCAGCGACCCATAGCCGTAACTGATTCGGCTACTCGGAGCTGATGGAGTATCTCAAAATAAGCCCCCCAGCGAAGCAGGCTGCCAGTTCATGATCACCAGCTCGCCCGTCAACTCCGCCTTGGCCTGCCGCTGGTTGGTGTTGCTGTAACGAATATCCAGGCACTCGAAGTGGAAGCCGTCGAAGGCGCGCCGGATGTCCGGGTGGTCATTGATGCTGATCATCACCTTGCCCTTGCACCGACGCATGAAGTCGGCCAGGCTTCAAGAAAGCGCCGAAGCACTCTCAAAACGAAAGATTCATTTTGAGCCAGCAAGGGAGAAAATATCATTACCACCAGGATTGCGAAGATCTCGGAGGCTAAAGTCATTCAGTCAACCTAGGCACAGGTGGCTGAGCGCACCACCATCTCGATCGTGCTTGAGCCGGTTACGATAGATGAGATGGGTAAGCGGATTGAGTCGACTTTAGCGCCTTACCTATAGCTTGTAGCAAAGCGAGGCAGCCAATTCAGGGTATGTCACCTGCAGTGTTGGCGGAGCGTGCTGCCAAACGCATCTTAATCATGCCGGCGGTGAATGCTGAAGAGGCGTGGATACGGTGGCGCCGTTCAACGGGCACCCCTAAATCACGCCGTATAAGGCCAGATCAGCGCCAAGCGTCCGCTGATCTTCGCTGCGGCTGCCGCCCACAAACACCACATGTTATGCCACAATACACTTGGAAATGACAGGCTCTCGCGCAGATCTGCTTTCTATAAAATTTAGTGGTTAACCTAGGATAAAATAGAAGATTTGTATGAACGCCGAGAAGTTTTGGGCAATGAAACCGGAGCAATTCAACTCCTGGCGCAAACAAAATGACTACCCACGACTATTTGAACTATTCCGCAAAAAGCTTCCGCATTTTGATACGTGGCTTTCAAGCGAAAGCCTAAACACTGAAATAATTTTTGACAATGGATTTGCTCGCTTCTTAGGCACAGATGAACCGCTGATATTATGCAAATACGAAAGAGGCGAGCTCTATCTATTCAATGAATCTTTAGAACAATTGCCATCAATAAGGAAAGCTGGATGGATTCTCTCTGAAAGAAAATATGCGCCATATTTCTGGTGGCTTAGAAGGAATTACGGAGAAGAAAAATACACCGCTGCAAAAAGGGAATTTCGGATTTCAAGCTGGCGGGGTGGCATTCCATATTTTTACAATGAGGTGCCACTGCTACAGCTTGGAAATGTCAAACTAAACGGAGTTGTGATATCAGGACGTCATTTAGATTTTTGTAGCTTGGACGGGCTCCAGATCAATGACTGCCATAGTAATCAACACACATATGTTTGGTATTCAAGCGCCATTGGTCTGAAATTTCATGGTAGCTCGGCTTTCTGGAACTTTAATAAGACCTCTTGCTGGATGCACGGCAATGTCGGCTACAGAAAAGAAATGCTGCTGTCGGATGGAAACTTTCAGGACTTTCATTTCAAAGATTCAGATCCACACTTACATTTGGTTCGTAGCAAGTTGAATATAAGCTCAGTGTCTGGAACCAATTTTGACTGCATTCTAGAATATTCATCGTTCGATGGTGTCGCGTTCGATGCAGGAGAGGATGAATATTCTAATCAGTTAGCAAAAGCAAAATTTTTCGAAAAAATAAAATCGCTCTACTCAAGCACCGGAAACAGCGTAGATGCAGGTAAATACTTTTACGAAGAGCAAAAATATTTATTGGCCGCCCAGCTTCATCCATCAGTTACATATCGATCTGAATGGTTAAAATCTAGCTTTCTGCAAAAAGCAATAATCCTAATTAAAAGTTATTTTAGGCTTTTACTATATGTCACTAGCTTCATTGCTTGGGGGTTTGGCGAGAGACCAGCCAGAAGTCTGTTCGCCTCCATCGGACTCATAGCAATCTCTGCACTTCTGTATTATCTGCATCCCGGATCCGTCACTGAGAGTGATTCGTGGAGCTCGTTATACTTCAGTATCGTTACTTTCGTGACCTTGGGCTATGGGGACATATACCAAAAAGCTACATCATTGCGAATTTATTCATCTCTCGAAGCGTTCGGCGGGATGTTTTTGATCGGTTTATTCCTTGCAGGGTACGCCTCAAAGAGCAAACAATATTAGTCTCGTTGAGTTGCATAAAAGAGTGAGGCTAGCGCGCAGGAAGGTGGAGAATAAAGGAAAAGACTATATCTCCGAAAACCTGCTTTTGGCCGACATCTGCCAAGAGCCTCCGTCAGCTCTGGGTCGAAAGCAGCCGTTCGCGACTGACGGCAATCGACCCAAAGCCGATGCCTATCACGAAGAAGCGCTGAATAGAGGTAGCATCGTTACCCACCCGCCTACCCAGCTCGGGCGCCGAGTTTAACCGGTGCCTGAATGATCTGATCCAGCCACTTCCAACCTTTATACCCATCCCCTCGCCCACGCAAATGGGTATAACGCCGCAGCGAGCTCCAATCACGGTGACCAGATACGCTTGAGACCCTCGGTATGTCCCAGTCCATTTCAAACAACCGACTCACCCCTTTGTGACGCAATTCATGAAGGTGAAGATCCTCTATCCCTTTCATCTTGCATGCCTTCGACCAGGCTGTGCCGATTGAATCCGTGTTGTACGGGAATATCTCGCGACACTCTCGGGGCATGCTCTGCACGATGATCCACGCCTCATCCGGCAAGTATCACTAGACATCGTTGCCGATCTTCTGGCCGGGTTTTTTCATGTCCCGGACCTTCACTGCCTGCGTGTACTCAT
Source organism: Pseudomonas juntendi (assembly GCF_009932375.1). Lineage (GTDB taxonomy): Bacteria > Pseudomonadota > Gammaproteobacteria > Pseudomonadales > Pseudomonadaceae > Aquipseudomonas > Aquipseudomonas juntendi. The sequence continues at coordinate 57,380 of NZ_BLJG01000111.1, forward strand.
CCAAGTCTTCCCACCGTATGCGTGTGATCTCGTCCATCCGGCGGGTCGAAAAAATCGCGAACGCTACTGCCTTCGGCATGTGGAGGACGCTCGGACGCCGCTGCAACATCTCGAAGAAGTGCTCCATCACCTTATCGATCTCATCCAGCGTAGGACGCCGATCCCGCTCTCTGCTCTTCAGGTTGTAACCGAACTTCTTCAGCACGAGGCGCGCATCTGGCATTGCTTGCGCGTCAATTTCATACCCCCACGCCGCCCTAGCCAGGGACAGCACCGACCCCAGGTGCGCCAGGTCATTACCGGCCGTCTGCGGTTTAATGCTTCCTCCTTCAGGACTCATCCGCCAGAGCGCGTAATCCAACAGCACCTGCTGGCTGAGGTCGGAATCAGCCTTCTCGCCCAAGTAGCTGTTCTTGATGGCATTCAGCGTTCGCTGCTTCGTCTCCCCCAGCAGCCGGGCTTTCTCGGCTTCTACCAGGTAGCGCTCGATCATTTCTTTGAGCGTGTGCCCCTTGCGGCTGGCCCGCTCAATCGCGCCAGAAACCGCCAATTCGGTCTCTCGTCGCTTCGCCCAGGCCTGAGCGGCCTGCTTACGGGCGAATGTCTGGGCTTCTTGGTAAACTATGACACCCTTTTTCTTGAGGCGGATCTGGACGGTGTAGCTGACCGTCCCATCGGCCTTTTTCCTTGCTCTGATCGTTGCCATGATTTTCGGTGGTACAAGCGTGATTGGCGGTGGTACATCGCTCCACTGTCACACCAAAAACGCCCAAAAACGGCACAAAAATGCGTAGACCAGAATGCCCCTAGAATCAGCCTCAAAGCCACAAACCACGCGCCCTGAGCCCTCCCGCCGCTTCAGCGTTGCCCCCATGATGGATCGGGTCGATTAAGCGGGAAGGCCCAGTGTTTACGGGGCAAAATTGATGCTTGAGATTTTGCTAAAGCAAAAAATCAGCAAATAAGGCAGGATGACCAGTGAGTTGGTCATTTTATAGGCAGGTTTGTTGTGACACTCCGGTCTGGCATTGCCGGTACTTCTCATGCAGTCGACCCAAGCGCATCGAGCCGGTCCTGCGTCATGTTGTCGATAAGCACATACAGCCGCTCAACGTCCCGCGCCGGGATCGCCTTCAGGATCTCCAGCGCCTCGACCAGGCTCTCGGTCCGCGCCTGGAGGATCATGCAGTTGACCGCGGTATCGCACATGTCCAGCTCAGCCAGGCGCTTGCGCAGCAGGCCGTGGATTGCCGGCGGCAAGATGATGCCGGGCAAGAACTCGCCTGGCTGGCTACTGCTTTGACGACTGCTCAATCCCGTCTCTCCCTTTGGTGGAGAGGTAAGTATAAGCCGGAGAGCGCAGCATGCTACTGGCAAGCGCCGACGGCGGCTACCAGCTGTTTCTCGTAGCCGATGCGCTGCCGCCGCTCGGCCAGCAGAGCGCGCACCTTCACCTCCAGGCTGTCAGTCTTGCGCAGGCCAGCCGCTGCCCAAGGCGGCACGGCCACCTCAGGCGCGCGGCACGGTACCTGAACCGGCACCTCGACGCGGACGTACTGGGTCTCAGGTTCAGCTCGGCCCGCGCAGCCGGCCAGCACCAGCGCGCAAACAATCAGCAGCACCCTCATAGGCCAAGCTCCTTGTCGATGATCGAAGTGGCAGCGGCACACTGGTCGCCGCCGGTTATCTCCTGCTGCAGACGGTTCGCCGCGGCGTAGTCGGCGTCGGCGCTGGCCGTGGCCACGCCCACGGCTTGCTCGGCGGCAGCCTGGCGGTTGGCAGCGGCAAGCATCAGGTCGCCAATGGCTTTCCCCTGCTCCGTGGCCAGCCCGGCCAGGTTGTCGCGCGCGGCGGCGCACTGGGCGGCCTTGTCCTGCTGATCGTCCAGTAGCGGGCGGAAATGGTGAGTAGTCGCCCAGGCGCCCACGGCCATGCCCAGCAGGATAAGCAGGCCGGCCCCGGCGAGGCGTAGCGCCACGTCAGTCATGCCAGCACCCGAACGGCAATGTCGTACAATGCCTTTCGCTCAGCCGCGCCATGCGGCACGCGCCCAGGCTTGCCGGTATTGATGATGCTGCCGATGTCCTGGATGCGCCCGGCGTCGGCCAGCTCGTTGAGCCCGTGCTTCGCCCACCACCACGCAGCGGACTGTGCCGCGTGCTCGGCCTGCTCGAGCAATTCCGGATGGTCCTCCAGCGGCAGACCCAGCGCGGCGCCGGCCGCCCGGTAGTTGTCGCGACCGGTCAGCTGGATCAGTCCGCGCCCCCGGTACCGCCAGCCATCGCCAGACGACTCGGGGCCATTCCCCATGCGGCCGCTGTAGACGCGGTTGGCGATCTTCTCCGGCTGCCGAGCATATGCCTGCGCGGTCTGGGCGGTGAACCTGCTGGGCCAGGTGCGCACCAGCGCCTCGGCGCTGTAGTTCAAGTTCTCCACCAGCACGCGCAGCTGCCCAGACTCGTGGCCGATCTGCGCCAGGAAGGCGGTGAGACGCAGCCGGCTGTCGATCTTCCAGCGCGCGGCGGCGCGGTTCAGCGCAGGCAAAAAAACGCCCGCAACAGGGCGGGCTTTGGGTAGAACCTGCAGCAGCTGCTGCTCAGTGATCGGCATCCATTTTCTCCAGGCGAAAAAAACCCGCACTTGGCGGGTCTTTGAATTAATCTTGCTACTACGGGTTTAATCAAGCAACGCCAAAGACGCAGCCAGTGGAACCGAGATTGCCGTCGATCCTAGCTTTCCCCAGAGTTCTTCAGGGGTCATCCGCCACCATTCTGACTTCAGCAGCCGAACAATCGTAGCCTCATCAAACCGGTACTTGATCAGCTTAGCTGGCACACCGCCATATATCGCATATGGAGGAACATCTCCAGTTACCACCGCGCCGGTAGCGATCACTGCGCCATGCCCAATGGTTACGCCTGCCATGATCGTGACCTGCGCACCGATCCAAACATCGCTACCTATGATTACGTCGAGATTTCCATCGTTGTAGGCCGACTGGGTGAGGCCAGCAGCATCCGCAGCGCTATCCGGAGACTTGTCATGCAGCTGCGAGAAAAGCATCACCAGAGGATAGGTGCTCAGGGTGTCTAACGGATGCCGGCCTTGGCGCCCCACAAAAATGGTGGTGTCAAAGGCGATGGAACAGTACTCGCCGATGTGAAGGCGACGTGGCAGATCGTCACGCCCCAGCTCCAGTCTCGGCATCCCATAGGTGTAATCTCCACAAGCGAAATCTAGGTAAGCTCGTGAGTATTTTTCGATGATATGCTTCTTGGTTGAGGCTGGACCTGGGAACATATTCACTCCATGCGATTGGTCGGCTATGCCGTTAGTCATTTTGTCGACCATTGTACATGGGTTATGCTGCCGATCTAGGTGGCACTAGAAAGTCTTCGTCTCCATCACAGCCCATTTTTCAAGTGACTTTATGTATGTAAGTCGTATCGGGCGCCAGTTGGCTACTGGATTCACGGCAGTCAGGATATTCCCAGTATTCAGGATCTGTGGCACTGATGTGCTGAACACTAGCGTAATCTCCCTTCCCGCCGAGAGGTTACCCCCAGTAATGGTCGAGACGTTTACTGAACCTGTGAGGTAGATCACCTCTGCGGCATCCGGAATTGTAACTGTGGCTGCCGTGGCTATAGTGATCTGCGTTAGGGACCCCCTATGACTCGCGCGGCTAGCTCCGGGCTTGATGGTGTTGTATCCGGATATGCAGCGGATGTCTTGGACTGCACCGGAGCCCGTGCACGCGTTGGCATCCACCACGTTATCAGACGTATCTCCAGTCAGCAGAATCCCATAATCCTGGTTAGGCCCGGGACCTACGTAATTGCCAGTCACAGCAATACCAGAGCTTGGCCCAGTGAATGGATAGCCGCCCGTGCCAAGGTGAAGCACAATTCCTGCTTTAATACCATTGATTTTTGTGTTGTTTCCGTTGACGGTGTTCCCGGTGACGACACCCCGCAGGCATGAGTTTACCTCGATCCCCATATCCCCGTTGCCAAAAGCGGAATTTCCTGTGCACGTGATGTCTTCGCAGTCACCCCAATCAATCCCAACGCTACCGTTGTATTTTAGTTCTACACCCACAACACTGCATTGCTTGCCGTTTACAAGAATTCCGGTTATTGAGTTATTGTTAGCGCAGCCACCCGCAACTGACTTGTCCTTACCCTGCAGTATCATGCCATTTGAAGTATTGTTACAAACACTCGCTCCTTTGATCTGCACTTTAAGGCACTTGCCTAGAAGGCCTGTGTAGTCAAAATACGGAAAGCATATCCCAGCGTAGACATTGTAATCGTAGTTTCCATCCGAGATTACTATGTCACTACCAGCTTCAGCGATGGAGCTATCGTATAGAACCCCATAACCGCCATTATCGCTGCTGTTGCAATCCTGCAGGTTCAGCCTGCGCGCATTGTAGAGCAGGATGCCTGTGTAACCGCTTCTGATTGCCTGAACCCTGCGAAGGTAGGATCGTGTGGGGTGTGCGTCGACATTCCCATCAATTTTCAGACCGCAATAGCTCGCACCGTCGATGTCAACGTCAGTGATTCTGAAGTTAGAGCAGTTCTTCACCTCGATGACGTTTGTCTGCGTTGCCTGGTTTGCCTTGTTCCCGTTTGCCCTAAGTCCGCGAAGTCTAAATCCATCGACACCAAGATATGTAATCATGGGAGCTGTGGACCCGGCCTTCTGCTTAAGGTTTGCCTCGTCCGCTATGATGTGGACCTGCTTGTTTACGACCAGTCCTGACAATAACGCGCCTGCAGGGGTTGCTGCGATAACAATCTTGCTACCAATCGGGGCGGAGTTGATACAAGCCTGGACTGCTGCGGAATCATCACCTCCAGCTAGCTGCGCTCCGAACCAGCGAACATCAAAGTCTCCATTAAATACTCTTGTGTAGGTGAACTGCCCATCCGTCGAGACCAATGTTGTCCCGTTGTTGTCAGCATCCCCGCTAGCAAAAGGTTTTTTCAGGAATGTACCGAAGATTCCTGCTTTGACCACCTCCAGTCTCGTTGCCGTGCCCGCATATGATCGTAGCGCTGCGTAATCCAAGACTCGCTTTGAAAGGTCCATCTGCGCACTGACAGGCTCACCATCCCAGCCAATTTGAGATGCTCCTTTCTCTGGGTCGGTACTATTTTGAAGATCAGCAATAGCCTCCAGGCTGTCGTTAGCAGAC
>NZ_BLJG01000112.1 GCF_009932375.1 Pseudomonas juntendi
CGCGGCCGCCTTGTTTGTACGGCGCGATATTGAGGCATGCACCAAGGCGTTCGCGCGCAAATCCCACAGGAATAATTGGCCCGAAACAAACGTAGGAGCGAGCGCAGCTCGCGATGCGCCGCGCGGGCGGCGCTCGCTCTAACAGGCGCTGGCATACCTTGTGGCAAACACCTGTCAGCCCTAAGGCGATCCCTGTGGGAGCTGGCTTGCCGGCGATAGGGCCAGACCTGCAAAAAAGTGGATTGCGCCTGACGCAACATAAACCTATCGAGAAGTCAGTTTTCGTCAGCATTCGACCTTCTTAGACTTGCTCCACTCGCAAATTTGTTGCTGGAGATGTCGTTGCATGAGTTCCCTGTCCGCCCCGTCTGCTGCCATCGTAGGCGGCCCCGCGCCGGCTGCGCCTGCGCAGACGGCGTTCGGCCTGCAGGTGGTGGTCGGGCTGTTCGGTGTATTGCTGGCCGTGTTGTGTGCGGGCCTCAACGAGTCGGTGACCAAGATTTCCCTGGCCGATATCCGCGGCGCCATGGGCATCGGGGCCGACGAAGGTGCCTGGCTGCTGGCGGTGTACAGCGCCGCTTCGGTCTCGGCCATGGCCTTTGCGCCGTGGCTGGCCACCACCTTCTCGCTGCGGCGCTTCACCCTGAGCGCCATTGGCCTGTTCGCCGTGCTCGGCTTGCTGCAGCCGTTCGCCCCCAACCTGCACAGCCTGATGTTGCTGCGCGTGCTGCAGGGCTTTGCCGCCGGCGCCTTGCCACCGATGCTGATGAGCGTGGCCCTGCGTTTCCTGCCGCCGGGCATCAAAGTGTACGGCCTGGCCTGTTACGCCCTGACCGCCACGTTCGGCCCCAACCTCGGTACCCCGCTGGCCGGGTTGTGGACTGAATACGTGGGCTGGCAATGGGCGTTCTGGCAGATCATTCTGCCGTCGGCACTGGCCATGTGTTGTGTGGGCTGGGGCCTGCCGCAGGACCCGCTGCGCCTGGAGCGTTTCAGGCAGTTCGACTGGCGTGGCGTGGTGCTTGGCCTGCCGGCCATCAGCAGTATCGTCCTGGGCTTGTCGCTGGGGGACCGCTGGGGCTGGTTCGACTCGCCGCTGATCTGCTGGCTGCTCGGGGGTGGGCTGCTGTTGCTGGTGCTGTTCATGTTCAACGAATGGTCCGAGCCGCTGCCGTTCTTCCAGTTGCGCATGCTGTCGCGGCGCAACCTGAGTTTCGCCTTGGTGACCTTGGCCGGCGTGCTGGTCGTGCTGTCGGGTGTCGGCAGCATTCCGTCGGCCTACCTGGCGCAGATCCAGGGCTACCGGCCGGCGCAGACCAGCCCGCTGATGATGCTGGTGGCGATGCCGCAGTTGATCGCCCTGCCATTGACCGCAGCGCTGTGCAACATCCGCGCGGTGGACTGCCGCTGGGTGCTGGGCATCGGCCTGGCGATGCTGGCGGTGTCCTGTGTTGGCAGCAGCCTGCTGACCAGCGAATGGATCCGTGGCGACTTCTACCCGTTCTACCTGCTGCAGGTGTTCGGCCAGCCGATGGCGGTGCTGCCGCTGCTGATGCTGTCCACCAACGGCATGACCCCGCAGGAAGGCCCGTTCGCCTCCAGCTGGTTCAACACCGTCAAGGGCCTGGCCGCGGTGATCGCCGGTGGCCTGCTGGATGCTCTTGGTACCCTGCGCCGGCACTTCCATTCCAACCACTTGGTGGACAGCCTGGGCAACGCTCCGCTGGTCGACGATAACGCCGCTGGCCTGGCCAGGCGCATCCACGACCAGGCGCTGGTGCTGACCTCGGCCGACCTGTACCTGGTCATGGCCTGCATCGCCGTGGCCCTGATCTGCCTGATTCCTTTCGTGCCCACCCGGGTCTACCCGCCGCGCGCGGTGGCCTGAACCCTGGATGAATTCGAGAACCGCTGAAATGACCAACAACCGCAAAACCCTGTTTATCGGCTCGGTGCTCGCCGTGGCTGTCCTGGCTGGCATCGTCGGCCCCTGGATGTTCGGCAGCGACCACCGCCAGAGCACCAATGACGCCTATGTGATCGCCGACTTCACGGTGGTCGCGCCCAAGGTCGCCGGCTTCATCAAGGAGGTGCTGGTAGAGGACAACCAGCAGGTCACGGCTGGCCAGCTATTGGCGACCATCGATGCCCGTGACTACCAGGCCGCGCTGGATGCGGCGCAGGCGCAATTGCTGGTGGCCAAGGCGCAAAGTGCCGATGCCCGTGCCACCCTGGAACGTCAAGCTTCGCTGATTGCCCAGGCCGAAGCTGCGGTGAAAGCGGCCCAGGCCGAAGCGGCGTTCGCCGACCATGAGGTCAACCGCTACAGCCGCCTGGCCGAGCAGGGCGCCGGTACCGTGCAGAATGCCCAGCAGGCACGCAGCAGGGTCGACCAGGCCCGCGCGCGGCTGGCCAATGCCCAGGCAGCGCTGGTGGCGGCGCGCAAGCAAGTGGACATCCTTACCGCCCAGGTAGCCAGTGCCGATGGCCAGCTCAAGCGCGCCGAAGCGGGCCTGGAAAAAGCCCAGCTAGACCTGTCCTACACACGCATCACCGCGCCGGTGGACGGCATGGTCGGCGAGCGTGCCCTGCGGATCGGCGCCTACGTCAACCCGGGCGCTCGCCTGCTGTCGGTGGTGCCGTTGCAGCAGGCCTATGTGGTAGGCAACTTCCAGGAAACCCAGCTGACCCACGTACAGCCGGGCCAGCCGGTGAGCATCAGCGTCGACACCTTCTCCGGCGAGAAGCTGCAAGGCCATGTGGAAAGTATCGCCCCGGCCACCGGCGTGACCTTCGCCGCCGTGAAACCGGACAACGCCACCGGCAACTTCACCAAGGTGGTGCAGCGCATTCCGGTGAAGATCGTGTTCGAGGATGGCCAGCCGCTGCTGGCCCGCTTGCGCGTGGGCATGTCGGTGGAAGCGACCATCGATACCCGTGGCGACAAGCTGAACGGCAAAGAGGTCAGCGCACGATGAAAGCGGCATTACGCGTGAGCCCATTGCTGCTGGCCGTACTGATGGCTGGCTGCACAATGGGCCCGGACTTCCTGCGCCCCGACAGCCAGGCACCGCAACAATGGGCGCCGCTGCAAGGTGAGGCGGCGGCCAGCCAGCCGCAGGCCGAACCGCTGGAGCTGCGCTGGTGGGAAAGTTTCCACGATGCCCAGCTCAGCGCATTGATCCAGCGCGTTGCCGAGCGCAACCTCGACTTGCAGATGGCCAGTGCCCGGCTGGTACAAAGCCGGGCCTTGCGCAGCACCGTGGCCGCCGATGAAATGCCGGCGGTGGATGTTGCTGCCGGCTACAGCCGTGCCCGCAACAGCGCCGAAGGCCTGAGCGACCCCTCTGGCAAGGCGGGCAAGCAAGCCTTCAACCTCTGGCAGGGCGACTTGGTAGCGGGTTGGGAACTGGACCTGTGGGGCCGCGTGCGGCGCCAGGTCGAGGCGGCCGATGCCACGGTCGAAGTGGCGGAGAACGACCGCCGCGGTGTGCTGTTGGCATTACTGTCGGAAACTGCCGGCAACTACATCCAGTTGCGTGCGGTGCAGCACACCATCGATGTCACTCGCGACAACCTCAAGGTCGCCCAGCACAGCCTGAAGCTGTCGGAAAGCCGCCAGGCCGAAGGCGTCGCTACCCGCCTCGACGTAGCCCAGGCCAGTGCCCAGGTGGCGTCCATCGAGTCGCGTCTGCCCAGCCTCGAAGCCCGGCGCGATGACCTGATCAACGCCCTCAGCCTGCTCGCCGCCGACCCCCCGCGCAGCCTGCAGGCTCAGTTGCTACAGGGCGGCGAACTGCCTGCGCCGCGGCAGAAGTTCGCCATCGGCTTGCCGTCCGAGCTGGCCGAGCGCCGGCCGGACATCCGCCAGGCCGAGGCTCGCCTGCACGCTGCCACCGCCAGCATCGGCGTGGCCAAGGCCGACTTCTACCCGAGCATCCGGCTGTCGGGCAGTGTCGGCTTCCAGGCCATGCAGTTGTCCGATTTCGGTGCCTGGGACGCGCGCCGGTTTGCCTTTGGGCCACAGCTTTCATTGCCGATCTTCGAGGGCGGCCGACTCAAGGGCACCCTGGAGTTGCGCGAGGCGCAGCAGCAGGAAGCGGCGTTGAATTATCGCAAGGTGGTGCTGGGTGCCTGGCACGAAATTGACGATGTGCTACGCCTGTACAACGCCAGTCAGTTGCGCCGTGATCACCTGGCCGAGGCCGTGCGGCAGAACCGCATCGCCCTGGAAACCGCCCAGCGCCAGTACGTGGAAGGGGCGGTGGATTTTCTCAACGTGCTGACGGTGCAGAGTGCCTTGCTGGCTAGCGAGGAACAGTGGATCGACAGCTCGGCGGCGGTGTCGCAGGCGCTGGTAGGGTTGTACAAGGCGTTGGGGGGTGGCTGGCAGGCGTTTGATCAGCAACCGGTGAAGAAAGCTTTGCAGCCCATCGCCGGCAAGCCAGCTCCCACAAGTGCAGCGCAGGTCTCAGGTACAGCGCAATACCTGTAGGAGCGGGCTTGCCCGCGAAGGGCTGCAAAGCAGCCCCGGCGATTTCCCAGACAGATGAGGAGGCAAAGATGCACATTTCCCTGAACGGCAAACGCGCGATCGTCAGCGGTTCCACCGCCGGCATTGGCCTGGCCATCGCCATAGGTCTGGCCGAAGCCGGCGCCGAAGTAGTCCTCAACGGCCGCACCCAATCCCGCGTCGACGAAGCGCTTAAAGCCGTGCGCGAACGCCTGCCACAAGCGCGCATCATCGGCATCGCTGCCGACCTCGGCACCCAGGAAGGTGCGCAAAAGCTGTTCGACCAGGTGCCGCATACCGACATCCTGGTCAACAACCTGGGCATCTTCGAGCCCAAGCCGTTCTTCGAGATCGAAGACGAAGACTGGCAGCGCTTCTTCGACGTCAACGTGCTTAGCGCGGTGCGCCTGTCGCGCCACTATGCCCAAGGCATGGCCGAGCGCAAATGGGGGCGGGTGGTGTTCCTGTCCAGTGAGTCGGCGCTGCAGATCCCGACCGAGATGATTCACTACGGCATGACCAAGACCGCGCTGTTGGCGGTGTCACGAGGGCTGGCCGAGACCCTGGCGGGCACCGGGGTAACGGTGAATGCCGTGCTGCCTGGGCCGACGCGCTCTGAAGGCGTGGGTGACTTCTTCGCCAAGCTGGCCGAGGAGCAGGGGGTCACGACTGCTGAACTGGAAACCAGCTTCCTGGCCGAGCACCGGCCCAGTTCGTTGATCAAGCGGCTGGCGACAGTGGAAGAGGTGGCCAACATGGTGGTGTACCTGGCATCGCTGCAGGCCAGTGCTACCACCGGGGCGGCGTTGCGGGTGGACGGCGGGGTGCTGCGGTCCATTGCCTGATTGTCTACTGCCTGTACCGGCCTCTTCGCGGGCTTGCCCGCTCCCACCCTGTAGGAGCGGGTTTACCCGCGAAGGGGCCAGCACAGGAAAAAGAAGAATCAAAGCGGTCGCAGCAGGCCAAAGCGCTTGCGCAACGCCCAATCCAGCAAACGCCGCGGCAGCAACCGAGCCATCAACGGCAACGCCGTACTGCCATTGCCCAAGCGCACCACAGCCGGTACCGGCGACCTGCTCACCGCCGCCAACACGCCCTTGGCAAACACCGCCGCCGAAGTCGGCTTGTCCTGCGAAGCCCGCGCCCGCGCCTGCACCTGTTCACGCAACGGCCACCACGCCGAATCCGACGCCAGTACCTGCTCGGCCTGGCGCTGGGCGTTGCTGGCGAACTGCGAGGCAATCGCCCCCGGCTGCACTTCCAGCACGCGCACGCCGAACGGGGCCAGCTCCAGGCGCAGGGCGTCGCTCAGGGCATGCACGGCGGCCTTGGAGGCGCAGTAAGCGCCAGCGAACGGGGTGACCAGTACGCCGGATACGCTGCCGATATTCACCACCAGGCCCCGTGAGCGGCGCAGCAGCGGGAACAGCGCGCGAGTGACGCCTACCACGGCGAAGACGTTGGTCTCGAATTGCTGGCGCAGTGCGTCCACACCTCCATCGAGCAATGGGCCCATGGCGCCGTAGCCGGCGTTGTTGATCAGGATATCGAGGCTGTCCAGTTCCTCGGCCAAGCGGGTAAGGGCCTCGCTGTCGTTCACGTCCAGTTGCCGGGCGGTGTAGCCGGCGGCACTCAGTTGCTCGACATCCTCAGGCTTGCGGGCAGTGGCCCAGACGTGGTGGCCAGCATCGCGGAAGGCGTCGGCCAGGGCGCGGCCGATGCCGCTGGAACAACCGGTGATCAGGACGGTGGGCATGGTGGGGGCCTTTGATCAAGGTGAGAGGTGTGTCGCCGGTACTGGCAATGAATCAATTGGCAAATGTACCTTGCAGGTGCTCAGCCCGAAACTCCAGGGTTTGTGCTCGGTAACCGGAACGCAGGGGCGGCAAGGGCAGGCAGTCTTCCCACTCGGCCCCCGGCTGCAGTTCGCCAGGGCCACGGTAGCGCGGCGCGTTGTAGGTATTTTCGGCGAGGTTCACGGTATCGCCCGGTGCATAGGCGGCTACGCGCCAACGCAGTTCGGTGAGCGGTACCGGGTTGCCGTTCTTCATGTGCACCTGCAGGGTTCGGTCGGCGGGGCACTGGTCTGGGGCGTAGCTCAGGCGCAGGTCCAGGCGGGCCAGTTGCGAGGCTTCGCGGGTGTCCTGCCAGGCAACGAACAGGGCCACCAGGCCCAGGCCGCACACGGCGGCCAGGGAAATGGGCAGGGCCTTGGCCGGGTAGCGCAACAGCAGCACCAGCCAGGTGAGGATAAGGACGGCACCGATGATCATGATGTGCGGATTCCGTTCGAGTCTCGGCACATCTTGGAGTGGCAAGCTGCAAGCTGCAAGCTGCAAGCTGCAAGCTACAAGCTACAAGCTACAAGCTACAAGCTACAAGCTACAAGCTACAAGAAAAAGCAGGGCGGTGGAGAACCCACAATTTTAGATTCGACGCCGCCCCGCTGTTTCTTGTAGCTTGCAGCTTGTAGCTTGCAGCTTGCAGCTTGCCGCTTGCCGCTTGCAGCTTGCCGCTTGCAGCTTGCAGCTTGCAGCTTGCAGCTTGTAGCTTGCCGCTTGCCGCTTGCCGCTTGCCGCTTGCCGCTTGCCGCTTGCCGCTTGCCGCTTTACTGCGCGATGGTCTTCACCGAAACCCCACGCTCGACCGGCGTAGAGGTGCGCCCATACACATCTTCGAAGCGCTCGATATCATCTTCGCCCAGGTAACTCCCGGACTGCACCTCAATGATCTCCAGCGGGATCTTGCCCGGGTTGCGCAGGCGGTGTACCGACGCAATCGGGATGTAGGTCGACTGGTTCTCGGTCAGCAGGAACACGTTTTCGTCGCAGGTCACCTCGGCAGTGCCGGACACCACGATCCAGTGTTCGGCGCGGTGGTGGTGCATCTGCAGCGACAGGCTGGCGCCTGGCTTGACGGTGATGTGCTTGACCTGGAAGCGGCCGCCCATGTCCACCGAGTCGTAAGAACCCCATGGGCGATACACTTCCAGGTGGTTCTGGGTTTCGCTACGGCCCTGTTCGTCCAGTGTCTTGACCATCTGCTTCACGCCCTGAACCTTGTCCTTGTGGGCGATCATCATGGCGTCCTTGGTCTCGACCACCACGATGTTCTCAAGGCCGATCACCGACACCAGCTTGCCGTTACCGTGGATCATGCAGTTGTGGCTGTCCTGCACCACCACATCGCCCTTGGTGACGTTGCCATTGTCGTCCTTCTCATGCACCTCCCACAACGACGACCAGCAGCCCACGTCGCTCCAGCCGGCCGACATCGGCACGACACAGGCGCGCTGGGTTTTTTCCATCACCGCGTAGTCGAGGGAGTTGTCCGGGCAGCAGGCGAAAGTGGCGGGGTCGATGCTCAGCACATCGCCGTCTTCCTGGCTACGCTCCAAGGCCAATACACAGGTGTCGTAGATATCGCCATCGTGCTTTTTCAGCTCCTCGAGGAAGCGGCTGGCGCGGAACAGGAACATGCCGCTGTTCCAGAAGTAACCACCGGCCTGGACGAACTCGGTGGCGCGCTTCTCGTCGGGCTTCTCGACGAACTGCGCTACCCGCGCCACGCCCTCGGGCAGCAATGCATCCTGGCTGGAGCGGATGTAGCCGTAGCCGGTTTCCGGCTTGGTCGCCGGTACCCCGAACAACACCATCTCGCCGCGCTCTGCCGCTACGGTGGCCAGGGCCAGGGCACGTTGCAGGGCCTTCTGGTCCTCGATTACATGGTCGGCAGGCAGCACCAGCATCAGTTCGTCACGGCCTTCGTTGACCAGTTTCATCGCGGCCATGGCCACCGCGGGCGCCGTATTGCGGCCAAACGGCTCCATCAGGATGCCTTGGGTTTCCAGCTTCAGGGCAGCCAGCTGCTCCTGCACGATGAACTTGTGGTCCTTGTTGCAGACCACGATCGGCGTGTCCATGCCCTCGAACACCAGGCGCGAGAGGGTTTGCTGGAACAGCGTGTGTTCACCGGTCAGGGCCAGGAACTGCTTGGGGAACTGCTTGCGCGACAAAGGCCACAGACGCGAACCGCTACCACCAGAAAGAATTACCGGGATCATCATGTTTCTCCAATAGTCGTTGAGAGGCAGGGGAATCAGTTGCTAGCCACGGGGCGAGTTACCCACACCGGCGACAAGGCGTTGCCGGAACCCGTTACGTACAGCACTGCGGCTTCGCCGCGCTCAAGGGCGACCGGCTTCACGTCACCCACTTTCTTGTCACCTTGGTACAGCGCCAGGTTCACCTTGACCGGGTTGATCTCGCGCTCACCACGGCCGTTGGCGGCCACCTGCTTGACCACTTCGGTCTTGCCGTCGGCGGTTTTCAGGGTCAGCTGCTGGTCGCTCAGGTTCTGCACCCGCACCAGGGCTTTCTGCTTGTTCTTGAACGGCGGCTCTTCGATCAGCTTCGGGTTGCCGCTGTTGCTGTTGACCAGGGTGTAGTACTTGTCCGAGGCCAGCTTGACCGGCACGCTCTTGCCGCCGACCTGGGCGGTGTAGTCACCGCCAGGCAGGAAGCTGAAATCGCTGCTGGCCTGGGCGCCAACCTGCTTGATCTGGGTGTTGCCCACACTGGCGGCAGCCGGTGCACTGGTGGCGTTGTACAGCCGCACGAACGTGGAGCCTTTCGGCGCGCTGGGGCCATACAGTGCGGCGTCGGCGCCGGCGAAGGCCTGCATGGAAGCAAGGGACAGGCCGGCCGCCAGGGTGAGGGCTTTGGCAATGGAAGTCTTGGTAGTCATGTGCGTGTTCCTCTCTTCAGTCAGTGGTTCGTCCGGGTGGACGACAAGGCCAGGTTTTCTTCGGATTTACGGGCGTTCTTCAGCTGCGCGACCCAGTGCGGGTCGAAGCTGCTGAGGTCGTTCTTCATTGGCAGATATCGTTCTGGGAATTCCCACACCACCACTTGTGGCGCGGCGTTCTTGAAGGCATCGCTTTGCAGGTACTTGAGCATGGGCACCAACGGGCCGTGGCCGTCCTCGGCGTAATTGGCCACGTCGCTGCGCAGCGCCTGCTGCAGGGCGCCAAGGAAGTTCCAGTGCGGGTTGGCGCTGTAGCTGGTGCCAACCAGTGCCACCGGTATGCGGCTGTCGGCGAACAGCGCGTCAGCGCCGTCACCCTTGGCCTCGGCGGCCCGGGTGGTACGTTGTTGCAGGCTGTCCGGGGCGGGCAGCAGGTTGCTGAACAAAGGGTCCAGTGGCAGGAAGTTGGTCAGGTCGCCTTTGTACGGGGCGGTGCTGCCTGCTTCGGTGATGAAGGCCTGCGGGGCGCCGTCGAGCAGGTTCTGCCGGCGCACGGCGTCGGCCAGCGCCTGCGCCGCCACTTCGGCGCCCATCGGCGTCCAGTGGGTGTCGGTACGCAGGAACACCTGGCCGCGGGCCTTGGCCTGCGCCAGTGGGCCCATCAGCTCGGGCGCAAACACGTTGGCCTGGCGTGCCTGGGCGTGAAACTGGTTGTACAGGTCGTCATGCAAGCTGGCCGGTTGTTGCTTGCCGATGTATTCGGCATACACCCGCGCCTTGGCCGGGACGATCGCCAGCACCAGGTGAACGCCGTGCTGCTGCAGGGTGTCGCGTACACCGCGGATCAGCGCCAGGTTCTCTTGCATCAGGTGTTCGGCACCGGCGGTGGGCTTGAACTCTTCGTCACTGAACAACCACTGGTCGCGGCCCAGCACCACGCCAGGGCGGCCTTCGTGGAACAGCTTGAAGTCCATCGCCGCCCACAGGTTGGTGCCCAGGCGCTTGATTGGGAACTGGTCGTCGTAATGGGTTTCGGCTGCCTTGGCCAGTTTGCCGTTGAGCAGGGTCATCTGCTCGGTGCGCTGGAAACTTTCCAACCCACCGGTGGACCAGACGCCCATGCCCACCAACAGGCCGATGAAGGACAGCGAATAGGTAATGCGTAACGTTCGGGTCATGTCAGCCACCTCAGAACTGGAAGTAGAGGAACGGCGAGTAGCTCTGCGCCGAAAGCTTGAGGATCGAGGCCACGAACAGCAGCAACACCAGCGCGCGGGTCATGACCCGGGTCCAGTCCAGGCCCAGCGAACCGTCGCTGTTGACCTGCACCGGGGTGGCCTTGGGCGTGGGTTTGGCGTTGCGGTAGAAGTCGCGCAGGCCGAAGAAAGCCAGGGTGAGGTAGGCGATCACCAGGGTGGCGACCTGCAGGCCGGTGAGCTGGGCACGGTTGAGTTCCGACAGCTGCCAGTCCCCGAAGCTGAACATGGCGCCGTACATGCGTGCGGCGACGTGCAGGTTTTCGGCGCGGAAGATCACCCAGCCGACCACCACCAGCAGGAAGGTGAAGGCCCATTTCACCGGGTTGAAACGCTGCGGGTTGGTGTCGATGCCCAGCGCCCGCTCGATCGCCAGCCACATGCCGTGCCAGGCGCCCCAGATGATGTAGGTGAAGTTGGCGCCATGCCACAGGCCGCCCAGCAGCATGGTCAGGAACAGGTTGCGGTAGGTGTTGAAGGTGCCTTTGCGGTTACCGCCCAGGGTGATGTACAGGTAGTCGCGCAGCCAGGTCGACAGGCTGATGTGCCAGCGCCGCCAGAACTCGGTGATGGACTGGCTGATGTATGGCTGCTTGAAGTTTTCCATGAAGCGGAAGCCCATCATCAGCCCCAGGCCGATGGCCATGTCGCTGTAGCCGCTGAAGTCGAAGTACAACTGCGCGGTATAGGCCAGGGCGCCGAGCCAGGCATCCCCGGTGGTCGGGTTCTGCAGGGCGAAGCAGTGGTCGGCGACCACTGCCAGGGTGTCGGCGATGAACACCTTCTTGATGAAACCCTGCATGAAGCGGGTGCAGCCTTCGGAGAACTTGTCCAGGGTATGGGTGCGGTTGTTGAACTGGTCGACCAGGTCCTTGAAACGCAGCACGGGGCCGGCGATCAGGTGCGGGAAGATCGCCACGAACGCGGCGAAGTCGATCAGGTTGCGCGTGGCCGGGGTGTCGCCGCGGTACACGTCGATGATGTAGCTGATCGACTCGAAGATGTAGAACGAGATACCGATCGGCAGCAGCACGTGGGTGAGGATGAAGGGCTCCAGGCCAAACGAGGTGATGATCGCATTCAGGCTGTCGACACCGAAGTTGGCGTACTTGAAGTAGCCGAGAATGGCCAGGTCGACACCAACGCCCAGCAGCAGCCAGCGCTGTGCCGGCTTGGTGCGCACGCCGGCGGCACCCACTTTCAGGCCGATCCAGTAGTTCCACAGGGTGACCCCGGCGAACAGCGCCAGGAAGTCCACCCGCCACCAGGCGTAGAAGATGTAGCTGGCGATCAGCAGCAGCAGGTTGCGATAACGTTGCCCGCTCAAGTAATACAGGCCGAGGAATATCGGCAAGAACAGGAACAGGAACACGTTGGACGAGAAGACCATCCCGGTTCTCCTTATTGTTCACAGCATCCGGGGCACAGCGCCCCCCAAACCCCCCAGCAAAAAGCTGGAGGGCAACTTAGAGCCCTGTGGGAGCGGGCATGCCCGCGAACAAGGGCGAAGCCCTTGCCATGCACCGCGGTGGCCTCTTCGCGGGCATGCCCGCTCCCACAGGTACCGACCCCACAATGGGAGTCAGTTCACTTCTTGCTTGCTGCGCTCGGGTCGTAGACCCGGGTCAGGTCGCCGCCCAGCCGGAAGCTGTTGAACGGCTGCATCCCGTGCTTGCGCTCCAGCGTGTCGCCGACGCAGTGGTACAGCGCGCACCAAGGCTCGAGCCAGGCGTACTTGTTGTCGACCTTGAGGTCTTTCATGTCCTGCTTCTCACCGGCACGTTCGGCGAAGTGACGGGGGTCGCGGGCGCCGTAGAGCACACCTTCGCCCAAGCGCTGCAGGGCAAAGTTGTTTTCGCTGCGCAGGTCCACGCCGTTGGCCTGGGCGAAGCTGGCAATCATCGCCAGCGGCGGCAGGGCGTAGTTGTGATAGGCCAGGGCACGTTGCTTGCGCTTGATCTCGTTGGGCAGGAAACCTTGCTCGTCGACTTGGTTGGCACCCACCTTGAATTCCTTCACCGCCCAGTCGAACAGGTCGCGGCGGTCGGTGGCCACGGCGGTGGCCATCACCGACCAGGCGGCCCAGTAGCTGTGGTTGTTGATCTTCTCCAGCGGCAGGTTGCTCCAGTCCTGCACGGTCTGCTCGGCCAGGCGGTCCAGCCATTTCTCGATCAGCTTGGCCTCGGCCTGGTGCGCGGCCAGCGGCTGGGCAGTGGAGAACTTCAGGCGCAGCCACGAGCCGCTCATGCTGCCCAGGGCCCATTTGCGCATCGACTTGCCGGTGTGGTTGTAGTCGGTGGACAGCAGCGCATTGGCCCGCGCCCAGGTCCCCAGCCAAGCCAAGGTGCAGTCGAGTTGCGCCGGGCGGCCATCACGCATGTATTGGCCGACCATCTTGCTCACGCCCTTTTCCAGCGTGGTGATGTCTTCGGTCGACTTGCGAAAGGCCTTTTCCGAGGCGACATTGAGCGTGGCACGGGCCTTGTCGGAGCCTTCGTACTTACTGCGGAATTGCAGCGCACCGGTATAGGGTTTCGGTGCCGGCTCGCAGCGGAAATTGCCGTCGCCCGTTTTGGGTTTCTCGATGCCCTCGTAATAGCCTTGGGGTGGCACCAGCGCAGCGTGCGCGGCGCTGCCGAACAGCGCCATGGCGAGCAGGGCAGGGCGAAAGATTTGCTTGAATACGGTCATGGTCGCCTCACTGGCCGGCTTGCGCGGTTTGCGCAGGCACGGCGAAGTTGTTGCGTTTGCAGAGTTTGGCCTCGACTTTCTGGGTGCCGCTTTCCGGGCCTTGCACCTCGAACGCCAGCAGGCTCTGGTCGGCCCAGTCCTCGTCCTCGCGCATCTGGAAGACAAAGCGGCCGTCGGTGTCGGAGGTTTCCGGTTTTTCCAGCTTGATGTCTTCGTGGCGGCCGTTGAGGTACCACAGGGTGGCTTGCAGCACCTTCACCGATGGGTCGTCGAACCTGACATCCATCTGCAGGTTGCGGTTGATCAGCTGTTTCACCACGCCGCCCTTGCCGTTGACCATCAACTCGTTGTTGCCGGGCTTGAGCGTGGTGCTGGCGCTCATCAGCGCCGGGCGGTCATTGCAGCCATCGTCGAGCAGGCCAAGGATTTGCCGCCAGATGGTTTCCTGGTCCAGGCGGTACAGCGGCGAGAACTCCCAGATCAGGATCTTGGGCGGGTTCTTGCGGAATTCCTCGCTGCCCAGGTACTGGATCATCGAGCCTTCCAGGCCACCGCCGGGGAAGGCGACGTTGAGCACATCGGCGCCGATGTACTGCTCGAGGAAGCCGGAGAAGTTGTAGTTCTTGCCGCTGTGGCTGGTGCCGACCAAGGTGATCTGTGCGTTGCCGCTGTCGCCGAACAGGTCGTCGCCGCCGCCGCTGGAGCCTGTCGGCTCGGTGGCGAACTGGTCCATGTACTGGATCGCATAGCTGGTGCCACACAGTTGGCCGGCCACGTTGTGCAGGGTGCCCGTCTTGCCCATGCGGCCAGATTTCCTGGTTTCGAATTCCTTGCGCGGGATGCCCGCGAAAGCCGGCATCTTGTGCACGGTGTCGGCGACGATCCTGGCGGCGCGCTGGGCACCGTACGGTGTCCAGTGCTGGTCACCGCGGAAGTAGAAGTCCTTGCCCTGGTCGGCGGCGGCCAGTTGCTCGTTGGTCAGCGGCGACAGGTCGGGCACGTTGTAGCCCATGCTGGCGAAGCGCTTGAGCATGGCCTGGTAGTTGCCCAGTGCCTTCTGGTAGTTGAACGCAGCTTTCTCGGCCGGGTTGAGCATGTTGCGGTTCACCAGGCCACGGGTGGGCTGGTACACCATCACCAGCTCCACGCCACGCTTCTTGAACGCGTCGTGCACTTGTTGCAGGCGCTTGTAGCCGGCCGGCGTGGTGCTGAACTCGGTGCGCAAGTCTTCGCGTGTGCGGAACAGCCAGTCGCCCTTGGCTTGCACCAGGGTGGTGAAGTTCTGCTGGTAGCGGGTGGTGTAGCGGCTGGCATCGTGCGCTTCGGGGCACAGCTGGCAGCAGGGTTCGGCCGTGAAGGTCGGGGCCTTGACTTCATCGGCGCGCACGCCTTGGCTGATTGCCAGAAGGGCAGCGGACAGGCCCAGCAGTTTCATCAGGTGTGGAGTCATGGTCTGGGCTTCCTTAATCGATCATTTCGGTCTGGCGCTCGACCGGGTCGATCAGCACAGCCTTCTGCTGGCGGACCAGCAGGTCGAGGATTTCGTCCTGGCGCTCGCCCAGCACGCCGTTGAGGCTGATGCCGCTGGCCTTGCGCGGGGCGAGCATGGATACCTTGTACAGCTCGACCGACAGCGGCGAGTCGATCGACAGCGGGCCTGAGCCGTTGGCCGCCAGTTCGCCGCCCACCACGATCAGCGACACCTTGGTGTCGAACGGGTCGAGGGCGATGTCGCGGTCGGTGTCGGACAAGTCCTTGATGTGGCCGTACACGCCGACCAGGCCGTTGGCCATGGCCACGTTCTCGTACAGGCGGATGTTCACGCTGTTACGTACGCGTATGCCGTGGCGTCGGTTGTTGATCAGCTTGTTGCCCCAGATCAGGTTGTCGCCGCTTTCGTACAGGGTGATGCCGTCGGTGTGGTTGCGGTAGATCTCGTTGTAGGCCACCAGGTTGTTGACGCTGTTACGGTCGATCACCACGCCGGAGAGCTTGTTGTCGTAGCTCTTGTTGTTGATGATCCAGCTGTCGTTGACCTCACGCGAAATGATGATGCCGTGCTTCTTCTTGGTGCCGTAGACCGTGTTGCCGGCGATGATCAGGCGGTGCGAGCGGTCGTGCGGGTCGATGCCATAGACGATGTTGTCGTTGTAGGTATTGTCCTTGACCACGAAGTCCTGGGTTTCGTAGCAGTAGAAGCCGTACCACATGTCGCTGAACTGCGAACCGATGATCCAGCCGGTGGGTTCCGGGCGGCCCATGCGCTTGGCCATGTTCGGGGTGTACTGCGAAATGCTCACGCCGTACGACTTGGACTTGGCATAGCCGAAACTGGCCATCCTGGTATTGACGATATAGGTCTCGGTACCGCCCCACGACAGCAGGAACGGGCGGAACTCCTTGGGCGAGCGGAAGGTCGCCGGGCCGTTGTCTTTTTCCCGCCAGCCAGTCACCTGGGTGTCGGTGACGAACAGCTTGCCGTCGTTGACCAGGAACGCGCCGCCCTCCTGGGACAGGCGCAATTGCTTGACCTTGCCATCGATCTCGAGGATGCCCTTGCGGCCGACCACGATCGGCAGGCGCGCCAGGTAAACGCCCGGCTCGACTTCGCGCAGGTACTGTCGCGGCACCTGCTTGCTCAGCTCGACAAGGTCGACATGGCCGTCATCGATGAAGATCGCCTGCGGAATACCGTGCTGGCGCTGGACCCACTCGGCCGCCTTGTTGTCGCCGCCGACAAACTCCTTGAGGGTGTCCTCCTGGAACATGCGGCGCAGGCTGACCTTGCCCTTGTGGCTGCGGTCGATCTTCTTCTGCACGGCCTGGGCGGTGTAGCCGCTCAGGTCGGGCAGCTTGGGCGGGTCCATGTGCAGGGGCTCGATCGGCGCGCTGGCCACGGTGTAGGTCTTGGCCTGCTGCAGCTCCTTGGCAATGACCTTGGGCTCTGCGGCGACGGCCAGGCCCGAGGCCAGCAACAAGGCGCTGGCCAACAGGCTGTGACGTAGGTGCGGGTGAAGGTTCATCAGGTTTCTCCCGGCCTCAGAAGCGCCAGATCACGTCGACGAAGGCGCGGTGCATGTACGAGTCCGCTTCCTTGCCATAGGCGTCGCCCGGCTTGAATACACCCGCGCGCAGGCGCACCAGGGCAGACGGCTCGTCGATGGCCTGGCTCATGGACGCGGGCAGCAGGCCTTGCTTGAAGTACTTGGTCACGACCACGTCCATCTCCTGGCCAAGGTCTTTTTCACCGTCGACCAGTTGGCGGTTCACACCGTTGTCGTCGACCACGGCGTTGATGCCGCTGGAGCCGATGTTCTGGTTGCCATCGACGCGCCAGAACTTGTGGTAGATCAGGCTGGCGTCATAGTCGTCGCGCAGTTGCCATGATGCGAACAGCGTGGCCGCCTGCAGGTTGCCCAGCTCGCCGCGGAAGGCCTCACCGAAGCGGTGTACCCGCGAGCGGGTGCCGGTGAAGTTGGAGCGGTTGCTTTCCAGCCCGGTCTGCTCGAAGTTGTTCGAACCATCGTCACCGCCGCCGCCGCTGCCGCGGGCGTAGGCTGCACCCACCTGCCATTGCGGGTCGAGGCGCAGGCGGATACCCAGGTCGGTGGCCCAGGCATTGACGTTGCCGCTCTGCTTGCCGGTGGCCACCTGGTCGTCACCCACCTGTTGGGTGGTGAGCTTGTCGCGGTCGCCGGTCAGCCAGGTGACGCTGCCCCAGTAGTTGACGGTGTGGTCATTGCGCCAGTTGTAGGCGTCGCTGTTGGCCTCGAGGCCCAGCCAGGTCAGGTCGCCGGTGCGGGTCTTGTCCAGTGCATCGACGGTTTCCCCGGGTTGGTTCAGGCTGCCGCTGTCATGGGTGTGGTGGGCGCGCAGGCCAACCCAGTGGCCGGGCGTCCATTGCGTGGCGATGTTGCCGTAGACGTGCGTACGGTCCTTGTCCTCGGGCGCCAGCTCGGTGAGGTCGGTGCGGTATTCGCTGAAGCGCTGGGCCACGCCCAGGTCGGCCTTGAGCAAGGTGGTGTCGAAGGTCCAGTTCAGCGCCTCGATGTTGGTGTCGCGCCACATGCCGTCATCGCTGCGCAGGCGCTGGCGACCCAGGCGCAGTTGCTCGCCAGGGTAGGCGGTGAGGCCGCTGTAGCCGACCCAGAATTCGCGCATGGCCAGGTAGCTTTTGTCTGGCTTGCGGCTGTCGTCACCGGTGTCGGTGGTGGTGCCGTCGTCGTTCTGGCGCAGGGTGTCGGTTTCGATGGTGTCGGTGGCTGCGACCGCCTGGCCCATGGCGTAGGCGCTCCAGTTGCCGCGCTCGCCGTACACCCATGGGCGCAGGTCCAGGCCCAGGCCGTTGACGTCGCCGCCGGGGCGGGTACCCAGGTCACGGTCGTCTTCCGATTGGCCGGTGATTTTCACGTCCAGGCCGAAATTTTTCTCAGCGGTCATTTCCGCCAGGGTCGGGCAGGACCACAGCAGGGCGAAGCTCAGGCCGATGCCGGCTTTCACGAAGGGATTGAGCGTCATAGCGAGTCCTCACCGTCTACTTCTGGTTCGTCGTCTTGCAGGGCTTCGGTGGCCAGGGTGCTGTTGGCGCCTTGGCTCATGCTGCCGCGGGCCTGCTTTTCCTGAGCCAGCAGTTGCTCGGCCTGGTGGCGCTGGTCCGGGGTCAGTTGCGGCTCGAGCCGCTGCAGCATTTCTGCCGCCTGCGGCGTGGGGTTGGCTTGTGCCAGCTGGGCGAACACCCAGGCATTGCCTGGTTGCGGGCGAATGCCATGGCCTTCGCTGAACAACTGGGCCAAGGCATAGTCGGCGCTGATCTGCCCGCCGCGGGCGGCGGCCAGCAGGTTGTCGACAGCCTTTTGCGGCTCGACGTTGCCCAGGTAACCACGGCGGTACAGCTGGCCCAGGTAGTAATGGGCGCTGGTTTCGCCAGCGTTGGCGGCCGCCTGCAGGTGGCGTTCGGCTTTCTTGGCGTCGGCCGGTACGGTCTTGCCTTCGTAGTACAGGCGGCCCAGCAGCAGTTCGGCACGTGGCTGCTCGGCTTCGCGACCCTTATCGATGTAGGCCAGCAACTGGTCGGTATCGCCCAGTTCGGGGAACTCGTACAGCAATTGCGCCAGGCTGACCCACGACGCCGGGTTGGCCGGTGCCACCTGTTCGAGCAAGTCCTTGGCAGTTTTTTCATCGGTCTGGCCAAGGCTGCGATCGGCCAGCACCCGGGCCACGCTGTCGACCCGGCTGGCTGGCACGGCACCACGGGCGTAGGCCGCCTGCAGCTGGCCGAGCAGGGCGGCCTGCTGGTCGGTCTGGCCGCGCTTCTGGTACACGGTGGCCAGTTCGACGTAGCACATGTCGGTGGCGCTCAGGGCGGCCTTGCAGATTTTCTCCACGTCGTCCAGGTGCTGGTCGTAGCTGCCCTGGGTGCGATACAGCAGCACCTGGGCCAGGCCCGCTTCCGGGTTGCCGGTGGCGCGCCACTGGTCGATCTGCTGCTGCGCGTTGACCTTGGGGAAGCTTTGCGGGTAGCTCAGGTACAGCATCGCCAGCGGGATCAGGGTGTTGCCTTCACCCTGGCGGGCGGCGAGTTTCAGCAGCGTTTCGGCTTCTTCACGCTCGGCCTGGGTGCTGTCGGGCTTGGCCACCAGCAGGCGGCCAAGGCGGGCCTGGGCGCGCGACGAGGACGCAGCGGCAGCGCGGTAGGTGGCCTCGGCCTCCTTGATTTGCGCCGGGTCGCGGCTGGCCACCTTGATGTCGGCCAGGCCCACTTGCGCATCGCTGTAGCCCAGGTCGGCCAGGGCCTTGTAGTTGCGTTCGGCCAATGCCGTGTCACCGCGCTTCAGGGCTTCGTTGGCCAGGCGCTGGTCGGGCAGGCCGGCGCAGCCGGCCAAGGTGATGGCCATGGCCAGGCCACACAGACCCAGGTTCACACGGAACCTGTGGGGGCAGGTGTTGGTATCAGCGATCATCGTCCGATCCTCTTACAGCCCACGGGCCACGGCTTTGTCGATCAGCCAGTTCAGCGACGGGCCACGGTCGCTGTTGACTGCCGCCGGGCGGCCGGCCAGCTCGGCGGGCAGGCCGCTATCGGGCTTGATCTGCACACGGATGTCGGAGGCCAGGTCTTCGCTGTTGAGGCTGGCGCTGCTGACGATCTGACCGGTACGCACTTCGTCTTCGCCGGCGACCTGGAAGTTGACCCGGGTGCCTGGCTTGACCTCATCGAACTGGCGGTAGCTGAAACGCGCCTCGACCATCGGGTTGGTGGTACGCGGAATCAGCTGGAAGATCGGCTGGCCCTTGGCCGCGTACTGGCCGTCGTCCACCAACTGGCGGGCGACCACGCAATCGCAGGGGCTGGTGAGGGTACCGGAGAGTTGCTTGCCGAACAGTTCCTCGATCTTCGCCGGTTCCAGTTGCGTGTCGTCGAGGTTGCCCTTGAGCATGTCCAGCATGCTGGTGGTGAAGCTGGCCAGTGGCGCGCCCTTGGCCACCTGCCCACCGCTCTCCACCAGGCTGTTCACGGTGCCGTCGCGCGGCATGGTGACATTGGTGGTGGGTACTGCGACCACACCTGCTTCGGCATGGCTGATGAAGTACATGCCGTACAACGACTTGGCGACGAAACCGAAGGCGGCGATGCCGACCACGAACACACCGAGGGTGACGGTAACGGCCTTGAGCCGGCCGAAGGGGCTCAGGCCACTGCCGCCGTCCTTCTGCTTGCGCGCCTTGGTGAAGTTGTCGCGCTGCAGGGTGCTGAGCACGTCGCCGGCAGTAATCAGTTCACCCGACAGGTGCGAGGTGATGATATGGCGCAGGGTGGCGATGTCGCGGGGCTCCAGGTTCTGGAATTGCGCACCGGTACGCCCGCTGTCGGGGTGGTACGAGCGCACCTGGAATTCGATGTCCATCGACAGGCCGAGGTTGTCGACCGTGAACATCAACCGCCCACGCAACGCATCGCCCACCGCCAGTTGCTGCTTGGTGTGGAAGCTCAAGCCTCCGGCGGAAAGGTCGTCGACCTTCACATCGTGGGCCTGGCGCTGGGCGTCGATGAAGCGCAGCTTGGCGGGGATGCGTACCCGGGCGTGCTGGCGCTGGGCTTCGGACTCATGCACGACGTTGACATTCACGGCGGTATTCATGGGGTTTGTTCCTGTTAGATCCGATCCGGGTTGGGCTCACACGACCATGAACAGCACAGCAACGAAGATGCTGGCCGCCGAGAAGGTCATGGTCCGCGAGGACCAGGTGTTGAACCATTGTTGAAAGCTGGCGAGGTCACGCTTGAGGGCAGTGGGCTGACGCGTCCACGACTGTTTGTCGAGGCGGAAGAACACGTAGATCTTCATCAGCGCGCCGATGATCTGGTTGTAATAGAGGATCAGCGGGTAGGCCGGGCCGACGTTGTGGCCAGAGCACAGCAGCATCACGGTGAGGATCAGGCGGGTGATGCCGATCCACAGCAGGTACACCAGCAGGTATGCCAGGCCGAACTTGAGGCTGGCGATCACCGCCACGGTCAGGCCCAGCAGGCTGGTCCACATCGATACGCGCTGGTCGAACAGCACGATGCTGGTGAACAGCCCCAGGCGCCGCAGGCCCAGGCCCAGCGCACGGGAGTTCTGCCGCAGGTTGTTGCCGTACCAGCGGTACATCAGCTTGCGGCTGGCCTTGAAGAAGCTTTTCTCCGGCGGGTGCTCGACCGTGTTGATGGCAGCGTCCGGCACGTAGAAGGTGTCGTAGCCCAGGCGCATCAGGCTGAACCAGCTGGACTTGTCGTCACCGGTCAGGAACTTGAAGCGGCCCAGGCGCCAGTGCATCAGCGAGTCGCTTTCGACGTCGGCAATGAACTCGGGGTTGGTGACCACGCTGGCGCGGAACATCGACATGCGCCCGGTCATGGTCAGTACGCGCTTGGACAGGGCCATCGAGCACATGTTGATGTGGCGCTGGGCGAAGCGCAGCTTGTGCCATTCGCTCATGATGTAGCCGCCGCGTACTTCGCAGAACTCGTTGGTGGTCAGGCCGCCGACATTGGGGTACAGCTTGAACCACGGTACGGTCTTGCGCACCACGCCATCGGCCAGCACGGTGTCACCGTCGATCACCGCCACCACGGCGTTTTCGTCCGGCAGCATGCGGGAGATGGCACGGAAGCCGTAGGCCAGGCCATCGCGCTTGCCAGTACCGGCGATGCGCACGATGTCCAGCTTCACGTGGGCCGGCGGGTTGTACTTGGCCCACAGGCTCTTCACCAGCAATTCATCGGACATTTCCACCAGCGAGCAGACCACGGTGGTGGGGAAACCACAGTTGATCGCCTCGCGGATCACCGAGCTGTACACCTGAGCGGTAGTCAATGCTTCGATGCGGAAGCTGGTGACCATCAGGTACACGTGCGACGGGTCGGCGGCGCTGCCCATTTTCTGCACCTTGCGGCGCAGGTAGGGGTACACACCGTAGAGGAAGATCATGCCGCGGATGAAATGGGTGGCGCCCATCGAGTAGCGCCAGATGCCGACGGCGCCGACCAGGAAGATGAAGTGCTTCGATTGCGAGTCGAAGATATCGGCTGGCAGGGCCAGGGCGATCAGCATGAGCAGGCTCATGTAGAGCAGCCAACCGGCGCACTGCAACAGCACTGTCTGGAGCCTTTGCATGTTCAGCATCCGTGGAAAATTCGGGAAAGGGCGGCAGCGCAAGTGGGGAGCCTTGCGCCGCCTGGCCCAGGGCTTACCAGCAGATGCCTTCGGTGCGGCTGGCTGCGCTGGTCGGTTCACTCATGAAGCCGACCAGGTCGATTACTTGTTTGCCGGCCGGTACTTGCTGGGCAAGGGCACGGAACTGCTCGTCACGGTTGCCCAGAACGATGATGTCGGCGTTGTCGATGACCTTGTGGAAGTCACCGTTGAGCAGCGACGATACGTGCGGGATCTTCGATTCGATGTAGTCTTTGTTGGCTCCATGAACGCGGGCGTATTCGACGTTCTCGTCGTAGATATCCAGTTGGTAGCCCTTGCCGATCAGGCGTTCGGCCAGCTCCACCAGTGGGCTTTCGCGCAGGTCGTCGGTGCCGGCTTTGAAGCTCAGGCCAAGCAGGGCGACCTTGCGTTTGTCGTGGGCTTCGATCAGTTCGAAGGCGTTTTGCACCTGCGACTCGTTACTGCGCATCAGCGAGTCGAGCAGCGGGGCACGCACGTCCAGGCTGGCGGCACGGTAGGTCAGGGCGCGCACGTCCTTTGGCAGGCACGAGCCGCCGAAGGCAAAGCCGGGGCGCATGTAGTACTGCGACAGGTTGAGCACCTTGTCCTGGCAGACCACGTCCATCACTTCACGGCCATCCACACCGACAGCCTTGGCGATGTTGCCGATCTCGTTGGCGAAGGTGACCTTGGTGGCATGCCACACGTTGCAGGTGTATTTGATCATCTCGGCCACTTCGATCGGCTTGCGGATGACCGGGGCGTCGAGTTCTTCGTACAGCGCCTGGAGGATGTCGCCGCTGGCGCTGTCCAGTTCGCCGATGACGGTCATCGGTGGCTGGTCGTAGTCCTTGATTGCAGTGCTTTCACGCAGGAATTCCGGGTTCACCGCGACGCCGAAGTCGACGCCGGCCTTTTTGCCCGAGCAATCTTCGAGGATCGGGATCACCACGTTCTTGACGGTGCCTGGCAACACGGTGCTGCGCACCACGATGGTATGGCGGCGTGTGGTGTCGCGCAGCACATAGCCGATTTCCCGGCACACCGACTCGATGTATTCCAGGCCCAGGTCACCGTTTTTCTTGCTGGGGGTGCCCACACAGATCATCGATACATCGCTGGCGCGAATGGCCTCGGCGAAGTCGGTGGTGCCGCGCAGGCGACCATTGGCGATGCCTTGTTGCAACAGTGCTTCCAGGCCAGGTTCCACGATCGGCGACTTGCCCTGGTTGATCAGGTCGATCTTGGTGCTGGACACGTCCACACCGATTACTTCATGGCCACGCGCCGTCAGGCAGCCTGCACAGACTGCACCCACATAACCCAAACCAAAGATGCTGATACGCATCGCTATCACCTCATGTGTTTATCACGCCGACGCCTCCGTGGAGTGCCGGGCTGGGTTGATTAACAGCAGTTTTCAGGCGCACGGGTTCATGGCGAATGCACACTTCACCGAGCGCAGGCAACATAAGTCCGGAGTGCACGAAAAGTTATGCACTCAAATTAGGCATTTAAAAGCCAAGTAGTAAAAACGTGCCCTGTCATGCAGCCGTCTTTATTGCAAGGCGCTACGCGGCGCTTTGCTGTGCTTGTTTTTTCAAGTGGGATAAATCCTTTGAAATCAACCACTAGGACGATTTGTACGGGACGCGTGTCTCCTGCAAGGACAGGCACTTGGGCGTTAGCCGGGCGGCCTGTCTGTATGTTGTGGCAGGTAGTGGATACCTTGCCATTGTCATCTGTAAGTCATCTCTCACAACCCGTGGGCAGGAAATTCGTTACGGCTCTATGAGCGGTAGTTGATATGAGAAGTTCCTGAACGGGTTTTGTCTTGATGAAAGATTTCTAAATATTTATTAAGCTGCTGACAATTTCAATTTGATAGCACGCGCCGGTTTGCCCCCGATGTATCAAGGGCGAAACTGTTGCGAGATATTTTATTGCCAGCATCGGAAAATTTTTTTCAGATTTCGTCAGAAAAGGTACGAACGGTCGTACCGGCGCCGGTGTTTACACGCTGATGTAAGGTTTTTTTGGCGCCATAAAAATGACGATAATGAAGTCTCACCTTGCTGAACCTGCTCGGCCTGCTTGACCGCCGGTGCAGCGGCCGAGTCCTGATAAATGACATACGTGACAGCAACCAGTGCTGATCACCGTGCGGTCATGCGCAATCAGCTGATCGGTTTGTCTTTCAGCGTTTCAACTTGCTGCCGCGGGTGGATCATGCGAGTGCACATTACGCCGTATGGCGCGGCGAAGACGGCCAGCCGGCGAGGAGGGTATCGGTTACGGCAGGGGTGGCTTTGCCCGAGAGGTGGAAGCGATCATTTTGGAAAGCGGGTATGTACAGCTGCCCTGGAGGCGGTGGAGGCGAGCTCTGGCCTTGCCGGTGCTCGCGGCTTAAGCGGTTCCTGCGGGTGCCGCGTGGCGGTTGCAGGAACGGCTCAAGGCGCGAAGCGGTATCGGCGGGTCTACTCGCCCGGGTGATCGCGCAGAAACACCAGGTGATCTGGCTTGGATTGTTCGGCACTGTAGTAGTAACCCTGGACATCGAACTGCTTGAGCTGCTCTGGATCGTTGATGCGCTGCTCGATGACAAAGCGGCTCATCATGCCGCGGGCTTTCTTGGCGTAGAAGCTGATGATCTTGTACTGGCCGTTCTTCAAGTCCTTGAAGTCGACATTGATCACCCGCGCCTTGAGGGCGCTGCGTTTCACTGCGCTGAAGTATTCATTGCTGGCCAGGTTCAACAGCACGTCATCGCCCTGAGCGGCCAGGGCCTGGTTCAACCATTCACTGATGCGTGTACCCCAGAAGGCGTACAGGTCCTTGCCGCGGGCATTGGCCAGCTTGGTGCCCATTTCCAGCCGGTAGGGCTGCATCAGGTCGAGGGGGCGCAGCAGGCCGTACAGGCCGGAGAGCATGCGCAGGTGGTCTTGCGCGTAGCTGAAGTCGTCCTCACCCAGGGTTTCGGCAGCAAGGCCTGTGTACACGTCACCTTTGAACGCCAGCAGCGCCTGCTTGGCATTGGCTGGGCTGAAGTCCGGAGACCAGCTGCCGAAGCGTGCGGCGTTCAGGCCGGCGAGTTTGTCGGACAGGTGCATCAGCTCGCTGATTTGCGCCGGCGACAGGGTTCGCAGTTGCTGGATCAACACCTGGGAATCATCCAGGTACTGGGGCAGGGTGAAGCGCTCGGTTACCGGCGGGGTATCGTAGTCGAGGGTCTTGGCGGGGGAAATCACCGTCAGCATCGGGTCGGCTCCTGGCATCGTTGGCCTGGGATTCTACGGGCTGGGCGGTGCAAGTCCAAACTATGGTGACAATAGTCACAGACCATGGCCGGTTCTAACGCTATAGTTCGCGTTTTGCCGTGACGGAGCCTTTTACCGTGCGCATCGCCTTTGCCGCGCTGGCCGCGCTGTTGAGCCTGGCCGTGCAAGCCGCCCCCACAGCCCCGGTCAGTTTCGATCGCAGCCTGTGGCCCGAGCAACTGAACAGCCCGGCGTTGTTCGATGTGGCTTCGCGGGCGGAGATTCTGTCGTTCGCCCGGGTATTGCATGAAAGCGAGCTGCTCGATGATGCGACGCTGGCGGCGCGGCTGGGCTTGCGGCAGATCAACCTGCAGAAGGTTCGCCAACTGCGGGCGCGCATGTGGCAGCGGTTATGGGCAGGCTACCAACAGGCGCAACGCAGCTGCGAGCAGGATGCGTCGTTCTGCTATGCCGTTGAGTCCATGGCGGATCTACGCACCCAGGCGGCGACATTCGCCACCGATGTCGGCGCGTTCTATGCCGGGTGGGTAGAACCCAGCCACCAGTTCCACAGCCGCTACCTGGACGAACAGCTGCGCAAAGCTGCGCTGCTGCCCCAGACCAGCAGCGAGGTGGAGCGGCTATCTGCACGGGAGCTCGATGGTGAACGCCTGAACGATCGTATGTTCCTGCTGACCTTCGTCGGTGGCCCGGGGCCTGACGGCGGCAGTACCGACCTGCTGGCCGATTACCTGCGCCGGCAAAAGCTGGCGGGTACCTTCTTCGTGCTTGGCAACCGCCTGCAACAGCGCCGGGATGCCGGCATGCCGAACACCGTGGCCAGGCTTTATCGCGGCCAGTGCGTGGGTATACAGGGCTGGGAGTACCGCTCGCATGCACAGTGGGTCGATTGGCAGGACTCGCTGCGGCGCAGCCAGGCCCGCGTGCAGGCCGACCTGCCGGAGCAGTACGTGCCGCTGTTCCGCCCCCCTTACGGGCAACGCCGGGCCGATGGCGAGGCGTTCATGGCCAGCCAGCAGTTGCGGGTGTCGTTGTGGGATATCGACGCGCAGGATGACACTGCACTGACTGCCGAAGCCTCGGCGCAACGCGTGCTCACCCTGATGCTGTTGTGGCGCAAGGGTGTTATCCAGCTGCATGACAGCCTGCCCAAGGCGCAACCGGCGGTGGAGTGGTTGCTGCGCAGTACCGCCCAGAGCGGTATCGGCTGGGAAGATTGCCGGGCCTATGGGCACAGCGAATAGAGGTACCACTTCTGAGCGTAGTCGTGTCTGGGCCTGCCGCCAAGGCCTTATCGTCAATCGGAAAAATAAACTTCAAAAACACGTAAAAATGCTTTTTCCGGTCATGGCTTTTGCGGTATGAAGAAACCAGACAGCCGATCCCTGCAGCACAGGTGGCGTCATCCAGACCCTCCTGGCCAGGTTGCTCCCCGCCCGTAACAACGCGGATACGGGGACACGGCAGTCACTCTGCGGCGTAACAGACCACGCCGTGCGGCTTCGACATAAGGTGACCGAGTATGGATGACCAAGGACGCACCCCTTCCTCCAGCAAGCCAATCCTCTATGTGCTCGATACCAACGTCCTGATTCACGACCCCAACGCATTACTCAACTTCGAGGAGCATCACGTCGCCATCCCGATGACGGTGCTGGAGGAACTCGACAAGCTCAAGACCGGTAAACAGACCATCGCCGCAGAGTGCCGGCAGGCCATCCGCCTGATCGACCAGACCCTCGGGGACGCTTCGCCCAGTGATGTCGAGCAGGGCGTGCCGATCCAGCGCAACAAGAGTGGGGCCAAAGGCTTTCTTTCGATCCTGATGAGCCCACGCAACGAGCCTGGCAAGTTGTTGCCGGAGCACCTCAACGACAACATCATCATCAACACCCTGCTGGACGTTCGCAGCCGGCGCCCCGACCTGGACGTGGTGCTGGTCACCAAAGACATCAACATGCGCTTGAAGGCGCGCGCCTGCGGCATCGCATCCGAGGACTACAGCACCGACCAACTGGTCGATGACGTGTCCTTGCTGTCCAAGGGCTACCACTCGGTCAGCGGTTCGTTCTGGGACCGGGTCAGCAAGGTCGATACCCGCCAGGAGCGCGGCCGGACCTGGCATCGCGTGCACATGATCGACACCCTGCCAGCCGTTCACGTCAACGAGTTCATCATTGACGACCAGGGCTTCGTCGGCTGGGTGAAGGGCATCCGCGACGACGAGTTGCTGCTGCTCGACCTGCACCAGGAGCCACTGCTGCACCAGGAGGCCTGGGGCCTGAAGCCGCGGGACATCCATCAGAGCCTGGCGCTGTTCGCCTTGCTCGACCCGGACATTCACCTGGTCAACCTGACCGGTGCTGCCGGTTCCGGCAAGACCATCCTGGCCCTGGCAGCTGCCATTGAGCAGACCATGGTCAGCAAACGCTACCGGCGCATCATCGCCACCCGCAGCGTGCAGGGGCTGGACCAGGAGATCGGCTTCCTGCCGGGTACCGAAGCAGAGAAGATGGAGCCGTGGCTGGGCGCCATTACCGACAACCTCGAAGCCTTGCACATGGATGATGAAAGCACCCATGGCAGCGTCGAATACATCCTCGAGCGCGTGCCGCTGCAGTTCAAGTCGTTGAACTACATTCGCGGCCGTAGCTTCCAGCAGAGCCTGATCCTGATCGACGAGTGCCAGAACCTGACGCCGCACCAGATGAAAACCATCATCACCCGTGCCGGTTCCGGGTCCAAGGTGGTCTGCCTGGGCAACCTGGCGCAGATCGATACCCCCTACCTGTCCGCGACCAGCTCGGGCCTGACCTACCTGACCGAGCGCTTCAAGGACTTCCCCCATGGCGTGCACATCACCCTGCAGGGTGTGCCACGCTCGGTACTGGCCGAGTACGCCGAGTCGCATCTGTAAAACCCTGTCGCCGGGCAGCCCGCTGCCCGGCATCTCCACGAGCGTGTTCATACAGCGGCCAGACCTGCCGACACATACCTCTGCTCAAACCTGACCCACAGGTTTACACTGCAGGCTCCCTTCACAGGAGCAGAGCAGTGCTGACACATCTTGATTCCCAGGGGCGGGCCAACATGGTCGACGTCACTGAAAAGGCCGTGACCGAGCGCGAGGCCACCGCCGAGGCGCGGGTACGCATGTTGCCGCAGACCCTGCAGATGATCGTCGACGGTGAACACCCCAAGGGCGATGTGTTCGCCGTGGCGCGCATTGCCGGCATCCAGGCGGCGAAGAAGACCAGCGACCTGATACCGCTGTGCCACCCGCTGATGCTGACCAGCGTCAAGGTGGAACTCAGCGCGGAGGGCGAGGACGCGGTGCGGATCCTCGCCCGCTGCAAGCTGGCCGGGCAAACCGGTGTGGAAATGGAGGCACTGACCGCCGCTAGCGTGGCTGCGCTGACGATCTATGACATGTGCAAGGCTGTGGATAAAGGCATGGTCATCGAGCAGGTCCGCCTGCTGGAAAAGCTGGGCGGCAAGAGCGGCCACTACAAGGTACAGGCGTGATGAAAGTCAAAGTGATGTACTTCGCGCGTTACCGTGAGTTGCTGGGCGTGGATGCCGAGCGGATGGAGGGTGAGTTCAAGGTTGTCGACGATGTGCGCCGGGCATTGCTGGGCAAGGGTGGGCCTTATGAACTGCTGGCCGAACAGAACCTGATGTGCGCCCGCAACGAAGAACTGTGCAAGCTGGATGAGCCGCTGGAAGAGGGTGATGAAGTGGCGTTCTTCCCGCCGGTGACGGGGGGGTGAGCATGGCAGTGCGAGTGCAGGAACACGCGTTCGACCCGGGCGTCGAGACCAATGCCATGCATGCGGCCAACGTGGGGGTAGGCGCGGTGGTCGGCTTTGTCGGCTATGTGCGGGACTTCAATGATGGTCGCGAAGTGGCAGGCATGTTCCTTGAACACTATCCGGGCATGACCGAAAAGGCCCTGGCCAAGATCGTGGCCGAGGCCGAGCAGCGCTGGCCGTTGTTGAAAGTGCAGGTGCTGCACCGCATCGGTGCGCTGGAGCCGGGTGAGCCAATCGTGTTCGTCGGCGTGGCCAGTGCCCATCGGCAGGCAGCGTTCGATGCCTGCAACTTCATCATGGACTACCTGAAGACCCGGGCACCGTTCTGGAAGAAGGAAAATACCCAGGAAGGGCCGAGGTGGGTGGAAGGCAGGCAGAGTGACCTGGATGCCGCAGGGCGCTGGTAGTCAAGGCTGCGCCAGCCTTCTGTGGGAGCGGCCTTGTGTCGCGATAGGGCCGCACAGCGGCCCCGGCAATTGATGCGTTGAAGCTGAAATCCTGGGGCCGCTGTGCGGCCCTATCGCGACACAAGGCCGCTCCTACAGGGGGATATGTTCCCAACCACGGGTCAGTGATGCTTGCGCGGCACCGGCTTCAGCAGCTCATCCGGCGGCATTTCGCATTTGATCTTGCGCCCCAGCAGCTCTTCGATCGCCGGCAGCTGATACGAGTCATCTTCCCCGGCAAAGCTGATCGATACGCCATTGGTACCGGCACGGCCGGTACGGCCAATGCGGTGCACGTAGTCGTCCGGGTCCTCTGGCAGGGTGAAGTTGATCACGTGGCTGATGCCGTCGATGTGGATCCCGCGCCCGGCCACGTCGGTGGCGACCAGAACGGTGATGCGCCCTTCGCGGAAGTTCTCCAGGGTACGAATACGCTTGTGTTGCGGCACGTCGCCCGACAGTTGGGCGGCGTTGATGCCGTCGCGCACCAGTTTTTCCTCGATGCGCCGCACTTCGTCCTTGCGGTTGGCGAACACCATCACCCGTTCCCAGCGGTTCTGGGTCACCAGGTTGTACAGCAGCTTGTACTTGTCGCTGCCGGCCACCGCATAGACATGCTGCTCGACCGTTTCGCTGGCCACGTTCTCCGGTTCGATCTCGACGATGGCCGGGTTGGTGGTCCATTGCTTCGCCAGGTTCATCACGTCCTCGGTGAACGTGGCCGAGAACAGCAGGGTCTGGCGCTCGCTTTTGGGCGGCGTCTGGCGAATGATCTGGCGCACTTGCGGAATGAAGCCCATGTCGAGCATGCGGTCGGCTTCGTCCAGCACCATCACTTCAACCATGTCCAGGTGCACCTCGCCCCGCTGGTTGAAGTCCAGCAGGCGGCCCGGTGTAGCCACCAGGATGTCGCAGTGGCGCGCTTCCAGGGCCTTGAGTTGCTTGTCGAAGTCCATGCCGCCGACGAAGCTCATGACGTTCAGGCCGGTGTACTTGGTCAGCGCCGCTGCGTCCTTGGCGATCTGTACCACCAGCTCGCGGGTTGGCGCGATGATCAGTGCCCGCGGCTCACCCATGTAGCGCTCTTTGGGCGCAGGGGTCTGCTGCAACTGGGAAATGATCGAGATCAGAAATGCTGCGGTTTTGCCGGTGCCGGTCTGGGCCCGGCCGATGGCATCCTGGCCACGCAGGGTGTAACCCAGCACCTGCGCCTGGATCGGCGTGCAGTAGGGGAAGCCCAGGTCGTGAATAGCGTGCATCACCTCGCTGGACAGCTTGAAGTCGTGGAAGCGGGTCTTGCCCTCCTGCGGCTCGACCACGAAGTCTTCCAGTTTCCACAGGCTGGCCTGGGGCTTGGGCTTGCGCTCGCGACGTGGTTTGTCCTTGGCCGGCTTGTCGGCCACTGGCGTTGCGGCGACAGGCGATTCTGCCTTGGGGGTAGGGTTGGCGCGTGGGGCCGCCGGTTGCGCCTCGCTGGCGGGGGCCGGCGCAGGCGGCGTCACACTGGCAGCAGGAGCGGCGGCCTGTGGTGCAGCCTCTCCCTTGCCGAATATTTTCTTGAGTGCCTTGAGCACGATCGTCTCATCAACTGATTAAGGAATGTACGCCGGGCAGTGTAATGCAAGAATCGGGCGTGGCGTAGTGGAATAGCCTTACAACTACAGGCGGCCTTGGCTCATTGCAGTTGCTTTGCCAGCCAGTCGTGGATGTCGCTCAACTCTTCGACCACCACCTCGTGTTCCATTGGGTATTCGTGCCAGCGGGCAGCTACGCCCCAAGTGTTCAGGTACTCGAAGGCAGTGCGGCCCATGGCCGGGATCACCACCGGGTCGTGCACGCCATGCAGGCACAGGGCAGGGGTGCGTTGCTGGCAGGCACTGAGCTGGTGTTGGTCATTGAAGGTGGGGGCGTAGGTGGACAGGGCTATCACCCCACCCAGGGCCTCTTGCCACTTTATATAGGCAGTGTGCAACACCACGGCGCCGCCCTGGGAGAAACCGGCGAGGAAGATGCGCGACAAGCTGACGCCTTTGGCCTGCTCCGCCTTGATCAGCGCCACCACTTGCTCGGCCGACGCCTCCAGCTGAGCCTCGTCTATGGCGCGGGCCGGGGTCATGGCCTTGATGTCGTACCAGCTGGGCATGGCATAGCCGCCATTGATGGTCACCGGGCGGGGGGGTGC
>NZ_BLJG01000113.1 GCF_009932375.1 Pseudomonas juntendi
TTGAAACTTGAAACTTGAAGCTTCTTCATTCCATCTCGATGATCACCTGCTCCTGCCACAATTGCGGCAGCTTCTTCGAGGTCGTTTCCCAGGCTTCGGCATTCTTGATCGGCTGCGCCGCACTGTACTGCTCGTTGGGCAGCAGTTTGGCCTGCACGTCTTCCGGCAACTTCATGTGCTCGGCCCGGATCGGCCGGGCGTGCCCCTTGGCCAGGTTGATCTGCCCGGCGTCGCTGAAGATGTATTCACGAGTCAGCTTGGCAGCGTTGGGGTGCTTGGCATATTTGTTGATGACGGTGGTATAGCCGGAAATCACCGAGCCGTCGGCCGGGATCAGCACTTCAAAACGCTTGGGGTCGATCTGCTCGCGGTAGCTCAGGCCGTTGAAGTCCCATACCACGCCCACTTCAACTTCACCCTTTTCAAGGGTCTGGATGGTCGGGTTCGCCAGGGACAGGCGCTTCTGCTGCGCCAGTTTGGTGAACAGTTGCAGGCCGGGTTCGATGTTGCTTTCACTGCCTTTGTAGGCAATGGCTGCCGCCAACACGCCATTGGCCGCCTGGGCAGCGGTGCCGACGTCACCGATGGCGACTTTATACTTGCCCTTCTCCAGGTCATGCCAGGTGGTTGGGCGATCGCCTTCCTTGACCAAATCCTTGTTGATGATGAAGGCGATGGTGCCGGTATAGGCCAGTGCCCAGTGGCCATCTTCATCCTTGGCCCACGTCGGCACCTGGTCCCAGGTGCTGGGCTTGTACGGTTGGCTGACACCCTTGGCCACTGCAATCGGGCCGAAGGCGGCGCCCACGTCACCGATATCGGCGCTGGCGTTGTCTTTCTCGGCCTCGAACTTGGCCAGCTCCTGCGCCGAGCTCATGTCGGTGTCGCTGTGCTTGAGGCCATATTTGCTGGCCAGGTCTTCCCAGGTGCCTTTCCAGTTGGCCCAGGCATCGGGCATGCCCACGCTGTTGATGGTGCCTTCCTTGCGGGCGGCGTCTTCCAGCGCCTTGAGGTCAGGGCCGGCGGCCAGCGCCGAGGTGCACAGGGTAATGGCCGAACCGAGCAGTGACGCCATGAACAACTTTTTCATCCGAAGCTCCTTGGTATGGGTGCCTGTAGCGATCGTTGTTAGGAGTGAGGGGTTGTCTGGTGACCGTTGGTCTAGGTCAGCAAACCTTGAGCCAAGGTAGGCCGCTTGCGTGACAATTTGATGTAGGGGTACACCGGCAACGGCCCTGCGACTAAAGCGTAGACCACGGAATTCAACCGGTCGGGCGGCCTTGGCGCGTTTCTGGCAAGGGTCGCGGCAGGCGCTTGTCACAGGATATTCATCAGCCCTGCCTAGGCTGCACTAATCTTCACAGGCCCCTTTGTGGGGCTGGACTAGTCCAGATAGGTAACCTTTTGATGCAGTCGATGCCCCCGCGTGCGGTAACAGCCATCTGCCATGCCCTGCAGGAGCAGATCGAGCACGGCTTGCTGGAGCCGGGCGGCAAGTTGCCGGCCGAGCGCCGGCTGAGCGAGCTGTTCGGCACCACGCGCATTACCCTGCGTGAAGCGCTGGTGCAGCTTGAAGCCCAGGGCCTGATCTACCGCGAAGAGCGGCGCGGCTGGTTTGTGGCGCCGCAGCGCCTGACCTACGACCTGATCGAACGCAGCCACTTCCATGCCATGGTGCGCGCCCAGGGGCGCGTGGCCAGTACCGAGCTGCTGTCGGCGCGGCTGCAGCCAGCCCCGGCGGCCATCTGCGCGCGCCTGCAGTTGCCGGCGTTGTCCAGTGTGGTGCGCATCTGCCGGTTGCGGCGCATTGATGGGCGGGCAGTGTTGTATGCCGAGCACTACCTCGACCCCCGGTATTTTCCGGACATCCTCGAGCACGACCTGGCGCAGTCGCTGACCGAGATCTATGGGCGGGTGTATGGCATCGAGTATGGGCAGGTGTGTTTCGAGATCCTGCCCACGGCATTGCCGGTCGAAGCGGCGGGGGCGTTGAAAGTATCGGCGGGGAGCCCGGGTCTGCACATTACCCGGGTCAACAGCGACCAGTATGGGCACCTGATCGACTGTGACCTGGAGTATTGGCGGCATGATGCCATTCGTATTCGTGCCCAGGCGGGCTAGGGTGTTGGCTGCTTCGCGGGCTTGCCCGCTCCTACAGGTACTGCACAGGCCTTGAACACTGTGATTACCCTGTGGGAGCGGGCAAGCCCGCGAAGAGGCGCTAACTGGAGGAACCGGTTTCCGCCATCCCACCACCCCCGGCGGTCACCACCTGCACCGACAACCGTGGCGTCGCCAGATCCAGCCCGGCCTCGTCCAGTTGCCGCTTCAGCGCCAGGTTGAACGCCCGCGACACTTCCCATTGCTTGATCGGCGCGGTCTTGAACCGTGCCCGCAACACCGCCGAACCCGACTCGAAGCTTTCCACCCCCTGCAGCTCCAGCGGCGACCAGATATTGCGGCGCATCAGTGGGTCGTTGCGCAGTTTTTGCCCGACTTCGCGAATCAGCGTGATGGCCTGGTCGATGTTCATGCTGTGCGGGATCGCCACCCGGAAGATCGCGTAGCCGAACTCCCGCGAGTAGTTCTTGATGCTCTTGATTTCGCTGAACGGAATGGTGTGCACGATGCCGTCGATATCGCGCAGGCGCACGGTGCGAATGGTCAGCCCCTCGACGGTGCCCAGGTGGCCGCCGACATCCACGTAGTCGTCGATGGCCAGCGAGTCTTCGATGATGATGAACAGCCCGGTGATCAGGTCGGCCACCAGCGACTGCGCGCCAAAGCCGATGGCCAGGCCGATCACGCCGGCACCGGCCAGCAGCGGGGTGACGTTCATGCCCATGTTGGCCAGGGCCACGATCACGGCAATGATGAAGATGACCACGAACATCACGTTGCGGATCAACGGCATCATGGTTTGCGCGCGGGCATTGGCCAGCCCCCGGCGCGAACGTACCAAGGCATGGTGCACGGCGGTGTCGGCCAGGATCCACACCAGCCAGGCGACGATCAGCGTGCCGGCCAGCCCCAGCAGGCGCACGCTGATGTCGTGACCGTCGCCCTCGGCGAAGGTGATCATCGACAGGCCCCACACGCGCAGGCCCAGCTCGATGAACAGCAGCCAGATGAGGATGTGCACCAGCAGGTAGCCAAAGTTGCGCAGGCGCTCGGCATACACCGCCTGGCGCTTGGCCGCCCGCTTGGGGTTGGCTGCATGCCGCCGCACCAGGCCATTGAGCACCATGCACACCACCACCAGCACCGTGCACATCAGCGACTGGCGCAGCGCGGTGCTGGTGTCACCGGCAGAAACGAAGGTGGCGAACAGTGAAATCGCCACCAGGATCAGTGCGGGAATGAACCAGAAGCTGCCCAGGATCTCGATGGTGTCGCTGAGCGTGCGCCGGGTCAGGCGCCGGGACAGCGGCTGGTTGCGGATCAGGTGGGCGATCGGCCGGCGGAAGCGCAGGATGAACAGCCCGGTACACAGGGCGGCAATCACATTGGCCAGGGTTGCCAGCGCATGTGCCAGGTGGGTACCCAATGCCACCAGCAGGCGCGGGTCGCTCATGGCCTCGCCAAAGGCGGCGAAGCTGCCGATCAGCCACAGCGGCCGGAACGCCTGGTGCCGCAGGATATGCAGGGCGCGGTGGCGGTGCGGGCCGTCGAGCAGCGAAAAGGCGATGACGCACACCGCCGAGAAGCAGGTGCCCACCACCAGCGCGTAGGCCAGCACCATGGCCAGCGATTTGCCCAGTGACGGCGGCAGCACGAAGCTCAGGTACACGGTGAACACCAGCGCCACCAGCCAGGGGCCCAGCTTGCGCAAGGCAAAGCGCACCAGGTCCCAGGTGCGTGGGTGTTGCGGCAGTTCTTCACTCAGGCCAAACCGCAGGCGTATGCGGTGGCCGACCCAGTTGAAGAAGTAGGCCAGCAGGCTCCACACGGCAATCACCGCGGCAAAGCCGAACAGGATGGCCGGCCACTGGTGCACCGGCACCATCAGCTCGGTCAGCTCGACCTGGGCCTGTTCGATTTCCGCCGCCCAGCGGTGGAACGGGCTGGCATCGCCGCTGAACTGTTTTTCGAAGTCACTCAGCGCACCGCCGATCAGGCCGAGCACACCTTGCTCGACACTGGGCTGAGTTTGCCGGGTGGCATCGCGCAGTTTTTTCAGGTCGGCCAGCAGCTTGGCCCGTTGCTGGTCGTTCTCGAGGTTCTTGATCACCTCGTCCAGCGACTTGCCCAGTGGCTCGGTGGCCTCCGGCTGCGCGGGCGCGCTGCTGCCCAGCAGGCTGGGCAGGCCCGCTGCCTGCACCGGGGTGATGAACAGCAAGAACAGTAGGGACAGGAAACGCAGAAGGGCAGGCACTGGCAAATCTACCTCAGGTCAAACGATTGCCCGAGTGTAGAGGTTTATGTCGGCAGTTTCTCGAGGATCTTCCAGCAGGTCAGGCCAAAGATGCCCAAGGTGCCGATCCACATCATCAGCACACCGATACTGCGTTCGCGCATGCTGAAGCCAACGGTCAGCAACAGCAGGAACAGGAAAACCGGCACGAACAGGGACAAAAACGGGGACATGGACAGCAATCCTTTTGCAGTGGGGCCATGTAACAAGCATAGCGGGTGGCAAGCGAAGCGGGATTGACCTTGAGCAGGCCAGGCCCTATCGCCGGCAAGCCGGCTCCCACAGGTCCCCTGCAGGCCCTGGCATTGTGGGCTACAGGCAACCCCGCAGACCCAGGTATTGTGGGGACCTGTGGGAGCTGGCTTGCCGGCGATAGGGCCAGACCTGCCTACCTCAAGGCAGCTCGCGGCACCGGTAGAACGCTGTCAGCACCTTCACCAGGTGCGCCAGGTCATGGCTACCACACAGCTCGCGAATCGAGTGCATGGCAAAGGTGGGCAAGCCGATATCCACGGTGCGCACACCCAGGTGGCTGGCCGTGATCGGCCCGATGGTCGAGCCACAGCCCATGTCGCTGCGTACCACGAAGCTCTGCACGGGCACTTCTTCGGCCATGCACAGGTGGCGGAAGAACCCAGCGGTTTCGCTGTTGGTGGCGTAACGCTGGTTGTTGTTCACCTTGATCACCGGCCCGGCGTTGAGTTTGGGCCCATGGTTGCCGTCGTGCTTGTCGGCATAGTTGGGGTGCACGCCGTGGGCGTTGTCAGCCGATACCATCAGCGAACGCTGGATGGTGCGCACGTAGGTGTCGCCGTCGGGCAGCAGGCGTTGCAGGGTCTGCTCCAGCATCGGGCCATCGGCGCCGCAGGCCGAGCAGCTACCGACCTCTTCATGGTCAGTGCACACCAGTACGCAGGTTTCGTCGCTGTCGGCGGCCAGCAGTGCCTGCAGGCCGGCGTAGCACGACAGCAGGTTATCCAGGCGGGCCGCGGCGATGAAGTCGCCATTCAGGCCGACCAAGGCGGCCTGCTGGGTGTCGTAGAAGCTCAGTTCGTAGTCCAGCACCACGTCGGCGATCAGCTCGTGTTCACGGGCCAGTTGCTCGGTGAGCAGGGCGCGGAAGTCGATGCGTTCGTCACCGGCCACCTGGGCCAGAATCGGCGGCAGTTCGTTCTGCGGGTTGATCGCCCAGCCCTCATTGGCGGTGCGGTTCAGGTGGATGGCCAGGTTGGGGATGATGGCAATGGGCAGTTTGAAGTCGATCAGTTGGCTTTCGACCTTGCCATCACGGCGGTAGGTGACCCGCCCGGCCAGCGACAGGTCGCGGTCGAACCACGGCGCCAGCAGGGCGCCGCCATACACTTCCACACCCAGTTGCAAAAAGCCCTGGCGCTGCAGCTCGGGCTGCGGCTTGACCCGCAGGCAAGGGCTGTCGGTATGCGCGCCGACCATGCGGATACCGTGGTGTAGCGGGGCTTGCTTGCCCAACTTGATGGCGATGATCGACGAGTCGTTGCGGGTGACGTAGTAGCGCCCGCCCGGCACCGTGGCCCAGCTATCACGCTCGTCCAGGCGCTGGTAACCGGCTGCCTCCAGGCGTTGGGCCAGGCTGGCGGTGGCATGGAAGGGCGTGGGGGAGGCCTTGAGAAAGTCGATAAGGCCAGAATTCAGTGCATCGCGCATAACTCACTCCAATTCGAGCTTCAAGCTATAAGCTTCAAGCCATAAGCTACAAGCCATAAGCTACAAGTCGTAAGCTACAAGCTTCAAGCAAAGGCAGTCCGCGGAGCAAGCTTCCACGCGATCTGTCTTTGCTTTTTCTTGCAGCTTGAAGCTTGAAGCTTGCAGCTTAAAAAGGTGCAGGGCACTCGAACTTCAGCCGTTGCCCGGAAACCGGGTGGGTGAAGCTCAGCATCGAGGCGTGCAGGCACAACCGCTCATGCGCCGCCAATGCCTGCGGGTTGGCATACAGGCGATCGCCCAGCAACGGGTGCCCGATCGACAGCATGTGCACGCGCAACTGGTGTGAACGCCCGGTGATCGGGGTCAGCTCCACCCGGCAGTGGTCGCCACAGCGCTCGACGATGCGCCAGAAGGTCAGGGCATGCTTGCCTTGCTCATGGTCCACCACGTGGCGGGGCTTGGTCGGCGGGTCGTAGCGCAGCGGCAGGTCGATGCTGCCGCTGTCCAGCGCCGGCTGGCCCCAGCACAACGCGGTGTAGGCTTTTTCGGTTTCACGGTCGTGGAACTGGCGCGACAGCTCGCGGTGGCTGTCGGCATCGCGGGCCAGCAGGATGATGCCCGACGTTTCCCAGTCCAGGCGGTGCACGATCAGGGCGTCGGGGTAGCCGTTTTCCTGCAGGCGGGTGATCAGGCAGTCCTTGTTGTCGTCGGCGCGGCCAGGCACCGACAGCAGCAGCGTCGGCTTGTTGATCACCAGGATGGCGGCGTCTTCGTGCAGGATCTGGATGTTCGACAGCGGCATTGCTCGGTCTCGGTTATATCAGGGGAAAACAGCGGGGCCGCTTTGCGGCCCTTTCGCGACACAAGGCCGCTCCCACAGGGGGGTGCATAACCCTTGTGGGAGCGGCCTTGTGTCGCGAAAGGGCTGCAACGCAGCCCCGGCTTTTTTGCCGAATCAACGATCCGGCAAGGTAATGTTCAGCTCCAGAATCGAGCAGCTGCCCTGGTTCTCCAGCTCGATATGCACGTCGTCATTGCCGATGTTCACATACTTGCGGATCACTTCCAGCAGTTCTTTCTGCAGCTCCGGCAGGTAGTCCGGCTCGCTGCGCTGGCCGCGCTCGTGCGCCACGATGATCTGTAGACGCTCTTTCGCCACCGACGCGCTGGTCTGTTTCTGTCTGCCACGAAAGAAGTCAAAAAGGTTCATGGTTTATTTGCTCCCGAAAATGCGCTCGAAGAATCCTTTCTTCTGTACATCGATGAAGCGCATTGGCTTCTCTTTGCCCAACAGGCGGTCGACTGCATCGCTGTAGGCCTGGCCAGCGTCGCTCTGGTCATCGAGGATGACCGGGATACCCTGGTTGGAAGCCTTGAGCACAGCCTGAGACTCCGGGATGACGCCTTTGAGTTTGATCGACAGGATTTCTTCGACGTCGGCCACGCTGAGCATTTCGCCCTTCACCACGCGCTCGGGATGGTAGCGGGTGATCAGCAGGTGCTCCTTGATCGGCTCTTCGCCGTTCTCGGAACGGCGCGATTTGCTCGACAGGATACCCAGCATGCGGTCCGAGTCACGTACCGACGACACTTCAGGGTTGGTCACGACAATCGCTTCGTCGGCGAAATACATCGCCAGGTGCGCGCCTTTCTCGATACCGGCCGGCGAGTCGCAGATCACGTACTCGAAGTCCTTTTTCAGGTCCATCAGTACCTTTTCCACGCCTTCCTGGGTCAGCGCGTCCTTGTCACGGGTCTGGCTGGCGGCCAGCACGTACAGGTTCTCGAGGCGCTTGTCCT
Source organism: Pseudomonas juntendi (assembly GCF_009932375.1). Taxonomy (GTDB): domain Bacteria; phylum Pseudomonadota; class Gammaproteobacteria; order Pseudomonadales; family Pseudomonadaceae; genus Aquipseudomonas; species Aquipseudomonas juntendi. The sequence goes on from NZ_BLJG01000113.1 coordinate 7,898, forward strand.
TGATCAGGGCCTGCTGCAGGTTGGCTTCGCCGTTGACCACGTTGACGAAGTCGTACACCACGCGGCGTTCGCAGCCCATGATCAGGTCGAGGTTACGCAGGCCCACGTCGAAGTCGACGATGACGGTCTTGTGGCCGCGCAGTGCGAGGCCGGTACCAATGGCGGCGCTGGTGGTGGTCTTGCCCACACCCCCCTTGCCGGAAGTAACCACGAGAATCTTGGCCAAGGTGTTTCACCCCTAAAATAGTCGGGACACTTGTCCCTGCAAAAAACTGAAATAGCTTTAATAGCTCAAATAAAAGGCAACTGTAAAAAAAGTTGCACTAAAAATGCTGGCAAGTATCCGTTAAAGACGGGTGATGTTCAACACGTCACCAGACAGGCTGACTTGCACGCCGGTGCCCCACAGCGGGTCGCGGCGCAGGTCTTCGCAGACCTTGTACTGGCCAGCGATGGAGACCATTTCGGCGGTCATCTGCTGGCAGAAGATACGTGCCTTGGTATTGCCTTTGATGCCGGCCAGGGCGCGGCCGCGCATGGCGCCGTACACATGGATGTTGCCATCGGCCAGAAGTTCCGCACCCGGGCTGACCGAAGCCGTGACTATCAGATCGCCACCTTGGGCGTAGATCTGCTGGCCGCCGCGTACGGGCGAAGTGATGATGCGGGTCGGGCGTACCTCCGGCTCCGGGGCGGGGGGCGGTAC
>NZ_BLJG01000114.1 GCF_009932375.1 Pseudomonas juntendi
AGCTGCAAGCTGCAAGCAAGAGCGGAACAGGGCCAGGCGGCGCAACCAAGCTTTTTCTTGCTACTTGCTACTTGCTACTTGCTACTTGCTACTTGCTACTTGCTACTTGCTACTTGCGACTTGCTACTCGCGACTTCCAACGTGAAGCCCAAAGGTTGGCAACCCGCTCCCAGGCACGGATAATGCCCAGTTTTTCCACCTGCGCATCCAAGCGCTGCACCGCGCTTGCGGTCGAAAAGAGACCCCCATGAAAGACACCATTCGCCAGCTGATCCAGCAAGCCCTCACCCAACTCGTCACCGACGGTGTGCTGCCTGAAGGGCTGTCGCCGGCGATCCAGGTGGAAAACGCCCGGGACAAAACCCACGGCGACTTCGCCAGCAATATCGCGATGATGCTGGCCAAGCCGGCCGGCATGAAGCCGCGCGACCTGGCGGAAAAACTGATCAACGCCCTGCCGGCCAGCGCCGATATCAGCAAGGTCGAGATCGCAGGCCCTGGCTTCCTCAATTTCTTCCAGAACACCGACGCCCTGGCCAACCGCCTGGACGCTGCCCTGGCCGACGCCCACCTGGGCGCGCGCAAGGCCGGCCCGGCGCAAAAAGTGGTGGTCGACCTGTCGGCCCCCAACCTGGCCAAAGAGATGCACGTCGGCCACCTGCGCTCGACCATCATCGGTGACAGCGTGGCGCGGGTGCTGGAGTTCCTGGGCGACACCGTCATTCGCCAGAACCACGTGGGCGACTGGGGCACCCAGTTCGGCATGTTGATGGCCTACCTGCAGGAAAACCCGATCACCAGCGATGAGCTGTCGGACCTGGAAAACTTCTACCGCGCGGCCAAGCAGCGTTTCGACGAGTCCGAGGCATTCGCCACCCGCGCCCGCGGCCTGGTGGTCAAGCTGCAGGCCGGTGACCCGGAATGCCTGGCCCTGTGGACACGCTTCAAGGACATTTCGCTGTCGCACTGCCAAAAGACGTATGAACTGCTCAACGTCAAGCTGACCATGGCGGACGTGATGGGTGAAAGCGCCTACAACGACGACCTGGCCAATGTCGTGGCCGACCTCAAGGCCAAGGGCCTGCTGGTCGAAGACCAGGGCGCCCAGTGCGTGTTCCTCGACGAGTTCAAGAACAGCGACGGCGACCCGCTGCCAGTGATCGTGCAGAAGGCCGACGGCGGTTACCTGTACGCCACCACCGACCTGGCCGCCGTGCGCTACCGCAGCAATGTGCTCAAGGCCGACCGTGCCCTGTACTTCGTCGACCAGCGCCAGGCCCTGCACTTCAACCAGGTGTTCGAAGTGGCCCGCCGCGCAGGCTTCGTCGGCCACCCGATGCAAATGGAGCACATGGGCTTCGGCACCATGAACGGCGCCGATGGCCGCCCGTTCAAAACCCGCGACGGCGGCACCGTGAAGCTGATCGACCTGCTGACCGAGGCCAAGGAAAGGGCCTACGCGCTGGTCAAGGAAAAGAACCCGAGCCTGGCCGACGACGAACTGCGCCGCATCGGCGAAGTGGTGGGTATTGGCGCGGTGAAGTACGCCGACCTGTCCAAACACCGCACCAGCGACTACAGCTTCAACTTCGAGCTGATGCTCAACTTCGAAGGCAATACCGCGCCTTACCTGCTGTACGCCTATACCCGTGTAGCTGGCGTATTCCGCAAGCTGGGCAAGCGCTTTGACCAAGCCGATGGCAAGATCGTGCTGCAGGCCGCCCACGAGCAGGACCTGGCCGCACGCCTGGCGCAGTTTGGCGAAACCCTGAACAGCGTTGCCGAGAAAGGCACACCGCACGTACTGTGCAGCTACCTGTACGACCTCGCCGGCCTGTTCTCCAGCTTCTACGAGAACTGCCCGATCCTCGCCGCTGAAACTCCCGAGCAGCAACAGAGCCGCCTGCGCCTGGCCGCCCTGACTGGCCGCACCCTCAAACAAGGTCTGGAACTGCTCGGCCTGGAAACCCTGGAGCGCATGTAAGTTGGCTGCCAAGAAAAAACCCGCACCCAAACGCGGCGCCAGCCGCCAGACAGCGCCAGCCAAACAGCCGATCCCCGGCTGGGTATGGCTGGCGGTCGGCCTGACCGTTGGCGCGTTCATCGTGTTCCTGATGAAGCTCGAACCCGGCGGCGATGACATCAAGCGGGCCAAACCCGAGCAGCAGAAGGCCGACAAAGTGGCCGAAGCCAGCAAGCCTGCCCAGGCCACACCGCAACAGCCGGTGAAACCGAAGTACGACTTCTACACCTTGCTGCCAGAGTCGGAAGTCATCGTGCCGCCAGAGGCCGTACCGGAGAAAACACCCCCGGTCCCGGCTCAGCCGGTCACACCGGTTACCCCCGCTGAAGCGGCGAAAATCGACACGGCGCGGGCCCAGGCAGCACTGCTTGGCCAAACCCCGCCTCCGGCCCCGCCAGTGATCAAGCCGGCAGCGACCACCCAGTACTTCCTGCAGGCGGGCTCGTTCCGCAAACAGGCCGACGCCGACAAGGTGCGGGCCCAGATCATTCTGCTGGGGCAGTCAGTGAAGGTGGAGTCGGGTACGGTCAAGGAAGAAACCTGGTACCGCGTGATGGTCGGCCCGTTCAGCAACCGCGAACAGCTGACCGGTGCGCAGAAACAGCTCGCCGGCGCTGGTTTTGCCAACCTGTTGCTGCAACAGCGCCAGACCCGCCAGTAACCTTTGAACGGGGCGCTGTGCGCCCCCGTCAGACTTGAGCCGCCCCGGTGCAGCGGCCTTGCCTAGCGACAGGGCTGCAAAGCAGCCCTTGCCCTCTCAGCCCCGCCCCGCGTTGCGCTCGGACACCTGGCTATTGAGTGTCCAGAAGTCGTACAGCACCCCTACCAGGAACAGGCCACCGGTCAGGAAGTAGATGATCGCGGTCACCCACTTGCCCTGATACAGCCGGTGCAGGCCGAAGACGCCGAGGAACGTCAGCAGGACCCAGGCGATGTTGTAGTCGATGCGCCCAGACTGGAACCTCAGGTCCGCCTCGCGGTCCATGGCCGGGATCAGAAACAGGTCGATCAGCCAGCCGATACCCAGCAGGCCGAAGGTGAAGAACCAGAGGGTGCCGGTTATCGGCTTGCCGTAGTAGAAACGATGCGACCCGGTGAAGCCGAAAATCCACAGCAGGTAGCCGATGGTCTTGCTGTGCGTGTCGTGGTAGGGCGTTCCCTGTTGATAACTGTTCATGCCTAGCCCTCGTGGGTTATGGAAAAATTTTCTAAGAAAAAATGTGACTTTTTTGTCACAGGCCGACGTATGGCACCCTGCCAATCGACCAACGGATCATAAATTGATCAAAAAGCTGTTATAAAGTTGCGCGCCCAACACATAACTATTCATAAGAGCTTCATCTATGCCGCTTTTACTCAAGACATGGCTGACCCTCTGCCTATTATTGCCCCTGGCCGCCCACGCCACCAATCGTGAGCAACGTCTTCCCAATGGTTTCACCGGCTACACCAGCAATGCCGCCGTGAGGCATGCAGCGGTCAAGCAGACTGCGCCCCATGCTCGCACTGTCAGCGCCGCCAGCACGCGCGGTAGCAAGGTGGCCGCGATGTCGCCCAAGCAGAGCAGCGATGTGCTCAGCCGCGCGGTCAATGTACTTGGTACCCCCTACGTTTGGGGTGGCAGCAGCCCGAAAAAGGGCTTTGACTGCAGTGGCCTGGTCAAGTACGCCTTCAACGACGTGGCCAACGTAGACCTGCCACGCACCTCCAATGCCATGGCCCAGGGCCATGGGGTGAAAGTGGCCAAGGGCGAGTTGAAGCCAGGGGACCTGATCTTCTTCAACATCAAAAGCCGGCGGGTGAACCACGTGGCCATCTATCTGGGCAACGACCGTTTCATCCACGCGCCACGCCGCGGCAAGCGGGTGAGCATCGACAACCTGAGCAAGCCTTACTGGCAGAAGCATTACGTGGTCGCCAAACGGGTGCTGCCGAAAGAGCAGCAGCTGAGCCTGGCCAAGCGCTAAGATTTTTCCACCTGCAATGGCCCGATCGCCGGCAAGCCAGCTCCCCCACAAATCTGTAGAACTGTGGTGAACCTGTGGGAGATCACACAGCCCTACGGGCTGCGCTGTCGCACAGGGAACTCGATTCGTAACCGCGACGCGGCCTGTGTGGGAGCGGGCGTGCCCGCGAAGCAGGCGACGCGGTGGCAGGCACCGGCGATGCCGGTGTTCGCGGGCACGCCCGCTCCCACAAAGACCCCGCTAAATCAATAAGTTATGTACTGTTCTATGAGAGCTGGCTTGCTGGCGAGAGAGCCTGTAGAGGCACTAGCAATCGTCAACCAGGCCTTTCTCTCGCAACCCACGCAATGCCCCTTCCATCGTCCGCATCCCTTGCGCACCACCCGCCTGCATCACCGAACACAACTGCGCCATCCGCCCCTCGCGCACCAGGTTGCGCACCGCCGGCGTCGCCACCAACACTTCCCGCGCTGCAACCCGCCCACCGCCCACGCGGCGTACCAGCACCTGCGCCACCACCATTTGCAACGACTCCGCCAGCATCGCCCGCACCAACGGCTTTTCATCGGCTGCAAATACCTCCACCAGCCGCTCGATGCTGCTGGCCGCCGAGCGCGCATGTACCGTCGCCAGCACCAGGTGCCCGGTCTCGGCCGCTTGCAAGGCCAGGCGAACGGTCTGCAGGTCGCGCAACTCGCCGATCATGATCACGTCCGGGTCCTGGCGCAGCGCGCTGCGTAACCCCTGGGCAAAGCCGCTGCTGTGGCGGCCGACCTCGCGCTGGTTGACCAGGCTACGCTGGCTGCTGTGGATAACTTCAACAGGGTCTTCCAGGGTAATGATGTGCAGCGCCTTTTCGCGGTTCAGCTGGTCCAGCAACGTTGCCAGTGTGCTGGACTTGCCACTGCCGGTCGGCCCACCCACCAGCACCAGACCATCGCGGTACTGGACCACCGCCTGAAACACATCGGTCAGCGCTAGCTCATCCAGCGTGGCAATACGCCCTGGGATCAGGCGGAAGGTCGCCGCAGGCCCATTCAGCTGGCGAAACAGGTTCACGCGAAAGCGCCCTAGGGCAGGCAGCGCCAGCGCCAGGTCCAGTTCAGCCCCTTGCGCCCACTGCTCGCGCTGCGTGTCATCGAGCAGGGTTGCCATGCCCTCGACCAAGGCGCCCGCGGCGAGCGGCGGCATGGCCATGCGCTGCAGCTCGCCGTCCAGGCGCAGCATGGGTGTCTGGCCGGCCGCCAGGTGCAGGTCCGAAGCCTGCACCGCCACGGCCCGTGCCAACAGGTCGGTCACATCCATGAGACTCCCCAAAGGCTTTCAAGTAGGTAGAATGCCGCAAACCCAACACTAGCCGGCCACCCTTCATGTCCACCCTAGCAGACAACCTTTCCGCGATTTCCGCCCGTATCGCCAGTGCTGCACAGGCAGCCGGGCGTGAGCCGGCCAGCGTCCAACTGCTGGCCGTGAGCAAGACCAAGCCAGCCGCTGCGATCCGCGAGCTGTACGCCGCTGGCGTGTGCGATTTCGGGGAAAATTACCTACAGGAAGCCCTGACAAAGCAGCAGGCACTCGGCGACTTGCCCTTGATCTGGCACTTCATTGGCCCCATTCAATCGAACAAGACCAAAGCCATTGCTGAGCATTTCGACTGGGTGCATTCCGTGGACCGCCTGAAAATCGCCCAACGCCTTTCAGAACAGCGCCCTGCCGGGCTGGCACCGCTGAACATCTGCCTGCAGGTGAACGTCAGTGGCGAAGACAGCAAGTCCGGCTGCGCCGCCGCCGAACTGCCGGCCTTGGCCAAGGCCGTGGCGGCCCTGCCCAACCTGCGCCTGCGCGGGCTGATGGCGATCCCCGAACCCACCGACGACCGCGCCGCTCAGGAGGCCGCCTTCGCCAGCCTGCGTAACCTGCTGGAACAGCAGCACCTGGGGCTGGACACCTTGTCCATGGGCATGAGCCACGACCTGGAAGCGGCCATTACACAAGGTGCGACCTGGGTACGCATCGGTACCGCCCTGTTCGGTGCCCGCGCCCCACTTAACCCCGGCCAGGGCTGATGGCATGCTTTACTCACTCTTTTCCACAAGGACCTGACATGAGCAAGACTCGTATTGCCTTTATCGGCGCCGGCAACATGGCGGCCAGCCTGATCGGAGGTCTGCGTGCCCAGGGCCTGGACGCCTCGCAGATTCGCGCCAGCGATCCGGGCGCCGAGACCCGCAGCCGCATCCAGGCCGAACACGGCATCGAAACCTTCGAGGACAATGCCCAGGCCATCGACGGCGCCGACGTGATCGTGCTGGCGGTCAAGCCACAGGTCATGAAAGCGGTTTGCCAGGCCCTGCAACCCAGCCTGCGTGATGGCCAACTCATCGTTTCCATCGCTGCCGGTATCACCTGCGCCAGCCTGCAAAGCTGGGTGGGCGCGCGCCCCGTGGTGCGCTGCATGCCCAATACCCCCGCGCTCCTGCGCCAGGGCGTGAGCGGCCTGTACGCCACCGCCGAGGTGTCGGCCGCACAGCGCGAGCAGGCCGAGCAACTGCTGTCGGCGGTAGGCACGGCCCTGTGGCTTGAGCAGGAACAGCAACTGGACGCCGTGACCGCGGTTTCCGGCAGTGGCCCGGCCTACTTCTTCCTGCTGATCGAGGCCATGACTGCCGCAGGCGAAAAGCTTGGGCTGCCGCGTGAAACCGCCTCGCAACTGACCCTGCACACGGCCTTGGGCGCTGCACGCATGGCGGTTGCCAGCGATGTCGACGCCGCCGAACTGCGCCGCCGTGTCACCTCGCCCGCCGGCACCACTGAAGCGGCGATCAAGTCGTTCCAGGCCAGCGGCTTCGAAGCGATCGTCGAGCAGGCCCTACAGGCTGCCGCGACACGCTCCGCCGAACTGGCCGAACAACTGGGCAAATAAGGAGTTATCGATGAATGCACTCTCCGGCGCCGCGATTTTCGTGGTGCAAACCTTGGTCAGCCTGTACCTGGTGATCGTGTTGCTGCGCTTCGTACTGCAGCTGGTCAAGGCCGATTTCTACAACCCGCTGTGCCAGTTCGCGGTGCGCGCCACCCAGCCGCTGCTCAAGCCGATCCGCCGCATCATCCCCAGCATTGGCGGCCTGGACACCTCGTCGCTGCTGCTGTCGGTGCTGATCCAGGCGCTGCTGATGGCCTTCGTGCTAATGGTCACCTATGGCACCTTCGGTGACGTCCTGCACTTGCTGATGTGGGCGATCATCGGCATTACCTCGCTGTTCCTGAAGATCTTCTGGGTGGCGATGATCGTGATGGTGATCGTTTCCTGGGTTGCGCCCAACAGCCACAACCCCGCCGCCGAACTGGCCTACCAGATCAGCGAGCCGGTGCTCGCCCCCTTCCGCCGCATCGTGCCCAACCTGGGCGGCATGGACATTTCGCCGATCTTCGCCTTCCTGGCGATTCAGGTGATCCAGTCGTTCGTCATGCCACCGCTGGCTGCCTATGCCGGCATGCCCCAGGAGCTGTGGCGGATGATCTGACCCCGCATGCACCCAGCGGCAAGCCTTTGCTTGCCGCTGGGGGTAGCGCTCTTTAGACTTACGCCTCCGTCAAGCGTGAGCAGGGTCGATGTCCACTGTCTTTCCCGAAGATTCCGTCGGTCTGGTAGTACCGCAAACCGCCCGGTTCGATGAACCGCTGGCGCTGGCCTGCGGCCGCTCCCTGGCCAGTTACGAGCTGGTCTACGAGACCTACGGCACCCTCAATGCCAGCGCGAGCAATGCCGTGCTGATCTGCCATGCGCTGTCTGGCCACCACCATGCCGCCGGCTACCATGCTGCCACCGACCGTAAACCGGGTTGGTGGGACAGCTGCATCGGCCCTGGCAAGCCCATCGATACCAACCGTTTCTTCGTGGTCAGCCTGAACAACCTCGGCGGTTGCAACGGCAGCACCGGCCCCAGCAGCGTCAACCCGGCCACTGGCAAACCCTACGGCGCCGAGTTTCCGGTACTGACGGTGGAAGACTGGGTGCACAGCCAGGCGCGTCTGGCCGATCGCCTGGGCATCCAGCAGTGGGCAGCCATCGTTGGCGGCAGCCTGGGTGGCATGCAGGCGCTACAGTGGACCATGACCTACCCGGAGCGCGTGCGCCACTGCGTCGACATCGCCTCGGCACCGAAACTGTCGGCGCAGAATATCGCCTTCAACGAAGTGGCACGCCAGGCCATCCTCACCGACCCTGAGTTCCACGGCGGTTCGTTCCAGGACCAGGGCGTGATCCCCAAGCGGGGCTTGATGCTGGCGCGCATGGTCGGCCATATCACCTACCTGTCCGATGACTCGATGGGTGAAAAATTCGGCCGCGAGCTCAAGAGCGACAAGCTCAACTATGACTTTCACAGCGTCGAGTTCCAGGTCGAGAGCTACCTGCGCTACCAGGGCGAGGAGTTTTCCGGGCGGTTCGATGCCAACACCTACCTGCTGATGACCAAGGCGCTGGACTACTTCGACCCGGCTGCCGCCCACGGCGGCGACCTGGCAGCCACCCTGGCCAACGTCAAGGCGGACTACTGCATCATGTCGTTCACCACCGACTGGCGCTTCTCCCCGGCCCGTTCGCGTGAAATCGTCGACGCCCTGATGGCAGCGCGCAAGAACGTCTGCTACCTGGAGATCGACTCACCTTATGGGCACGATGCCTTCTTAATCCCCACACCTCGCTACATGCAGGGTTTTTCGAACTACATGAACCGCATTGCCATCTGAGGACAGCATGAGAGCCGATCTGGAAATCATCCACGACTGGATCCCCGCCGGCAGCCGGGTACTCGACCTGGGCTGCGGCAGCGGCGAACTGCTGGCCTCGCTACGTGACCGCAAGCAGGTCACCGGCTATGGCCTGGAGATCGACCCCGACAACATCGCCGCCTGCGTGGCCAAGGGCGTGAACGTCATCGAGCAAGACCTGGACAAAGGCCTGGGCAACTTCGCCAGCAACAGTTTTGACGTGGTGATCATGACGCAGGCCCTGCAGGCCGTGGAGTACCCTGATCGCATCCTCGACGAGATGCTGCGCGTGGGCCGCCAGTGCATCATCACCTTCCCCAACTTCGGGCACTGGCGTTGCCGCTGGTACCTGGCGACCAAAGGCCGCATGCCGGTATCGGACTTCATGCCCTATACCTGGTACAACACCCCGAACATTCACTTCTGCACGTTCGCCGACTTTGAAGAGCTGGTGCATGAGCGCCGCGCCAAGGTGCTCGACCGCCTGGCGGTCGACCACCTGCACCGCAATGGGTGGGGTGGCCGGCTTTGGCCTAATCTTCTGGGTGAGATCGGCATCTACCGCGTCAGCAGCCCTAACCTGCAAGAGCGCCAGCTGGCGGTCTGACGCACACCGGGGAAAGCGCCCCATGCGTCGCCCCGTGCGCAGCAGCCCGCTAGGGTTCAAGCAGAGTATCGAAACCGGCGGCATCAGCAACTCCCTCAGTTTCAACCAGGAAGTGTTCCCAGGCGAATGATGAATTTCCAGCAACTCGTATTGGCCAGCCACAACGCCGGCAAACTCAAGGAACTCCAGGCCATGCTCGGCCACTCGGTGCAACTGCGCTCGATTGGCGAATTCAGCCAGGTAGAGCCGGAAGAAACCGGCTTGTCGTTCGTCGAGAACGCCATCCTCAAGGCGCGCAACGCTGCACGTATTTCCGGCCTGCCGGCCTTGGCCGACGATTCCGGCCTGGCCGTGGACTTCCTCGGCGGTGCGCCGGGTATCTACTCGGCGCGCTATGCCGATGGCAAGGGTGACGCGGCAAACAATGCCAAGCTGCTCGACGCACTGAAAGACGTGCCAGAAGCCGAGCGCGGTGCACAGTTCGTCTGTGTGCTGGCACTGGTACGCCACGCGGATGACCCGCTCCCGATCCTCTGCGAGGGCCTGTGGCAAGGGCGCATTCTGTTCCAGGCCAGTGGCGAGCATGGCTTTGGCTATGACCCACTGTTCTGGGTGCCCGAACGCAACTGCTCCAGCGCCGACCTGGCACCTGTGGACAAGAACCAGCTCAGCCACCGCGCCCGCGCCATGGCCCTGCTGCGCCAACGCCTGGGCCTGGCATGATCGCAACACTGGCTACCCCTGGCGCGGCGGGCTTTCCCAGCCTGCCGCCGCTGGCGCTGTACATCCACATTCCGTGGTGCGTGCGCAAATGCCCTTACTGCGACTTCAACTCCCACGCGGCCGGCCCTGAGCTGCCGGAAGACGAATACGTCGCGGCGCTGTTGACCGACCTGGACCAGGAGCTGGCGGCGGTGCAAGGCAGGCCGATCAGCTCGATCTTCTTCGGTGGCGGTACGCCCAGCCTGTTCAGTGCAGGCGCCCTGGGCCGCCTGCTGCGCGGCGTGGAGCAGCGCATACCGTTCGCAGCGGACATCGAGATCACCCTGGAGGCCAACCCGGGCACCTTCGAGCAGGACAAGTTCAAGGCCTACCGGCAAACCGGCATCAACCGCCTGTCCATTGGCGTGCAGAGCTTCCAGCCGGCCAAGCTGCAGGCCCTGGGGCGCATCCACAATGGTGACGAAGCCGTCCGGGCAGCCGGCATGGCGCGCGCGGCCGGGTTCGACAACTTCAACATGGACCTCATGCACGGCCTGCCCGACCAGTCGCTGGAAGACGCCCTGGGCGACCTGCGCCAAGCCATGGACCTGGGGCCCACGCACCTGTCGTGGTACCAACTGACCGTCGAGCCCAACACGGTATTCTGGAACCAGCCGCCGGAGCTGCCCGAGGACGACATTCTCTGGGACATCCAGGAAGCCGGCCAGGCGCTGATGGCCGGGCATGGTTTTCGCCAGTACGAGGTCTCGGCCTATGCTCAGGCCGGCCGCGCTGCGCGGCATAACCTCAACTACTGGCGTTTTGGCGACTTCATCGGCATCGGCGCCGGCGCCCACGGCAAACTGACCTTCGCTGACGGCCGTATCCTGCGCACCTGGAAGACTCGCTTGCCCAAGGACTACCTGAACCTGGCCAAACCGTACAAAGCCGGTGAGAAGCTGCTGCCAGTCGACGAGTTGCCGTTCGAGTTCCTGATGAACGCCCTGCGCCTGACCGATGGCGTGGAAGCCCAGCTGTTCACCCAGCGCACCGGCTTGCCGCTGGAGCAGTTGCGCGAAGCCCGTCGGGCAGCCGAACAAAAGGGCCTTTTGCAGGTCGAACCGGATCGACTGGTGGCCACGCCAAGGGGCCAGCTATTCCTCAATGACCTGCTGCAGTATTTCTTGACCTAAGGATGACCCATGGATCTGGTACTTGATCTGCTCGCGACGGTTTCCCGCTGGAGCCGCGGCAACCTGTCAGAAATTTCGCTGGCCTTGGTAGGCTGCCTGCTGGTGCTGTTCGGCAGCGACGTCAAAGGCTGGGCCGAACAACGGCTGGGCAGCCTGGGTGGCGCCCTGCGCGTACCGTTCATGGCGGTGATGGTGATGGTCGGCAGCGGCGCGGCACTGATCTATGCCACACCCTGGGTGGTGAAGGGGCTGAGCCAGTTCAACAACTACGCACTGGCGCCGGTGCTGCTGGTGGTCGTGGTGCTGATTGGCGTAGTGGCCGACCGGCGCGGCTGAGACACAGCCTGGGGCTGAACGCTTGTGGGACATTCTGTCTTGCCCAGTTTCTGGAAGCTGGCGCGATCACTGTAGGAGCGGGTTTACCCGCGAAGAGGTCGGCACTGCCAGCAGAAGGCTTGAGATAGCCGGGGCTGCTTTGCAGCCCATCGCGACACAAGGCCGCTCCTACACCGATCGCGCTAGTCGATCAGCGCAGGAAACAAGCGGGGCGCAGATTCTAAAAGCTGCCCCGGCAAACCAGGGCAGCCCTACCACTTGACTAGCCTTTAACGGGCGTCATCGAAGTGGTCGCGCATGAAGTCCCGAACGGTCTTGAGCAAGATCAAAATCCGGGCGAGCCTCCAGACAACCCGACCCATCACTGAATGGACTCTCACAGGAGCAGCTAGATGATACCCGGTCTACTTGACCGAGACTGCTAACTGCTTCGACACACTTGATGCCGGGTATTTCCGCACATTGACCCTGCTTCTGAAGGTGCCTATGATCACCTGACTGTGTAGAGCTTTCAGTGAAGCCTTGAAGCGAAGGATACTCAGTCCTTTTGCTCACACAAAAAACCGCTCATCTCAGAGCGGTTTTTTTTGGCCTGCATTTCTACAGGCCTCAGCGTACCGAAAGGCCGATTCAGCCGATCAGTCCACCTTCTCGAACTTCAAATCCCACACCCCATGCCCCAGCCGCTCGCCGCGGCGTTCGAACTTGGTGATCGGGCGCTCTTCGGGGCGCGGCACGTAGGTACCGTCTGCTGCGCGGTTGCGATAGCCCGGCGCAGCGCTCATCACTTCCAGCATGTACTCGGCATACGGCTCCCAGTCGGTGGCCATGTGGAACACGCCACCGGGCTTGAGCTTGCGCCGCACCAGCTCGGCGAACTCCAGCTGCACGATACGGCGCTTGTGGTGGCGCGCCTTGTGCCAAGGGTCGGGGAAGAACAGCATCAGGCGGTCGAGGCTGTTGTCGGCCACGCAGCGGTTCAACACTTCGATGGCATCGCAGTCATACACCCGCAGGTTCTTCAAACCCTGGGTCAGCACACCGTTGAGCAACGCACCAACACCGGGACGGTGTACTTCTACACCAATGAAGTCCTGCTCCGGCGCGGCGGCGGCCATTTCCAGCAGGGAATGCCCCATACCGAAGCCGATCTCCAAGGTACGCGGCGCGCAACGGCCGAATACCTGGTCGTAGTCCACCGGGCTGTCGGCCAACGGCAGGATGTACAGCGGGCCGCCTTGGTCCAGGCCGCGTTGCTGGCCTTCGGTCATGCGCCCTGCACGCATCACGAAACTCTTGATGCGGCGGTGTGGGCGCTGGTCGCCGTCGGCGGCGATCGGCGTATCTTGCGAATCAGTCATCTGGGGCTCTTACTTGATCAGACCATCCAGCGGCGAAGAGGCGCTGGCATAGAGTTTTTTCGGCATCCGGCCGGCCAGGTAGGCCATGCGACCGGCGACGATGGCGTGCTTCATGGCTTCGGCCATCAACACCGGCTGCTGGGCGTGGGCAATGGCCGAGTTCATCAGCACCGCCTCGCAGCCCATTTCCATGGCGATGGTGGCGTCGGAAGCGGTGCCCACGCCGGCATCGACCAGCACCGGGACTTTCGATTCTTCCAGGATGATCTGCAGGTTGTACGGGTTGCAGATACCCAGGCCCGTGCCGATCAGGCCGGCCAACGGCATCACCGCGATGCAGCCCGCCTCAGCCAGCTGGCGGGCAATGATCGGGTCATCGCTGGTGTAGACCATCACGTCGAAACCATCCTTGACCAGCACTTCGGCGGCCTTGAGGGTTTCGATCACGTTGGGGAACAGGGTCTTCTGGTCCGCCAGCACTTCGAGCTTGACCAAGGTCCGCGACTCGTGGGACTTGTAGCCTTGCAGCAGCTCGCGGGCCAGGCGGCAGGTACGCACGGCCTCGGTGGCGTCGAAGCAGCCTGCGGTATTGGGCAGGATGGTGTACTTGTCGGGCGACAACACGTCGAGCAGGTTCGGCTCGCCCGCATTCTGGCCAAGGTTGGTCCGGCGCACGGCCACGGTGACGATCTCGGCACCCGAGGCCTCGGTAGCCAGGCGGGTCTCTTCCATGTCACGGTATTTGCCGGTGCCGACCAGCAGGCGCGACTGGAACGTGCGCCCGGCCAGAATGAAGGGCTTGTCGCTGCGAACGTTGCTCATCGTTGTTCCTCGGGAAAAGGTTGCAGGGCTTGCTTGTGAACCACCAGGCTGCTGTCAGCCGCCACCGATCGCGTGGACCACTTCGACCTGGTCGCCGTCGTTCAGCAGGGTGCTCTCGTGCTGGCTACGCGGCACGATATCCAGGTTCAGTTCCACGGCAATGCGGCGCCCACTGAGCTCCAGGCGCGTCAGCAGGGCTGCAACGCTCTCGCCGGCAGGCAGTTCGTAAGGTTCACCGTTCAGTTGAATGCGCATGCGCACGGCCACCATTATTCTTTGGGGCCCGCATTCTAGCGCCGAACCGCCCCGCAACCCAAGGGCGGTGCGCGCCATTAGTCGCGATTGTGGACCAGCTGGTCAGCCCAGCCGCCAGGCCGCCAACCCCAGGCATAGCCAGCCGGCCAGGAAGCACAGGCCGCCGATCGGGGTGATGATGCCCAGCTTGGTCAGGCCGCTGAGGGCCAGCAGGTACAGGCTGCCGGAGAACAGCACGATACCCACCGCAAACAGCCCACCGGCCCAGCCCACCAGGCGCCCGGGCAGGTGCGCCGAGAGCACGGCAAGCGCAAGAATCGCCAGCGCATGCACCAGTTGGTAGGTCACGCCGGTGTGGAACACCGCCAGGTAGTCGGCCGTCAGCCGGTTTTTCAGGCCGTGGGCGGCGAAGGCACCCAGTGCGACTCCGGTAAAGCCGAAAAAGGCGGCAAGCATCAGGAAGCTGCGAAGCATGGGACGACTCCTTGGATCGGGTCTGTATAATGGCCCCTTCCACCCGTACGGCCAAGCCATCGTCATGCTGCCATCCCTTATTCGCCGCCTCTTCCGTGCCCTGCTCTGGTTCGCTGCCTGCAGCATCGTGCTGGTGCTGGTGTTCCGCTGGGTGCCCCCGCCCGGCACGGCGCTGATGGTCGAGCGCAAGGTGCAATCCTGGGTCAATGGCGACCCCATCGACCTGCAGCGCGACTGGGAGCCTTGGCAGAACATCTCCGATGAACTCAAGGTCGCGGTCATTGCCGGCGAAGACCAGAAGTTCGCCAGCCACTGGGGCTTCGACATCCCGGCTATCCAGGCTGCGCTAGCCTACAACGAACGCGGCGGCAGCATTCGTGGCGCCAGTACCCTGACCCAGCAAGTGGCCAAGAACCTGTTCCTGTGGTCGGGGCGCAGCTGGTTCCGCAAAGGGCTGGAAGCCTGGTTCACGGCTCTGATCGAACTGCTCTGGTCCAAGGAACGCATTCTCGAGGTTTACCTGAACAGCGCCGAGTGGGGCAAAGGCGTATTCGGCGCCCAGGCAGCGGCGCGCTATCACTTTGGTGTCGATGCCAGCCAGCTCACCCGCCAGCAGGCAGCGCAACTGGCCGCAGTATTGCCCAGCCCGATCAAGTGGAGTGCCAGCCGGCCGAGCGCCTACGTGGCAAGCCGTGCCGGATGGATTCGTCGGCAAATGAGCCAGCTGGGTGGCCCCAGCTACCTGATGCAGCTCGACTCATCCAGAAAGCTTTGAATGCAGTGCCGGCTTAAATGAAAAAGCCGCTCGCTCCGTCGGAGCCAGCGGCTTTTCTGTGCAACAAAGGCCCGATCAGGCTGCGATCAGTGCCTTGACCTTGTTCATCGCATTCTTCTCCAGCTGGCGAATCCGCTCAGCCGAAACGCTGTACTTGTCTGCCAGCTCATGCAGCGTGGCCTTCTCTTCAGCCAACCAGCGCTGGTAGAGAATGTCGCGGCTGCGCTCGTCCAGCCCCTGCAGCGCTTCGTGCAGGTTGCTGGTGGAGTTGTCGCTCCAGTCGGCATCTTCCAGTTGCACCGCCGGGTCGTACCGGTGGTCTTCCAGGTAATGCGCAGGGGACTGGAACGCGCTGTCGTCGTCAGCTTCCGCTGCCGGGTCGAACGCCATGTCCTGCCCGCTGAGGCGGCTCTCCATCTCGCGCACTTCACGCGGCTCGACGCCAAGGCTCTCCGCCACGCGATGCACTTCGTCGTTGTTCAACCAGGCCAGGCGCTTCTTCTGGCTGCGCAGGTTGAAGAACAGCTTGCGCTGGGCCTTAGTGGTAGCCACTTTGACGATGCGCCAGTTGCGCAGGATGAACTCGTGGATCTCGGCCTTGATCCAGTGCACGGCGAACGACACCAGGCGCACGCCCATTTCAGGGTTGAAGCGTTTGACGGCCTTCATCAGGCCAACGTTGCCTTCCTGAATCAGGTCAGCCTGGGCCAGCCCATAACCAGCATAGCTACGGGCGATATGTACGACGAAACGCAGGTGGGCCATCACCATTTGACGAGCGGCCTCGACATCCTGCTGATAATAGAGACGCTCGCCCAGATCACGCTCCTGCTCGACCGTCAGCAGCGGGATGCTGTTGACCGTGTGCACATAGGCTTCCAGGTTTGCACCGGGTACCAAGGCATAGGCAGGTTGCAACGATGTGGTCATTCAAGAACCTCCGACTTACTAGACTCGCGCTTTTTGGGCGCTGCCAACATTGACCTGGAACGACGGTACAAGTTCCATCGTGAACAAAATGTCAATGCTGGCCTGTAAAAACTATCGCGGTGCCAGCTCGTTCAAGTGGCGGGCGACTGCAATCCATGCACCGATATACCCCAACAACACCGCTCCGATCAAGAGCGACAGACCATCGGACCCCGGCACTCCGCCCAGGGCGAAGTCACTGCCGTATAGCCCGGAAAGCCCTACCACCGCCTCGTTCAGCCAGTTCAGGCCAAACGCCAGGATCCCCCACGCCAGCAGCCCTGCACCCAGGCCATACAATGCGCCCATGTACAGGAAAGGCCGGCGTACGTAGGCGTCGGTGCCGCCGACCAGCTTGATCACTTCGATCTCGATGCGGCGGTTTTCGATATGTAGACGAATTGTGTTACCGATTACTAACAGCAGTGCAGAAATAAGCATCACCGCCAGACCGAAGACGAACCGGTCACCCAGCTTGAGGATCGCCGCCAGCCGCTCGACCCAGACCAGGTCCAGTTGCGCCACATCCACCCGCGGCAGCTCTGCAAGGCGCTGACGCAAGGCTTCAAGGGCGGGCTTGTCGACCTCGGTCGGGGTGACTACCACCACACCTGGCAGCGGGTTTTCCGGCAGCTCGCGCAAGGCCTCGCCCAGACCGGACTGCTGCTGGAATTCCTCCAGCGCCTGCTCGCGGCTGACATACTGCGCATCTGCCACGCCGGGCATGCCCTTGATCTCGTCACGCAGCGCCTCGCCATCACGGCTGCCGGCATCCAGCTTGAGGTACAGCGAAATCTGCGCCGCGCGCTGCCACGAACCGCCCAGTTGCTCGACGTTCTTCAGCAACAACGACAGGCCCATCGGCATGCTCAGCGCGACGGCCATCACCAGGCAGGTGAAGAAGCTGCCGATCGGCTGCTTGCCCAGCCGGCGCAGGCTGTCAGCCAGGCTGGCACGGTGGCTTTCCAGCCAGGCGTGCAACAACGTGCGGAAATCCGGGCCATCATCGTCTTCGCCGCGTTTTTTCTTCGCCGGCTGCGGGTCGGCTGGCTTCGGCGCAACGCGCTCGGAAACCTTTGGCGTACGTGTAGTGCTCATTGCCCGGCCTCCCCATCGCCGATCAAGCGGCCGCGCTGCAAGGTCAGCATGCGGTGACGCATGCGCGCAATCAGTGCCAGGTCGTGGCTGGCGATCAAAACCGTAGTACCCAGGCGGTTGATGTCCTCGAATACCCCCATGATTTCTGCGGCCAGCCGCGGGTCGAGGTTACCGGTGGGTTCATCGGCCAGCAGCAGCGCGGGCTGGTGGACGATTGCCCGGGCAATGCCGACCCGCTGCTGCTGCCCGGTGGACAGGTCAGCCGGGAACAGCTCGCCCTTGTCGGCCAGCGACACGCGCTCCAGGGCGGAATCGACGCGCTTGGCGATCTCGGCCTTGGACAAGCCCAGAATCTGCAGCGGCAGGGCAATGTTGTTGAACACCGTGCGGTCGAACAACAGTTGGTGGTTCTGGAACACCACGCCGATCTGCCGGCGCAGGAACGGGATCTGGGCGTTGCTGATCTGGCCCAGGTCCTGCCCGGCCAGCATCAGCTTGCCGCTGGTCGGGCGCTCCATGGCCAGCAGCAGGCGCAGCAAGGTGCTCTTGCCGGCGCCCGAGTGGCCGGTGACGAACAGGAACTCGCCCCGGCGCGCCCGGAAACTCAGCTCATGCAAACCGACATGACCATTGGGATAGCGCTTGGCAACCTGTTCGAATCGGATCATGGTCAGTCTCGCTCGGCGAACAGAGCCTTGACGAAAGGCTCCGCTTCGAAGGTGCGCAGGTCGTCGATGCCTTCGCCGACACCGATGAAGCGGATCGGCAACTTGAACTGCTTGGCCAGGGCGAAGATCACCCCGCCCTTGGCGGTGCCATCGAGCTTGGTCAGGGCCAAGCCGGTCAATTCGACACTCTGGTTAAAGTACTTGGCCTGGCTGATGGCGTTCTGCCCGGTACCGGCGTCGAGCACCAGCAGCACCTCGTGCGGCGCCTCGGCGTCGAGCTTGCCGATGACCCGGCGCACCTTCTTCAGCTCCTCCATCAGGTTGTCCTTGGTGTGCAGGCGGCCGGCGGTGTCGGCGATCAGCACGTCCACGCCGCGGGCCTTGGCGGCCTGCACGGCGTCGAAAATGACCGATGCGGAGTCGGCACCGGTGTGCTGGGCGATGACCGGAATCTGGTTACGCTCACCCCACACCTGCAACTGCTCGACGGCTGCGGCGCGGAAGGTATCGCCGGCGGCCAGCATCACCTTCTTGCCTTCCTGTTGCAGTTTTTTCGCCAGTTTGCCGATGGTGGTGGTCTTGCCGGCGCCGTTCACGCCTACCACCAGGATCACGTAGGGCTTGTTCTGCGCCTGCACTTTCAGTGGCTGCTCGACCGGACGCAGCAATGCCGCCAGCTCTTCCTGCAGCGACTTGTACAGGGCGTCGGCATCGGCCAGTTGCTTGCGGGCGACTTTCTGGGTCAGGTTCTGGACGATGGTCGACGTGGCCTCCACGCCCACGTCGGCGGTCAGCAGGCGCGTTTCGATCTCGTCGAGCAAGTCGTCGTCGATGACTTTCTTGCCCAGGAACAGGCTGGCCATCCCCTCGCCAATGGAGGCACTGGTCTTCGACAGGCCCTGCTTGAGGCGGGCAAAGAAGCCAGGCTTGGCCTGTTCGGCCGGCGCTGCCGCTGGCTCTGGCGCGACCTCCACGGCTGCGGCAGCCACGGCCGGCGGGGCAACCACCTCAGGTGCAGGGCGCTCGGGGATCGCCGGTGGCGCCTTGGGTTCCAGGTCCGGCACCAGCGCTACCGGCTCTTCAGCCACCGGCAGTACCAGGTTGCTGACCGGCGCAGGCTCGGTACGGGCGACGTCCACCACAGCCGCTGGCACCGGCGCAGGGGCCACGGGTTGCGGCGCGGGCGCTACCGACGGCGGGGGAACCAGCGGCTCGGGTTCAGCGGCCGGCAACGGCTGCACAGCGACCGGCGCCGGCGCTTCGGCTGCCGGGGCAGGCGCGGGCGCCTCAGGCTGCGGCGCTTCAGCAGCAGGGGCCTCGACCGGAGCGGCTACAGGTTGCTCGACAGCGGGGGCTTCACTGGCGGGAACGCCAGCGTCCACAGGTTGTTGCGGCTTCTTGCGAAACCAGCTGAACAGGCCTTTCTTTTCACCAGCCTCGGCCGGCGCTTTCTTGTCGTCGTTGGAACCAAACATGGAAGACGGCTATCTCAGGGTAGCGATGCGCCAGCTACGGCGGATCGGGAATTCTCTCTACGCAGAACAGACTATCTTGAAGCCGGCTGGTTCATGCGCAATGTTTTGTCTTAGTGTCCTGTGGGCCAGAACGGCGACAGGCATGGTCGCCAGGCAACCGGATCAGTATCCTAGCACCTCCTGGCCCGTCGACGCTAAACCCAGCGGGCCGCCGAACAGGTTAAACACCGTATGAATGCTCTAGCCCGCCGCGCCGCTGGCCTGTTGCTCGGCACGCTCTGCCTGCCGCTCGCGGCCTTCGCCGCCGATGTGCAACCCACCCACGAATTCATCCTCGACAACGGCCTCAAGGTCGTGGTGCGCGAAGACCACCGTGCCCCGGTGGTGGTCTCGCAGATCTGGTACAAGGTCGGTTCCAGCTACGAAACCCCGGGCCAGACCGGCCTGTCGCACGCCCTGGAGCACATGATGTTCAAGGGGAGCGCCAAGCTCGGCCCCGGCGAAGCTTCACGCGTGCTGCGCGACCTGGGCGCCGAAGAGAACGCCTTCACCAGCGACGACTACACCGCCTACTACCAGGTGCTGGCGCGTGATCGCCTGCCCGTAGCCCTGGAACTGGAGGCCGACCGCCTGGCCAGCCTGCGCCTGCCAGCCGACGAATTCAGCAAGGAAATCGAGGTCATCATGGAAGAGCGCCGCCTGCGTACCGACGATCAGCCCACTGCAAAGGCCTTCGAGCTGTTCCGCGCCATGGCCTACCCTGCCAGCGGCTACCATACCCCGACCATCGGCTGGATGGCCGACCTGGAGCGCATGAAGGTCGAGGAACTGCGCCACTGGTACGAGTCCTGGTATGCCCCCAACAATGCCACGCTGGTGGTGGTCGGCGATGTCACCCCCGACGAGGTCAAAGGCCTGGCGCAGAAGTACTTCGGCAGCATTCCGAAGCGCACCGTGCCACCGGCCAAGCTGCCACTGGAACTCGCAGAACCCGGCCAGCGCCAGCTGACCCTGCACGTGCGCACCCAACTGCCGAGCCTGATCTACGGTTTCAACGTGCCCGGCCTGGCCACGGCCAAGGACCCCCGCACCGTACACGCCCTGCGCCTGATCTCAGCGCTGCTCGACGGCGGCTACAGCGCCCGCATGCCGGCGCGCCTGGAGCGTGGCCAGGAGCTGGTGGCCGGTGCTTCATCCAGCTACAACGCCTTTACCCGTGGCGACAGCCTGTTCCTGATTTCGGCCACGCCGAACGTTCAGAAGCAGAAAACCCTGGCCGACGTCGAGAAGGGCGTGTGGCAACTGCTCGACGAACTGAAGACCACCCCGCCCAGCGCCGAAGAACTGGAGCGCGTACGCGCCCAGGTTATCGCCGGCCTGGTCTATGACCGCGACTCCATCAGCAGCCAGGCCACCACCATCGGCCAACTGGAAACCGTCGGCCTGTCCTGGAAGCTGATCGACAGCGAACTGGACGAGCTCAAGCGCGTTACCCCGCAGGACATCCAGAACGCCGCGCGCACCTATTTCACCCGCGAACGCCTGAGCGTTGCCCATGTACTGCCCGAGGAGTCCGCTCATGAGTGATCGTCGCGCACCACGCCCAACCCTGTTGGCCACCGGTATCCGCGCCCTGGCGCTGGCAGTGGTGCTGGCTGCCCCGGCCCTGGCCGACAACGCCGCCAAGGCCGACAACACTGCGGCCCGGCCGGCCAACACCCTGCAGTCACTGGCCGAGCTGGACGGCAAGGCGCCGAGCCGGCGCCAGCTGAACATCCAGCACTGGAACACCGCCGAAGGGGCACGGGTGCTGTTCGTCGAGGCGCGCGAGCTGCCGATGTTCGACCTGCGCGTAACCTTTGCCGCCGGCAGCAGCCAGGACGGCGGCACGCCAGGCCTGGCTGCCTTGACCAACGCCATGCTCAACGAAGGCGTGGCCGGCAAGGACGTGACCGCCATCGCCGAAGGCTTCGAGAGCCTGGGTGCAGACTTTGGCAACGGCTCCTACCGTGACATGGCCGTGGCCTCGCTGCGCAGCCTCAGCGCCAAGGACAAGCGCGAGCCGGCACTCAAGCTGTTCACCGAGGTCGCCGGCAAGCCGAGCTTCCCTGAAGACGCGCTCAAGCGCATCAAGAACCAGATGCTGGCCGGCTTCGAGTACGAGAAGCAGAACCCTGGCAAAATCGCTGGCAAAGCGCTGTTCACCAACCTCTATGGCGACCACCCCTACGCCCACCCCAGCGATGGCACTACCGAAAGCATCAACGGCATCGGCCTGGCCCAACTGCGCGCCTTCCATGCCAAGGCCTACACCGGTGGTAACGCCGTGATCGCCCTGGTTGGCGACCTCAGCCGCGCCGAAGCCGAAGCCATCGCCGCACAGGTGTCCGCCGGGCTACCCAAAGGCCCGGCGCTGCCCGCGCCAGCGCAGCCGGCCGAAGCCAAGCCCGGCCTGACCCACATCGATTTCCCGTCCAAGCAGACCCACCTGATGCTGGCCGAGCTTGGCATCGACCGCCAGGACCCGGACTGGCCTGCACTGTCGCTGGGTAACCAGATCCTCGGCGGCGGTGCCTTCGGTACCCGGCTGATGAGCGAAGTGCGGGAAAAACGCGGCCTGACGTACGGCGTTTACTCGGTATTCAGCCCGATGCAGGTGCGCGGCCCGTTCATGATCAACCTGCAAACCCGTGCCGAACTCAGCGAGGGCACGCTCAAGCTGGTGCAGGGCATTCTCGCCGATTACCTCAAGACCGGCCCCACCCAGCAGGAGCTGGACGACGCCAAGCGCGAACTGGCCGGCAGCTTCCCGTTGTCCAATGCCAGCAATGCCAGCATCGTCGGCCAGCTGGGCGCCATCGGCTTCTACAACTTGCCGCTGACCTGGCTGGAGGACTTCATGCAGCAGTCCCAGGCCCTCACTGTCGAGCAGGTCAAGGCCGCCATGAACAAACACCTGTCAGCCGATAAACTGGTGATCGTCACCGTTGGCCCGAAAGTGCCACAGAAACCGCTGCCAGCACCCACTGACAAGCCCTCCGAGCAGCCGCTCGGGGTACCGGAGCACTAATGCCAAGATCC
>NZ_BLJG01000115.1 GCF_009932375.1 Pseudomonas juntendi
TCCTGACCAGCGCAGGCGACCGCCTAGTACATACGGCGCGGTATCGAGCCATGCGCCAAAGGGGCCGCGCGCAAATGACACAGGCATCATTGGCCCGAAACAGATGTGGGAGCCGGCTTGCCGGCGATGCGCCGCGCGGGCGGCGCTCGGTCTCACAGGCGCTGCATTCCTTTCGCCATACAAATGGCGGCCCTCACGCGACCCACGCCAGCCCAACAAACCCCACAATCACGTCTATGCTTGTGGCAGCACCGCACCCAGGGCAGCACTGGCCGGCCGCTTCATCAGCCAGTCATGACCCAACCACTAAAGTATTGACCCAGAGCGGTGCAACCGCCGCGCAAAGCTGCTAGAACACGGCCCTTTCGCATTTACAAGTAGGGGGACTCGCCAGATGAACTTTACAAGGCTCAGAACAGCCCAATTAAATGGCACCAGGCCAAATGATATTAATTATCATTACGAAACTTGTAATTCGTTACCACTCGCAAGAAACATAATTAACAAAAGCGCACGCAATGCCCGAATTTCAAGGCTTTCAGCCATTTACGCGCTGCTGTTGCACTAAATCCTACGGATAAATTTGCTACAGAAATTTTACTTGCACCAGGTTTACCCATAAAATCAGCGCGATTGATTCAGCTGCGACATTTGGTCACTGCATGTGCGACACCAGGTCGCCGCTCTACACTTATTTCAGACTGCAGAGCTGGGTCTCTGTATAAGGATTTCTAGCATGTCCGATTCGGCAGGACTCATCGCCCACAACTGGGGCTTTGCCATCTTCCTCCTGGGTGTCGTCGGCCTGTGCGCCTTCATGCTCGGCCTGTCCAGCCTGCTCGGTAGCAAGGCATGGGGCCGCGCCAAGAACGAACCCTTCGAATCCGGCATGCTGCCCGTCGGCAGCGCCCGCCTGCGCCTGTCCGCCAAATTCTATCTGGTCGCGATGCTGTTCGTGATCTTCGATATCGAAGCCCTCTTTCTCTTTGCATGGTCTGTGTCCGTCCGCGAAAGCGGCTGGACCGGGTTCGTCGAAGCACTCGTTTTCATAGCAATTCTGTTGGCAGGTCTTGTCTACCTATGGCGCGTCGGGGCACTTGATTGGGCTCCCGAAGGTCGCCGCAAGCGGCAAGCGAAGCTGAAACAATGAGGCTTTGGCATGCAATACAATCTCACCAGAATCGATCCGGATGCGCCCAACGAGCAGTACCCGGTCGGTGAACGGGAAACCGTCACCGATCAGCTGCTGGAGGACCAGGTCCACAAGAACATCTTCATGGGCAAGCTCGAAGATGTGCTGCGTGGCGCGGTCAACTGGGGTCGCAAGAACTCACTGTGGCCGTACAACTTCGGCCTGTCCTGCTGCTACGTGGAAATGACCACGGCCTTCACGGCACCCCACGACATCGCCCGCTTCGGTGCCGAAGTCATCCGGGCCTCGCCGCGTCAGGCCGACTTCATGGTCATTGCCGGTACCTGCTTCGTGAAAATGGCGCCGATCATCCAGCGCCTGTACGAGCAGATGCTCGAGCCCAAGTGGGTGATCTCCATGGGGTCGTGCGCCAACTCCGGTGGCATGTACGACATCTACTCGGTCGTTCAGGGGGTCGACAAGTTCCTCCCCGTGGACGTCTATGTGCCTGGCTGCCCGCCACGCCCTGAGGCTTTCCTGCAAGGCTTGATGCTGCTGCAGGAGTCGATCGGCCAAGAACGACGCCCGCTTTCCTGGGTTGTTGGTGATCAAGGTATTTACCGTGCCGAGATGCCAGCCCAGAAAGACTTGCGTCGTGAGCAGCGCATTGCAGTAACCAACCTGCGCAGCCCCGACGAAGTCTGATCCAGCGACCTGCCGCCCGCTCCCCATGGAGCCGGCGGCCTGGCTTCATTCTTAACGTTGACCCAAAGCGACCGAGACCATGACAGCGGACAACGCTATTTTCATTCCGCCCTACAAGGCTGACGACCAGGATGTGGTCGTCGAACTGCACAACCGTTTTGGCGCCGAAGCTTTCGTCGCCCAGGAAACCCGCACCGGCATGCCCGTGCTGTGGGTCAAGCGCGCCCAACTCAAGGAAGTGCTGAGCTTCCTGCGTGGCGTGGCCAAGCCGTACAGCATGCTGTACGACCTGCACGGCGTCGACGAACGCCTGCGTACCCAGCGCCGCGGCCTGCCAGCCGCCGACTTCAGCGTGTTCTACCACCTGCTGTCGGTCGAGCGTAACAGCGACGTGATGATCAAGGTGTCGCTCAGCGAAGGCGACCTCAACCTGCCATCGGTGACCAACATCTGGCCGAACGCCAACTGGTACGAGCGCGAAGTCTGGGACATGTTCGGCATCGACTTTGCCGGCCACCCGCACCTCAGCCGCATCATGATGCCCCCCACCTGGGAAGGCCACCCGCTGCGCAAGGACTACCCGGCCCGTGCCACCGAGTTCGACCCGTACAGCCTGACCCTGGCCAAGCAGCAGCTCGAAGAGGAATCGGCGCGCTTCAACCCTGAAGCCTGGGGCATGAAGCGTCAGGGCGCCAACGAGGACTACATGTTCCTCAACCTCGGCCCCAACCACCCTTCGGCGCACGGTGCATTCCGCATCGTGCTGCAGCTGGACGGTGAAGAGATCGTCGACTGCGTACCGGACATCGGCTACCACCACCGTGGCGCCGAGAAAATGGCCGAGCGCCAGTCCTGGCACAGCTTCATCCCCTACACCGACCGTATCGACTACCTCGGCGGGGTGATGAACAACCTGCCGTACGTGCTCGCGGTGGAGAAGCTGGCCGGCATCCAGGTGCCGCAGAAGGTCGACGTGATCCGCATCATGCTCGCCGAGTTCTTCCGCATCACCAGCCACCTGCTGTTCCTGGGCACCTATATTCAGGACGTGGGTGCCATGACCCCGGTGTTCTTCACCTTCACCGACCGCCAGCGCGCCTACACCGTGATCGAGGCGATCACCGGTTTCCGCCTGCACCCGGCCTGGTACCGCATCGGTGGCGTCGCCCACGACCTGCCGCGCGGCTGGGACAAACTGGTCAAGGACTTCGTCGAATGGCTGCCCAAGCGCCTCGACGAGTACACCAAGGCGGCCTTGCAGAACAGCATCCTCAAGGGCCGTACCATCGGCGTCGCTGCCTACAACACCAAGGAAGCACTGGCCTGGGGCACCACCGGTGCCGGCCTGCGCTCCACCGGTTGCGACTTCGACCTGCGCAAAGCCCGCCCTTACTCCGGCTACGAGAACTTCGAGTTCGAAGTACCGCTGGCCCACAACGGCGATGCCTACGATCGCTGCATGGTCCGTGTCGAGGAGATGCGCCAGAGTATCCGCATCATCGACCAGTGCCTGCGCAACATGCCGGAAGGCCCGTACAAGGCGGATCACCCGCTGACCACGCCGCCGCCGAAAGAGCGCACCTTGCAGCACATCGAAACCCTGATCACGCACTTCCTGCAAGTCTCGTGGGGCCCGGTGATGCCGGCCAACGAGTCGTTCCAGATGATCGAGGCGACCAAGGGCATCAACAGTTACTACCTGACGAGCGATGGCGGCACCATGAGCTACCGCACCCGGATCCGTACCCCGAGCTACCCGCACCTGCAGCAGATCCCTTCGGTGATCAAAGGCAGCATGGTCGCCGACCTCATTGCGTACCTGGGCAGTATCGACTTCGTTATGGCTGACGTGGACCGCTAAGCATGAACAGCACGCTTATCCAGACAGACCGTTTCGCCCTGAGCGAAACCGAGCGCTCGGCCATCGAGCACGAAATGCATCACTACGAGGACCCGCGCGCGGCGTCCATCGAAGCCCTGAAGATCGTTCAGAAGGAACGCGGCTGGGTGCCGGACGGCGCCATTCACGCCATCGGCGAAGTGCTGGGTATTCCGGCCAGCGACGTCGAAGGTGTAGCCACCTTCTACAGCCAGATTTTCCGCCAGCCAGTCGGCCGCCACATCATCCGCGTGTGCGACAGCATGGTCTGCTACATCGGCGGCCACGAATCGGTGGTCAGCCAGATCCAGAACGAACTGGGCATCGGCCTTGGCCAGACTACCGCAGACGGCCGCTTCACCCTGCTGCCGGTATGCTGCCTGGGCAACTGCGACAAAGCCCCGGCGCTGATGATCGACGACGACACCTTCGGTGACGTGCAGCCGGCTGGCGTTTCCAAACTGCTGGAGGGTTACGTATGACCATTACTTCCTTCGGCCCGGCCAACCGCATCGCGCGCACGGCCGAAACCCACCCGCTGACTTGGCGCCTGCGTGACGACGGCGAACCGGTATGGCTGGCCGAGTATGAATCGAAGAACGGCTACGCCGCCGCGCGCAAGGCGCTGGCAGACATGTCGGCCGACGATATCGTACAAAGCGTCAAGGACTCCGGCCTCAAGGGCCGTGGTGGCGCCGGCTTCCCCACCGGGGTGAAGTGGGGCCTGATGCCCAAAGACGAATCCATGAACATCCGCTACCTGCTGTGCAACGCGGACGAAATGGAGCCCAACACCTGGAAGGACCGCATGCTGATGGAGCAACAGCCCCATCTGCTGGTGGAGGGCATGCTGATCAGCGCCCGCGCCCTGAAGGCCTACCGCGGCTACATCTTCCTGCGCGGCGAATACACCACCGCCGCGAAAAACCTCAACCGCGCCATCGATGAAGCCAAGGCCGCAGGCCTTTTGGGCAAGAACATCCTGGGCAGCGGTTTCGATTTCGAGCTGTTCGTGCACACCGGTGCCGGGCGCTACATCTGCGGTGAAGAAACCGCGCTGATCAACTCGCTGGAAGGCCGCCGCGCCAACCCGCGCTCCAAGCCGCCCTTCCCTGCTGCGGTGGGTGTATGGGGCAAACCGACCTGCGTGAACAACGTCGAAACGCTGTGCAACGTGCCAGCCATCGTCGCCAACGGCAACGACTGGTACAAGTCGCTGGCCCGTGAAGGCAGCGAAGACCACGGCACCAAGCTGATGGGCTTCTCCGGCAAGGTCAAGAACCCGGGCCTGTGGGAACTGCCGTTCGGCGTTACCGCCCGCGAGCTGTTCGAAGACTACGCCGGTGGCATGCGTGACGGCTTCAAGCTCAAGTGCTGGCAGCCAGGCGGCGCCGGTACCGGCTTCCTGCTGCCCGAGCACCTCGACGCGCAGATGTACGCCGGTGGCATCGCCAAAGTCGGCACCCGCATGGGTACGGGCCTGGCCATGGCGGTCGACGACAGCGTCAACATGGTGTCGCTGCTGCGCAACATGGAAGAGTTCTTCGCCCGCGAGTCGTGTGGCTGGTGCACCCCTTGCCGTGACGGCCTGCCGTGGAGCGTGAAAATGCTCCGCGCACTGGAAAACGGCCAGGGCCGCGCCGAAGACATCGAGACGCTGCTGGGGCTGGTCAACTTCCTCGGCCCAGGCCGTACCTTCTGTGCTCACGCACCGGGTGCCGTCGAGCCATTGGGCAGTGCCATCAAATACTTCCGCTCGGAGTTCGAGGCCGGTGTGGCGCCTGAAAGCGCTGGCACCCTGCGCCCGAACCTGGCGAAGCCGATTGTGGTCGGCGCATAAAAAGATAGAACGCGGGTGGTCCGTGCCACCCGCCAGCCCGCCGGCAGGCCCGAATGACTCGTGGCGTGCCGCAGGCTCACCGATTTCCATTAGCCACGCCCGCTCACGCGGGCCAACGAAGAACTTTGAACAATGGCCACTATCCACGTAGACGGCAAAGCGCTCGAAGTCAACGGTGCTGACAACCTTTTACAGGCGTGTCTGTCACTCGGCCTCGACATCCCTTATTTCTGCTGGCACCCCGCGCTTGGTAGCGTGGGTGCCTGCCGGCAGTGCGCGGTGAAGCAGTACACCGACGAGAACGACACCCGTGGTCGTATCGTCATGTCCTGCATGACCCCTGCTTCCGACGGCACCTGGATCTCCATCGACGATGAAGAGTCCAAGGCGTTCCGCGCCAGCGTCGTCGAATGGCTGATGACCAACCACCCGCACGACTGCCCGGTGTGCGAGGAAGGCGGTCACTGCCACCTGCAGGACATGACGGTAATGACCGGCCACAACGAGCGCCGCTACCGTTTCACCAAGCGTACCCACCAGAACCAGGACCTCGGCCCGTTCATCGCCCATGAGATGAACCGCTGCATCGCCTGCTACCGCTGCGTGCGCTACTACAAGGACTACGCCGGCGGGACCGACCTGGGTGTCTACGGCGCCCACGACAACGTGTACTTCGGTCGCGTCGAAGACGGCGTGCTGGAAAGCGAGTTCTCCGGCAACCTGACCGAAGTCTGCCCAACGGGCGTGTTCACCGACAAGACCCACTCCGAGCGCTACAACCGCAAGTGGGACATGCAGTTTGCCCCGAGCATCTGCCATGGCTGCTCCAGCGGCTGCAACATCAGCCCGGGCGAGCGCTACGGCGAGCTGCGCCGTATCGAAAACCGCTTCAACGGTTCGGTGAACCAGTACTTCCTGTGCGACCGCGGCCGCTTTGGCTACGGTTACGTCAACCGCACGGACCGCCCGCGCCAGCCACAACTGGCCGACGGCACCAAGCTGGGCCTGGACGCCGCCCTGGACAAGGCCGCCGACCTGCTGCGCGGCCGCACCATCGTCGGCATCGGTTCGCCACGCGCCAGCCTCGAAAGCAACTACGGCCTGCGTGAGCTGGTCGGTGCCGAGTACTTCTACTCGGGCATGGAAGCTGGCGAGCTGGCCCGGGTGCGCCTGGCCCTGGACGTGCTGAACAACAGCCCGCTGCCGGTGCCGACCCTGCGCGACATCGAAGACCACGACGCCGTGTTCGTGCTGGGTGAAGACCTGACCCAGACCGCTGCCCGCGTCGCCCTGGCTGTGCGCCAGGCGACCAAGGGCAAGGCCGAGGCCATGGCCGAAGCGATGAAGGTGCAGCCTTGGCTCGACGCTGCCGTGAAGAACATCGGCCAGCACGCGCTGTACCCGCTGTTCATCGCTTCGCTGGCGCAAACCAAGCTGGACGACGTGGCTGAAGAGTGCGTGCACGCAGCCCCCGCCGACCTGGCCCGCCTCGGCTTCGCAGTGGCTCACGCCATCGACCCGAGCGCCCCGGCTGTCGAAGGCCTGGACGCCGAAGCCAAAGCCCTGGCCCAGCGCATCGCCGACGCCCTGGTGGCCGCCAAGCGCCCATTGGTGGTAGCGGGCACTTCGCTGGCCGACCCGGCCCTGATCGAAGCCGCCGCCAACATCGCCAAGGCCCTGAAGCTGCGCGAGAAAAACGGCTCCCTGAGCCTGGTGGTGCCAGAGGCCAACAGCATCGGCCTGGCCATGCTCGGTGGCGAGTCGGTGGATGCCGCGCTGGACGCCGTCATCAGCGGCAAAGCCGATGCGATCGTGGTGCTGGAAAACGACCTGTACGCCCGCGTAGCGGCTGCCAAGGTCGACGCAGCTCTGGCGGCCGCCAAAGTGGTGATCGTCGCCGACCACTCGAAAACCCCGACGGTCGACCGCGCCCACCTGGTGTTGCCGGCCGCCTCGTTCGCCGAAGGCGACGGTACCCTGGTCAGCCAGGAAGGCCGTGCCCAGCGCTTCTTCCAGGTGTTCGACCCGCAGTACCTGGACAGCAGCATCCAGATCCACGAAGGCTGGCGCTGGATGCACGCCCTGCGTGCCACCCTGCTGAACAAGCCGGTCGACTGGACGCAACTGGACCACGTCACCAGCGCCTGTGCGGCTGCCGCGCCGCAACTGGCCGGCATCGTCAATGCCGCGCCAAGCGCCGCGTTCCGCATCAAGGGCATGAAGCTGGCCCGCGAGCCGCTGCGCTACTCCGGCCGTACCGCCATGCGCGCCAACATCAGCGTGCACGAGCCACGTACCCCGCAAGACAAGGACACCGCGTTCGCCTTCTCCATGGAAGGCTACTCGGGCTCGGCCGAACCGCGCCAGCAGGTGCCGTTCGCCTGGTCGCCGGGCTGGAACTCGCCGCAAGCCTGGAACAAGTTCCAGGACGAGGTCGGTGGCCACCTGCGTGCTGGTGACCCGGGCGTGCGCCTGATCGAGTCGCAAGGCGACCGCCTGAACTGGTTCAGCGCCATTCCGGGCGCCTTCAACCCGGCCCGTGGCACCTGGACGGCGGTGCCGTTCTTCCACCTGTTCGGCAGTGAAGAAAGCTCCTCGCGCGCCGCCCCGGTGCAACAGCGTATTCCGGCGGCCTACGTGGCCCTGGCCAAGTCCGAGGCCGACCGCCTGGGCGTCAACGAAGGTGCGCTGCTGAGCCTGACCGTTGCCGGTGTGGCCCTGCGCCTGCCGCTGCGTATCAATGAAGAGCTGGGCGCTGGCCTGGTCGCGCTGCCGAAAGGCCTGGCCGGCATTCCGCCTGCCATCTTCGGTGCACCCGTCGAAGGTCTGCAGGAGGCAGCACAATGAGCTGGTTCACCCCCGAAGTGATCGATGTGATCATCCAGGTCGTCAAGGCTATCGTGGTGCTGTTGGCCGTGGTGGTCTGCGGCGCCCTGCTCAGCTTCGTCGAACGCCGCTTGCTGGGCTGGTGGCAGGACCGCTACGGTCCGAACCGTGTCGGCCCGTTCGGCATGTTCCAGATCGCAGCCGACATGCTGAAGATGTTCTTCAAGGAAGACTGGAACCCGCCCTTCGTCGACAAGATGATCTTCACCCTGGCGCCAGTCGTGGCCATGAGCGCCCTGCTGATCGGCTTCTCGATCATCCCGATCACCCCGGGCTGGGGCGTCGCCGACCTGAACATCGGCCTGCTGTTCTTCTTCGCCATGGCCGGCCTGTCGGTCTACGCGGTGCTGTTTGCCGGCTGGTCGTCGAACAACAAGTACGCCCTGTTGGGCAGCTTGCGGGCGTCGGCACAGACCGTGTCGTACGAAGTGTTCCTGGGCCTGGCGCTGATGGGCGTGGTGGTGCAGGTGGGCTCGTTCAACATGCGCGACATCGTCGAGTACCAGGCGCAGAACCTGTGGTTCATCATTCCGCAGTTCTTCGGCTTCTGCACCTTCTTCATCGCTGGCGTGGCCGTGACTCACCGTCACCCGTTCGACCAGCCGGAAGCGGAACAGGAACTGGCCGACGGCTACCACATCGAGTATGCCGGCATGAAGTGGGGCATGTTCTTCGTCGGTGAGTACATCGGCATCATCCTCATCTCGGCGCTGCTGGTAACCCTGTTCTTCGGCGGCTGGCACGGCCCGTTCGGCATCCTGCCGCAACTGCCGTTCCTGTGGTTCGCATTGAAGACCGCGTTCTTCATCATGCTGTTCATCCTGCTGCGCGCCTCGATCCCGCGCCCACGCTATGACCAGGTGATGGACTTCAGCTGGAAGTTCTGCCTGCCGCTGACCCTGATCAATTTGCTGGTGACCGCTGCGCTCGTGCTCTACAACACGCCAGCCGTCGCGGCCCAGTGAGGATTTGACCCATGTTCAAGTATATCGGCGACATCGTTAAAGGCACCGGCACCCAGCTGCGCAGCCTGGCCATGGTGTTCTCCCACGGGTTTCGCAAACGCGACACCCTTCAGTACCCCGAAGAGCCCGTGTACCTGCCGCCGCGCTACCGCGGCCGCATCGTGCTCACCCGCGACCCCGACGGCGAGGAGCGCTGCGTAGCGTGCAACCTCTGCGCGGTGGCCTGCCCGGTCGGCTGCATCTCGCTGCAGAAAGCCGAAACCGAGGACGGCCGCTGGTACCCGGAGTTCTTCCGCATCAACTTCTCGCGCTGCATCTTCTGCGGCCTGTGTGAAGAAGCGTGCCCGACCACCGCGATCCAGCTGACTCCGGATTTCGAAATGGCCGAGTTCAAGCGTCAGGACCTGGTGTACGAGAAAGAAGATCTGCTGATCTCCGGCCCCGGCAAGAACCCTGACTACAACTTCTACCGTGTTGCGGGTATGGCCATCGCTGGCAAGCCGAAAGGCGCTGCACAGAACGAAGCCGAGCCGATCAACGTGAAGAGCTTGCTCCCATAAGGACAGAAAGATGGAATTCGCTTTCTACTTCGCATCCGGGATCGCCGTGGTGTCCACCCTTCGGGTGGTGACCGGCACCAACCCCGTGCACGCCTTGCTTTACCTGATCATTTCGCTGATTTCCGTGGCCATGATCTTCTTCTCCCTGGGTGCACCGTTCGCCGGTGCCCTGGAAGTGATCGCCTACGCCGGCGCCATCATGGTGCTGTTCGTGTTCGTGGTGATGATGCTCAACCTCGGGCCGGCTTCGGTGGCCCAGGAGCGCGGCTGGCTCAAGCCCGGCATCTGGGCCGGGCCGGTCATCCTTGGCGCCCTGCTGCTGGCAGAGCTGCTGTACGTGCTGTTCGTCACCCCGAGCGGCGCCGGCATCAGCGGTACCACCGTGGGCCCGAAAGCCGTGGGTGTCAGCCTGTTCGGCCCCTACCTGCTGGTGGTCGAACTGGCGTCGATGCTGCTGCTGGCGGCAGCTGTGACCGCCTTCCACCTGGGCCGCAACGAGGCGAAGGAGTAAATCATGGGTGCTATCCCTCTCGAACATGGCCTGGCAGTCGCCGGCATCCTGTTCTGCTTAGGTCTGGTTGGCCTGATGGTCCGCCGCAACATCCTCTTCGTGCTCATGAGCCTGGAAGTCATGATGAACGCCTCTGCCCTGGCGTTCGTCGTCGCCGGGGCCCGTTGGGTCCAGCCCGACGGCCAGGTGATGTTCATTCTGGTGATCAGCCTGGCAGCTGCCGAGGCCAGCATTGGCCTGGCCATCCTGCTGCAGCTGTACCGCCGGTTCCACACTCTCGACATCGATGCTGCCAGTGAGATGCGCGGATGAACCTTCTCTTCCTGACTTTCGTCTTCCCCCTCATCGGCTTCCTGCTGCTGTCGTTCTCGCGCGGACGGTTCTCGGAGAACCTGTCCGCGCTGATCGGCGTCGGCTCGGTAGGCCTGTCGGCGGCCACGGCCGCCTACGTCATCTGGCAATTCAACGTCGCCCCACCTGAAGGCGGCGCTTACAGCCAGTTGCTGTGGCAGTGGATGTCGGTGGACGGCTTCGCGCCGAACTTCACCCTGTACCTGGACGGCCTGTCGGTCACCATGCTCGGCGTGGTCACCGGTGTCGGCTTCCTGATCCACCTGTTCGCCTCCTGGTACATGCGTGGCGAAGCCGGCTACTCGCGCTTCTTCTCGTACACCAACCTGTTCATCGCCAGCATGCTGTTCCTGATCCTTGGCGATAACCTGCTGTTCATCTACTTCGGCTGGGAAGGCGTGGGCCTGTGCTCGTACCTGTTGATCGGCTTCTACTACAGCAACCGCAACAACGGTAATGCCGCGCTCAAGGCATTCATCGTCACCCGCATCGGCGACGTGTTCATGGCCATCGGCCTGTTCATCCTGTTCGCCCAGCTGGGTACCTTGAACGTGCAGGAGCTGCTGGTACTGGCACCACAGAAATTCCAGGCGGGCGACACCTGGATGGTGCTGGCAACGCTGATGCTGCTGGGCGGTGCGGTGGGTAAATCGGCCCAGCTGCCACTGCAGACCTGGCTGGCGGACGCGATGGCCGGCCCGACCCCGGTTTCGGCACTGATCCACGCCGCGACCATGGTGACTGCGGGCGTGTACCTGATCGCCCGTACCAACGGCCTGTTCCTGCTGGCACCCGACATCCTGCACCTGGTAGGCGTAGTCGGTGGCGTGACCCTTGTACTGGCCGGCTTCGCCGCGCTGGTGCAAACCGACATCAAGCGTATCCTCGCCTACTCGACCATGAGCCAGATCGGCTACATGTTCCTGGCCCTGGGCGTCGGTGCCTGGGACGCGGCGATCTTCCACCTGATGACCCACGCGTTCTTCAAGGCACTGCTGTTCCTGGCCTCCGGTGCGGTGATCGTTGCCTGCCACCACGAGCAGAACATCTTCAAGATGGGCGGCCTGTGGAAGAAACTGCCCCTGGCCTATGCCAGCTTCGTGATCGGTGGCGCGGCCCTGGCCGCACTGCCGATCGTGACGGTAGGCTTCTACTCCAAGGACGAGATCCTCTGGGAAGCCTTCGCCAGCGGCAACACCGGCCTGCTGTACGCCGGCCTGGTGGGCGCGTTCATGACCTCGCTGTACACCTTCCGCCTGATCTTCATCGCCTTCCATGGCGAAGCCAAGACCGAAGCGCATGCCGGCCACGGCATCAGCCACTGGCTGCCGCTGGGCGTACTGATCGTGCTGTCGACCTTCATCGGTGCCTGGATCACCCCACCGCTGGCCGGCGTGCTGCCTGAAAGCGCCGGCCATGCCGGTGGCGCCGCCAAGCACGCGCTGGAAATCACCTCGGGGTCGATCGCCATTGCCGGTATCCTGCTGGCAGCCCTGCTGTTCCTGGGCAAGCGCAGCTTCGTCAGTGCGGTGGCCAACAGCAGCATCGGCCGCGTGCTTTCGGCCTGGTGGTTCGCTGCCTGGGGCTTCGACTGGATCTACGACAAGCTGTTCGTCAAACCTTACCTGCTGATCAGCCACATGCTGCGCAAGGATCCGGTTGACCGCGGCATTGGCCTCATCCCTCGCCTGGCTCGCGGCGGCCACGTCGCCATGAGCAAGACCGAGACAGGCCAACTGCGCTGGTACACCGCCTCGATCGCCGTTGGCGCAGTGCTGGTACTCGGCGCTGTGGTAGTGGCTGCGGTATGACCATGAACTTTGCGAACCTTGCGACCCTGCAAAAGGAAACGAACCCGTCATGATTTTGCCTTGGCTGATCCTGATCCCCTTCATCGGCGGCTTCCTGTGCTGGCTGGGTGAGCGCTTCGGCGCCACCCTGCCGCGCTGGATCGCGCTGCTGACCATGTCCCTGCTGCTAGGCATCGGCCTGTGGCTGTGGGCTCACGGCGATTACACCCTCGCCCCCGCACCTGGCGCCGAACCGGCCTGGGCCCTGGAATACAAAGTCCAGTGGATCCAGCGCTTCGGCATCAGCATCCACCTGGCCCTCGATGGCCTGTCGCTGCTGATGATCCTGCTTACCGGCCTGCTCGGTGTGCTGTCGGTCCTGTGCTCGTGGAAAGAAATCCAGCGTCACGTCGGCTTCTTCCACCTCAACCTGATGTGGATCCTGGGCGGCGTGGTCGGTGTGTTCCTGGCACTGGACCTGTTCCTGTTCTTCTTCTTCTGGGAAATGATGCTGGTGCCGATGTACTTCCTCATCGCGCTCTGGGGTCACAGCTCGGCAGATGGCAAGAAGACCCGGATCTACGCGGCGACCAAGTTCTTCATCTTCACCCAGGCCAGCGGCCTGATCATGCTGGTGGCGATCCTTGGCCTGGTCCTGGTCAACTACAACACCACCGGCGTGCTCACCTTCAACTACAGCGACCTGCTCAAGGCCCAGTTGCCTGCGGGCGTGGAATACCTGCTGATGCTGGGCTTCTTCATCGCCTTTGCGGTGAAGCTGCCGGTGGTGCCGTTCCACTCCTGGTTGCCTGACGCTCACGCCCAGGCGCCCACTGCAGGTTCCGTGGACCTGGCCGGTATCCTGCTGAAGACTGCGGCCTATGGCCTGCTGCGCTTCGCCCTGCCGCTGTTCCCGAACGCCTCGGCCGAGTTCGCGCCGATTGCCATGACCCTGGGCCTGATCGGCATCTTCTACGGTGCGTTCCTGGCTTTCGCGCAAACCGACATCAAGCGCCTGATCGCCTTCTCCAGCGTCTCGCACATGGGCTTCGTGCTGATCGGTATCTACTCCGGCAGCCAGCAGGCCCTGCAAGGCGCGGTGATCCAGATGCTGGCCCACGGCCTGTCGGCTGCCGCGCTGTTCATCCTGTCGGGCCAGCTGTACGAGCGCCTGCACACCCGTGACATGCGCCAGATGGGCGGCCTGTGGCACCGTATCGCCTACCTGCCCGCCATCAGCCTGTTCTTCGCCGCTGCCTCGCTGGGCCTGCCCGGCACCGGCAACTTCGTCGGCGAGTTCCTGATCCTGCTCGGCAGCTTCGTGCATGTACCGTGGATCACCGTGATCGCCACCACCGGCCTGGTATTTGGCTCGGTGTACTCGCTGATCATGATCCACCGCGCCTACTTCGGCCCGGCCAAGAGCGACACCGTACTGGCCGGCATGGACGGTCGCGAGCTGATCATGGTGCTGGGCCTTGCGGTCCTGCTGATCCTGCTGGGCGTGTATCCGCAGCCATTCCTCGACACCTCTGCCGCCACCATGAGTGGTGTGCAGCAGTGGCTCGGCTCCGCTTTCACTCAACTCGCTTCGGCCCGGTAAGAGCGCTATGGAATTCACCACTCAACACTTCATCGCATTGGCGCCGATGCTGATCACCACCATCACCACGGTGGTGGTGATGCTGGCGATCGCCTGGAAGCGCAACCACTCGCAAACCTTCCTGCTGTCCACCGTGGGCCTGAACCTGGCGCTGCTGTCGATCCTGCCGGTGCTGAAGGTGGCACCGTTGGCGGTCACCCCGCTGCTGACCATCGACAAGTTCGCCTGCCTGTACATGGCGATCATCCTGGTGGCCACGCTGGCTTGCGTCACCCTGGCCCACGCCTACCTGGGCGAAGGCTCCAAAGGCTTCCCGGGCAACCGTGAAGAGCTCTACCTGCTGCTACTGATGTCGGCACTCGGTGGCCTGGTGCTGGTCAGCGCCAACCACCTGGCGGGGCTGTTCATCGGCCTGGAGCTGCTGTCGGTGCCGGTCTACGGCCTGGTGGCCTATGCGTTCTTCAACAAACGCTCGCTGGAAGCCGGTATCAAGTACATGGTGCTGTCGGCCGCCGGGTCAGCGTTCCTGCTGTTCGGCATGGCCTTGCTGTACGCCGACGCCGGCAGCCTGAGCTTCGACCAGATCGGCAAGGCCCTGGCGGCTACCAGCATGCCAAGCCTGGTGGCCCAACTGGGCCTGGGCATGATGCTGGTCGGCCTGGCCTTCAAGCTGTCGCTGGTACCTTTCCACCTGTGGACCCCGGACGTGTACGAAGGCGCCCCGGCGCCGGTTGCCGCGTTCCTGGCAACCGCCAGCAAGGTCGCGGTGTTCGCCGTGGTCGTGCGCCTGTTCATGCTCTCCCCTGCTGCCAGCAGCGGCGTGCTGAGCACCGTACTGGCGGTCATCGCCGTTGCCTCCATCCTGGTCGGTAACCTGCTGGCGCTGACCCAGAGCAACCTCAAGCGCCTGCTCGGTTACTCGTCCATCGCCCACTTCGGTTACCTGCTCATCGCCCTGATCGCCAGCAAGGGCCTGGCCCTGGAAGCCATGGGCGTGTACCTGGTCACCTACGTGATCACCAGCCTGGGCGCCTTCGGGGTCATCACCCTGATGTCCTCGCCCTATGGCGGCCGTGACGCCGATGCCCTGTACGAATACCGCGGCCTGTTCTGGCGCCGCCCGTACCTGACTGCAGTGCTGACCGTGATGATGCTGTCGCTGGCGGGCATCCCGCTGACCGCCGGTTTCATCGGCAAGTTCTACATCATCGCCACCGGTGTCGAGTCGCACCTGTGGTGGCTGGTTGGTGCCCTGGTGATCGGCAGCGCCATTGGCGTGTACTACTACCTGCGTGTCATGGTCACCCTGTACCTGGTCGAGCCGAACCTGCGTCGCCACGACGCACCGCTGAAGTGGGAGCAGCGCACCGGTGGCGTCATGCTGCTGGCCATCGCCATTCTTGCTTTCGTACTGGGTGTGTACCCGCAACCCCTGCTGGAAATGGTCCAGCAAGCCGGCCTGCAACTGATCGGCTGATTGCCCTGGCAATGAAAACACCCCGCTGATGCGGGGTGTTTTTTTATGTGCGTGTTTTAGGTTGCTGAGCATGCCTGCTCATTCACCAGGGCTACCCAGCCCTGCGCCAGGCAGGGCCGCCTTGCGCAAATCACCATTGGCTGAAGGCAGGTAGACTTCCGGGTTGGGCATGCCGCTGGGCGACAGTTCATGGGTCATTTCGAATTCGGCACGTACCGACCAGCCACAGGCCTCGGTTGTGCATTGCAAATAAGCAATGCGCAGGAAAATATGGCGACCTTCACTGGTGCGGATGCGCATCCTGCTGTGGCAGTGCGGGCAGACAAGCTTGTAAGTACTCACGGCAAGTACCTGCAAGCACTGTTCAGGTTCAACTTCAGTGAGAATGCTCGCGAGAGTGTGTCAGTATTGGCCACAAAATCGGGACTATTCTTCAGTTTGGTGTTTCTCATTGCAGAAATGCTCCTTAAAACGCAGGGCTGTATTCATAACGAGTAGTTTAAGCCCATGGAATATCATTAAACCAGTCATGGATATTTGTTATGAGTACTCACGTACTGGCTGCGGTGCTCACGCGGCTCAAGCTTCTAACTGGCGCGCAGTCCGACGCCGATCTTTCGCGCGCACTGTCGGTGAGCCCGCAGACGCTCAGCAGCTGGAAAGTGCGCGATAGCATTCCCTATTCCCTTTGCATCGAGATCGCCAGGCAACATGCCTGCTCGCTGGACTGGCTTCTGCTCGGCCATGGCGAGCAGGCCCCGGCAAGCCGGGGCCTGACGGGTTGGGAAGCCGATGTGCTCGAACGCCTGCGCGCCTTGTCGCCCAGCGACCGCCAAGCCATCTTGCTGTTCATCGAAGACAAGCAGCGAATCCGGCAACTGGAACAGCGGTTGAGCGAGCTGGCAGGTTAACCCCGCTTACGCCAGCGCTGGATCAGTTCACGCGGGTCGAGGGTGTCGACCAGCACCATGACCTTCAGGCTGACCGGAATGACGATTACCGCTGCCACAAAACCGGCCATGCCACGTGACAGCAAGGGCGCCGACTCCGAAATCAGCGGCTCGAACAAATGGCCCACGCCTACGGTGACGAACACCAGCAAGAGTTTCTTGGCCAGTGTCAGCCGCTTGGCGGTGTTGGTGATCAACCGGTCGCGTGCGGCACTGACCAGCAACGCCCCCAGCAGCGCGGCGAACAACACATTGCCATCCACCCCCAGCATCTGCGCCAGGGTTGAACCCAAGTGGTCGCAGAACCATTGTTCAGGCATGTTTCAGCCCTCGTCGCGGTCCAGCCAGGCAAGGCGCGGAACCCAAAGTATGCAGGATCGCGGCTTCGACAAAACGGGTGTAACACACGTGCAAGGCGCGCCCATGGTCATACCCGGCCACGTCCTCGAGGCGTTGGTAGCCCCGCTCACGCAGCGCCGCTCGCCAGCGGGCGAACTCGCTTGCCGCGGCAATCACGGCACAGCGCGCGGCCACCTCCAGCGCCGCATCACTGACTGGCTGCTGCAGCTTCAGCCGTTCATGCAACCTGCCCAAGTCCACCCGCGGCCAGAACGGGTCGTGGCTATCGGCAATGCGTGGTAGGCGATCGGTACTCATGCGTCACCTCCTCATTGCTCGGCCAGCATGCCGTAACGAATAGCCTTGATCACTGCAGCTACCCGGGTGGGCACATCGAATTTGCGCA
Organism: Pseudomonas juntendi; assembly: GCF_009932375.1. GTDB lineage: Bacteria > Pseudomonadota > Gammaproteobacteria > Pseudomonadales > Pseudomonadaceae > Aquipseudomonas > Aquipseudomonas juntendi. The sequence goes on from NZ_BLJG01000115.1 coordinate 17,395, forward strand.
GGATGTTGGACACGTGGAAATTCACGGTCGACTCCTTGCACGCCAGGATCTGCCCGATTTCCCAGGAACTCTTGCCATAGGCGCACCACAGCAGCACCTGCTGTTCACGTGGTGTCAGGCGCACCGGGGCGTCCGCCAGAGGGTGCTGCGAATGTCGAGCGTTGTCGGTCATGTTTGAACTCCGCGGGTGAGTGAGCACGGCACGCTTGCCGATCTGCGTTCACCTTACGAAGCCCGGGCGGCAGCCTCCATCGCCGCCGCTTGTAAAGAACTTTCGTACAAAAGCGTCTGACGAAAGCAGCGGGAAAATGAGTGCTTTTCTTCGTGCTCCCGGCGGCATTTCGCTCGTCTCAACGCCGTTGTCCATTCGCTTTTCGCCTGGAGTCGTACAATGCGTCGCGTTATGCCCCTGTCATCCTGCCTGGGCCTGCTGGCTGCCATGGGCGCCACCCAGCCCGTCGTGGCGGCACCCTCGGTCGAGCTCGACCAGGTGCTGATCACCGACGAGGAGCAGACCGAACTGACGGCCGCCACCCAGCGCCTGCGCGAAATACCGGGCGCCAGCAACCTGGTGGACATGCAACGCGTCGGCCAAGGCCGGGTGGCCAGCAACCAGGACGTGCTGGCCTACCAGCCCGGTGTGTTCGCACAATCGGCAGGCAACGACGGGATCAAGTTGTCGATCCGCGGCTCAGGCCTCAATCGTGCCCCGGGGGCACATGGCTCTGGCATCTACACGATGTTCGACGGGCTGCCATTGACCGGCCCGGGGGGCACTCCCTACGAGCTGTTCGAACCCTTGTGGCTAAGCCGCGCCGAAGTGTTGCGCGGCGCCAACGGCTTCGATCAGGGCGCGCTGGCACTGGGTGGCGCGATCAACTACGTCACCCACACCGGCTATGACGCTGCACCGCTGCAGGTACGCTACGAGGTGGGCAGCCGCGGCTACCAGCATCGGCATATCAGCTCGGGCCAGGTGCTGGGCAACCTCGACTACTACGTCGCGTTGACCGATGCCGAATACGACGGTTACCAGGCTCACAGCAGCGGCAGTGCCAAGGGCGTGGCTGCCAATGTCGGCTACCGCTTCAACCCCAACCTCGAAACGCGCTTCTACCTGCGCTACCGGGAAACCGAGAACGAACTGGCCGGGCGCCTGACCAAGGACCAGATCAAACACCACCCTCGGGCGGCCAACCCGGCCTACCTGGCCCGTGACGATAGCCGCCCGCAACCGGGCAGCACCTGGGTAGGCAACAAGACTACCTTCTACCTCGACGATGACGCGCGGGTGGAAGCCGGCCTGGTCTACCACGACTACCCCATGGACCTGCGCGAAGGGCCGATGCGCCTGAAGGTGGCCTATACCGACGTCAGCGGCACGCTCAACTATTCGCGCCGCGACAGCCTGTACGGCCACGAGAGCAAGACCACTCTCGGCTGGCGCACCACCAAACACCTGCCAAACAGCGGCGCCTCGCAGTTCGCCCGCACTGGCGACGTGTTCGGTGCAAGAACGCGGGACTTCACCTACCAGGGCTCCGATACCGTGCTGCATGCCGGCAATGACCTGGAACTGGTGCCCAACCTGTGGCTGACCACCGGCCTGGCCATGATCTACACCCGGCGTGAAAGCGACGTCACCTACCCTGCCGAGGGCGGCAAAGTGAGCATGCATGACTGGGATTACGCCCCCCGTGTGGGCTTGCGCTACGACCTTCGGCCGGACCTGCAGGTGTATGGCAACCTCAGCCGTTCAGTCGAGCCGCCACACCCCTGGTCGCTGATCTGGAGCGCACCGAGTACTGGCGGCAAACAGATCCAGCCGATCGAAATGCAGAACCAGACTGCAACCACCCTGGAAGTGGGCGCACGTGGCGATTCGGCCATCGGCCGCTGGGACCTGGCCTGGTACTACGCACAGGTGCGCCACGAACTGCTCGCCGTGGAAGTGGTGCCGAACTTCACCTCCGAGTTCAATGCCAGCGCCACAGTGCACCAAGGTGTGGAAGCCGGCCTCGTCAGCACGTTGTGGGAACGCGCAGGCACGGGCAAGTTGAGCCTGCGCCAGGCCTATACATTCAGTGACTTCCACTACCGCGATGACGAGGCGTTCGGTGACAATCGCCTGCCTGGCATCCCCATGCACTATTACCAAGCCGAGCTGCGCTACGACTGGCCGAACGGTTTCCATGCCGGGGTGAATACCCAGCTGGCATCCAAGGTTCAGGTGGACTACGCCAACAGCTACCACGCTGATGAATATGCCCTGCTCGGCGCGCGTATCGGTTGGGATTCACCCCGCCAGGACTGGCAAACCTGGCTGGACCTGCGCAACCTCACCAACCAGCGTTATGCAGCGACGGTGACGCCCGCCTACAACGATGCCGGTAATGACAATGCGCGCTCCACCCCGGGCGAAGGCTTCAGCGTATACGCCGGGGTTTCCTACAGCTTCCGCTGACGCATGGCGCCCCTTGCAGCAGCGGGCCAGGCCACTGCGGCAAGGGGCATCCCACGAGTGGGTTGGCGGTTCAGACCGACCGGTTCAGCTTTACCCATGAAGCAAACTTGTCGATGAAGGCCTGCAGGAATGGCCGGGTCTTGTCGTTGAGCTTGCCCGACTCGTCGAACAGGTTGGCGGCACCGCCAATGTAGGCTTCGGGCATCTGCATGCACGGCATGTCCAGAAATACCAGCGCCTGGCGCACGGCATGGTTGGCACCAAAGCCGCCGATAGCCCCTGGCGAAACGCTCACCACCGCAGTGGGCTTGCCGCTCCAGGCACTGTGCCCGTAAGGCCGGGAGCCAACGTCAATGGCGTTCTTCAGGCAGCCGGGGACCGAGCGGTTGTATTCAGGGGTGACGAACAGCACGGCATCGCTGCGGCGAATTTCATCGCGAAACCGTTTCCAGTACTCGGGAGCACCCTCGGCCTCGACATCCTCGTTGTACAGCGGCAGATCGCCAATTTCGACGATTTTCAGGGCAAGGCTGGACGATGCCAGCTCCGCAAGTGCGCGGGCGACCTTACGGTTGTAGGACTCCTTGCGCAAGCTACCGACAACAACCGCAACCGAATACACCTGGCTCATGGCAATTTCCTACCTATACGGGTTAAAGGACGATGTAGTTATAGATGACCGTTTCTCGCCGCTTTGGTTTTTTTTCATCGACGCGAAAACTTCCAGCCCTCCTGCACGGTCTATGACTACAGACATTTCCTACGTATTTCAGAGGTTTCCACCCAAATGGCAGCAGTAATGGTCGGCCAATTCCACGCCCGTGACGCCGAAGGCCGCATCTACCCCGTGCACGAGTTTCAGGAGTCGACCCTGCAACTTGACGGCAGCACACTGGGCGCCCCCATCACCACCTATCGCCTGGCCATCGGCGACAAGGTCAATTACCTGGGTGAAAACCGCTTCGAGCTGGCGCGCAGCGGTGTCGAGCTCATCCGCATTCCGTGAAGCAAGCCGTGGCGCATGGCCGGTGATGGATGACCGGCAGCAGCATGACTGCTAGCCACAATCAGCCGGCAGATGCCTCGGTCAGCACCTGCCACATCGAAGGCCCGCCTGCCGATTTGGCTATGGCTGCCAACCGCTCGGCATGCGCTTCCAGCTCTTGGGCATTGGCCATGATCACGCGCCCCGGCGCTCGCCCGGTGATCCGGCGGATTTCGCTACCGCCGCCAGCCTGCCCGTCACCCTCGGCATCCGCCCCATGACCGGCCAGCGACAGGCTGGTCTGGCCACCGGTCATCGCCAGGTAGACGTCGGCCAGCAGTTCCGAGTCGAGCAGTGCGCCGTGCAGCTCGCGACCTGAGTTGTCGATATCGTAGCGTTTGCACAGCGCATCGAGGCTGTTGCGCTGCCCCGGGTGGCGCGAACGCGCCAGCAGCAAGGTGTCGAGAACGGTGCAGTACTGGGACACGTCCGCGCGATGCTGCTGGCCCAGCAAGGCGAATTCGTTGTTGATGAAGCCTACGTCGAACGCCGCGTTGTGGATGACCAGCGTGGCGCCCTGGATGAACTCGAAGAATTCATCGGCTACATCGGCGAAGCGCGGCTTGCCGACCAGAAACGCGTCGGTGATGCCGTGGACGTTGATCGCCCCCTCGTCACTTTCGCGGTCCGGCTGTAGGTAGACATGGAAATGCCGCCCGGTCAGCCGCCGGCCGATCACCTCGACACAGCCGATTTCGATGATCCGGTGACCTTCGCCAACCGGCATACCCGTGGTCTCGGTATCGAGAATCACGTACCGTTTATCTTGCTGCTGCTCCACGCCGGGCGCTCCAACTTGCATCAGTTACAAAGCGGCGATTGTACCCCAGCTCAACGCTGGGCGCGCACCTCATCGACCCCACGGTTGGCCAACTGGTCGGCCCGTTCGTTGCCGGGGTGGCCGATGTGCCCGCGTACCCACTTCCAGGTGACCTTGTGGCGGTTGACCTGCTCATCGAGCAGTTGCCACAGGTCGGCGTTTTTTACCGGCTCCTTGGCCGCGGTTTTCCAGCCGCGCTTCTTCCAGTTGACCATCCACTCGTTGATGCCCTTCATCACATATTGCGAGTCGGTGGTCAGCACGACTTCGCATTCACGCTTGAGCGACATCAGCCCTTGGATCGCCGCCATCAGCTCCATGCGGTTGTTGGTGGTTTCACGTTCGCCGCCCCACAGTTCCTTCTCGACGCCCTTGTAGATCATCAGCACCCCCCAGCCACCTGGGCCAGGGTTGCCCTTGCAGGCACCATCGGTAAACATTTCGACGCTATCGCTCATGTACCACTCTTGAATTCAGTGCTTGTCAGTTTCAGGGTTGGCTGCCGTGCGGTTGACCTTGGCCAGCGGCAGCGGCAGCAGCTTGCCCATGGGCTCGCGACGCTGCTGACGCAGGGGCCGCAGCCCGACCACCATCTTGCGCGCCACCAGCAGGTAGACCCCACCACCGGCACCTTGCCAGCCGCCGGCCAGCCGCTCCCAGCCTTGCAGGCGCTGCTGCCAGGCCGGTGAGGCAAGCGGCGGACGATAGCACCCGAAGCGGCGTTTCTCCAGCGCGAAGCCCAGCAGGTTGAGCCAGTCGCCAACCCGCGACGGCGAGATGCAGCGCGCCTTGCGCAAGGCGCCATGGCTGAAGAAATGGCGCATGCCCCAACTGCTCCACGGGTTGATGCCCACGATCAGCAAGTGCCCGCCCGGGCGCACGGCACTGGCTGCCTCGCGCAGCAGGCCATGGGGCGACAGGCAGAAGTCCAGGCCATGCTGCAGCACCACCACGTCGGCAGCATGCTCGCTCAGCGGCCAGGCCTGTTCCTCGCAAACAATTTCAACCCCCGGCAACGGCGCACCAAGGCGCACATTGCGCTGCACCTGGGGTGCCTTGGGCGGCGCTTCGGCGCAGGGCCCGTAATGCACCAGGTAACCGCCAAAAAAGCGCCCCAGCTCTTCTTCCAGCAGTTGGTCTTCTTCCTTGAGCATCAGCTGGCCGAGTGGGCCATTGAACCACTCACGGGCCAGGCTGATCAGCTCGACCCAGTCCGGATCGGCCTGGGCAAAGGCTTGGTCGGTCATTGCGCTCTCCCTCGAAGGTTCTCCCGCCGCGCCATCGCGGCTAAGATGCCTTCATGTGCCACGCTAGGTGAATCGGATCCGCACCATGATACAGATCGATGCTCTTCCCGCTTTCTCCGACAACTACATCTGGTTGTTACAGGATACTGCCAAACGCCGTTGTGCGGTGGTCGACCCCGGCGACGCCGGCCCGGTGGAGCGCTGGCTGGCCGCCAACCCCGGCTGGGCGCTGAGCGACATCCTCATTACCCACCACCACAACGACCACGTCGGCGGCGTGGCAAGGCTCAAGCAACTGACCGGCGCACGGGTCTGTGGCCCGGCCAACGAGCAGATTCCTTGCCGTGACCTGGCGCTGGACGAGGGCGCCGAGGTCGAAGTACTGGGCGTGGTGTTCCAGGTGCTGGCGGTGCCCGGCCACACCCTGGGCCATATCGCTTTCTTCAGTGACCAGCCGGCAACCCCGCTCCTGTTCAGCGGCGATACCCTGTTCGCGGCCGGTTGCGGGCGCATGTTCGAGGGCACGCCCGAGCAGATGCAACCTGCCCTGGCCCGCCTGGCGGCCCTGCCCGAGCACACCCAGGTGTACTGCGCCCACGAATACACGCTTGCAAACCTGCGCTTCGCCAAGGCCGTCGAGCCCGACAACCGGCACGTGCAGCAGCGCTTCGACGAGGTGACCCGGTTGCGCGCCGACCAGCGCATCACATTGCCGTCGACGATTGGCCTGGAGCGCCTGACCAACCCTTTTTTGCGCACCTCTGAAACATTAGTTAAACAAAAAGCAGACGAATGGAAGGGACATTCAAACGCTACGCATGTCGCTGTTTTTGCTGCCTTGAGGTCTTGGAAAGACACCTTCTGATAACCGCAAGATATATCGCAACCTGTGTTCAACGGTTGACCCGGCCCGGAGCGGTTTCTAGAATCGCCGAAATTTTTTGCCCGGATACCTGTCTCAGCCGATGTCTTCCCGTAGCCGCAGAACCTCTCATTCAGTCGCCCTGACGCGCCTGGCCCAAATCAGTGCGCTGGCTCTGGCCGCCACTCTGGTGGGTTGCCAGAGCACCCGTCAGCTCGACGAATCCGATAGCGTTCGCGCGCACAACTACCAGGCGCGGATCAAGCACAAGCCCGCGCCGCTGCTGGTCAAGCCGGCCGAGCAGGCGCCACAGGACGTGTGGGAGCGCATGCGCCAGGGCTTTGCCCTGCAGGACAGCATCGACGTCAACCCGCGCATCGAGCAGCAGCGCCTGTGGTTCGCCAGCAACCCCACCTTCATCGAAAGCGCCGGCGAGCGCGGCAGCCTGTACCTACACTACATCGTCGAGCGCCTCGAGGAGCGTGACATGCCCCTGGAGCTGGCGCTGCTGCCAGCCATCGAAAGCGCCTACAACCCGATGGCGTATTCGCGGGCCAGCGCCGCAGGCATGTGGCAGTTCATGCCGGCAACCGGTCGCCACTTCAACCTGCGCCAGACCAATTTTTATGACGGCCGCCGCGACATCACCGCCTCGACCAATGCCGCGCTGGACTACCTGACCCGCCTGCATGACATGTTCAACGGCGACTGGCTGCTGGCCCTGGCCGCCTACAACGCCGGCGAAGGCACGGTCAGCCGCGCCATCGAACGTAACGAGCGCCTGGGCCTGCCAACCGACTACTGGAACCTGCCGCTGCCCCAGGAAACCCGCGACTACGTGCCCAAGCTGCTGGCCCTGTCGCAAGTGGTGCTTACCCCTGAAGCCTACGGCGTGAACCTGAACCCGATCGCCAACGAACCCTACTTCGAAGCCGTGGCCATCAATGATCGGCTCGACCTGTCGCGGGTGGCGGCCTTTGCCAACATCGACGAAGACGAGCTGATCCAGCTCAACCCCGCCTTCAAGAAACGCATGACCGTGGACGGGCCCAAGCAATTGCTGGTGCCGACCGCCAAGGCACAATTGCTGAGCAACAGCCTGTCCAACCTCAACCCCGAGCAGCTGGTCGCCCTGCAACCGAACAAGGCCGTGTTCGCCCGTGCCGTGGCCGAAACCAGGGCACCGGCGGCTGCACGCAGCTACCGGGTCAAGCGTGGCGACAACCTGGGCGCCATTGCCAAGGCCAACCGCGTATCGATCAAGGACATCAAGCGCTGGAACCGCCTGTCCGGCAACAACCTCCGCGCTGGCCAGGTCCTGGCCCTGCGCGGCGGCAACGCCCCGAGCGCCGCCGGCAATCGCGTAGCGGCGTCGGCGCAGCGCTCTACCCAGTACAAGGTGCGCAAGGGTGACTCGCTGTACCTGGTGGCCAAGCGCTTCAACGTGGAAATGAAGCACCTCAAGCGCTGGAACCCGCGCAGCGGTCATGCCCTCAAGCCCGGGCAGACCCTGACCGTCTACGTCGGGCATTGAAAGTCGCAAGCTGCAAGCTGCAAGCTGCAAGTTGCAAGTTGCAAGCAGCAAGAAAAAAGCAATGCGCGTACACCGCCGCTTTTTCTTGAAGCTTGAAGCTTGAAGCTTCAAGCTTGCAGCTCTCTTTTTCCCACCCCCCCAAGCTGTTACTGTACGCCGACAAAAGCCCAACGCCTCTGGATCGGATGCCGACTTGATACGTCCCCTCCTGCTGTCAATCAGCCTGGCCTTGAGCTTTCCCGCAGTCGCGATGGTGAGCGAAAGCCACGGATACGCGCAGTTCGGCACGCTCAAGTACCCAGCCACGTTCACCCACTTCGACTGGGTCAACCCGCAAGCGCCCAAAGGCGGCACGTTGCGGGCGATGGCCTTTGGCACCTTCGACACCCTCAACCCCTATACCTTCAAGGGGTCGAGCCCGGTTACCACGCCCAACTTCCAGCAGTACGGTATCAGCGAGCTCAACGAGCCGCTGATGGTCGGTACCGGCCAATACGACCCGTCCGGCGACGAGCCCACCTCCAGCTACGGCCTCATCGCCCGCTCGGTGGAATACAGCGAGGACCGTAGCTGGGTGGTGTTCAACCTGCGCCCGGAAGCCCGCTGGCATGACGGCAAGCCGATCACCGCGGCAGACGTGGCCTTCTCCTACCGCACGCTGCTCAAGGACGGCCACCCGATCTACCGCACCAACCTGCAGGAGGTGCAGCGGGTCGACATCCTCGGCCCGCTGCGCATCCGCTTCGTGTTCAAGCGCGCTGGCAACCCACTGCTCATCCTGCGCCTGGGCGAGATGCCCGTGCTGCCCAAGCACTACTGGCAGCACCGTGACTTCAAGGCCACTACCTTCGAGCCGCCATTGGGCAGTGGCCCGTACCGCATCACCGAGGTGCAGCCGGGGCGCCGGCTGGTGTTCGAGCGCGTCAAGCGTTACTGGGGCAAGGACCTGGCCGTCAACCGAGGCAAGTACAACTTCGATCGCGTGGAGTACGAATTCTACCGTGATGCCACCGTGGCCTTCGAAGCGTTCAAGGCCGGTGAATTCGACATCTATATCGAACACCAGGCGAAGAACTGGGCCAACGGCTACAACTTCCCGGCCGTGCGCCGTGGCGAGGTGATCAAGGCGCAGATCCCGCACCGCATCCCCACGCAAACCCAGGGCCTGTTCATGAACAGCCGCCGGGCGACCTTCAGCGACCCGCGGGTACGCCAGGCACTGGGGCTGATGCTCGACTTCGAGTGGACCAACCGCGCCCTGTTCAGCAACGCCTACCGGCGCTCGACCAGCTACTACCCCAACAGTGAGTTCGCCGCCAGCGGTGTGCCCACCGGCAAGGAATGGCTGCTGCTGGCCCCATTCCGTGACCAGTTACCCGCCAAACTGTTCAGCGAACCGTACCAGGTCAGCCACACCGCCGGCCGTGGCGTCAGCCGCGAAACCTTGCGCCAGGCACTGGCCCTGCTCGCCGAGGCGGGGTGGAAGCTGAACGGCCAGCGCCTGGTCGACAGCAAAGGCCAGCAGTTGCGCATGGAGCTGTTGCTGGTAAACCCCAACCTTGAACGCATCCTGCAACCTTATGTCGAAAATCTGTCCAGCATCGGTATCGATGCGCGCTTGCGCACCGTGGACCGTGCCCAGTACAAACAACGCCTGGACCAGTTCGATTTCGACATGATTCTGATGACCCTCAATCAGACCCTGAGCCCCGGCCTGGAGCAGTGGTTGTACTTCCATTCGAGCCAGGCCGGCACCAAGGGCAGCAAGAACTATGCAGGGGTCAAGGACCCGGTGGTCGACCACCTGCTCGACACCCTGTTGGCCGCACGCACCCGCGACGACCAGGTGGCTGCCGCCCGCGCCCTGGACCGCGTCCTCTCATGGCAGTACTACATGATCCCCAACTGGTACCTGGACAACCATCGCCTGGCCTACCGCAACCGGTACGCCTTCGTCACCACACCGCCCTATACCCTTGGGCTGAACAGCTGGTGGATTAAGACTTCGGAGAAAGCCCAATGATGCCAACGCACCGCCTGCGCCGGCTGGCTGGCAGCCTGTTGCTCGCCTGCCTGAGCCTTCCCGCCCTGGCCGCACCGCAACATGCGCTCACCCTGTACGACGAGCCGCCCAAATACCCTGCCGACTTCAAGCACTTCGACTACGTGAACCCCGAGGCGCCCAAGGGTGGCACCTTCCGCCAGTCCAGTTTCGGCGGGTTCGACAGCCTCAACCCGTTCATCAACAAGGGCGTGCCGGCCGAAAACATCAGCATCATCTACGACACCCTGATGCGCCAGAGCCAGGACGAACCCTTCACCGAATATGGCCTGGTCGCCGGCAAGATCGAGAAAGCCCCGGACAACAGCTGGGTGCGCTTCTACCTGCGCCCCGAAGCACGTTTCCACGATGGCCACCCCATGCGTGCCGACGACGTGGTGTTTACCTTCAACGCCCTGATCAAGGATGGTGCGCCGCTGTATCGTCAGTACTATGCCGACGTCGCCGAGGTGGTCGCCGAAGACCCGTTGAAAGTGCTGTTCAAGTTCAAGCACCAGAACAACCGTGAGCTGCCGCTGATCCTCGGCCAGTTGCCGGTGCTGCCCAAGCACTGGTACGAAAACCGCGACTTCAACCGCGGCAACCTGGAAATTCCACTGGGCAGCGGCCCGTACAAGGTGGCCGAGGTCAAGGCCGGGCGCTCGGTGCGCTACGAGCGGGTCAAGGACTACTGGGCCAAGGACCTGCCGATCAACCGCGGGTTCTACAACTTCGATGTCATGACCTTCGACGCCTACCGTGACACTACCGTAGCCCTGCAAGCGCTCAAGGCCGGGGCGTTCGACTATGGCCTGGAAGTCAGCGCGAAAAACTGGGCCACCGCCTACGACGTGCCCGCCGTGCGCGAAGGCCGGCTGATCAAGGAAGAGCTGCCCAACGGCAACCCCACTGGCATGCAGGGCTTCATTTTCAACATCCGCCGGCCGGTATTCCAGGATGTGCGCGTACGCCACGCGTTGAGCCTGCTGCTGGACTACGAATGGACCAACAAGCAACTGTTCAACGGTGCCTACACCCGTACCGGCAGTTACTTCGAAAACTCGGAAATGGCCGCCCGTGGCTTGCCCAGCGCCAGCGAACTGAAGATCCTCGAGCCGCTGCGCGGCAAAGTACCCGACCAGGTGTTCACCGAGGCCTTCCACAACCCGGTCAGCGACGGCAGCGGCATGATCCGCGAGCAGCAGCGCCAGGCCTACAAGCTGCTGCAGGAGGCCGGCTGGAAAATCGTCGACGACAAGATGGTCGATGCCCAGGGCAAGCCGGTAAGCATCGAGTTCCTGCTGGCGCAGACCGAGTTCGAACGCATCCTGCTGCCGTTCAAGCGCAACCTGGCTGACCTGGGTATCGAGCTGAACATCCGCCGGGTCGATGTTTCGCAGTACATCACCCGCCTGCGCTCGCGCGATTTCGACATGATCGTCGGCGGCTATCCGCAGTCCAACTCGCCTGGCAACGAGCAGCGCGAATTCTGGTCCAGTGCCGCCGCCGACAACCCCGGCAGCCGCAACTTCATCGGCCTGCGCGACCCGGCCATCGACCAGCTGGTCGACCAGCTGATCAATGCCGACTCGCGCCAAAGCCTGATCGACCATTGCCGCGCCCTCGACCGGGTATTGCTGTGGGGCTATTACGTCATCCCCAACTGGCACATCAAGACCTGGCGGGTCGCCTACTGGAACCACATCGGGCACCCGAAAGTGTCGCCCAAGTACGACATCGGCATCGACACCTGGTGGATCAAGCCCGGGGTAAGCCCGGCCGTCAGCGCAGCTCCTGCGGACGAGGCCAACTGAGATGCTGGCCTACATCCTGCGCCGCCTGCTGCTGATCATCCCGACCCTGTTCGGCATCCTCATCATCAACTTCATCATCGTCCAGGCTGCCCCTGGTGGCCCGGTCGAACAGATGATCGCCAAGCTCGAAGGCTTCGAGGGCGCCACCAGCCGCATTGCCGGTGGCGGTGCCGAGGTGTCCGTGGCGGGCTCCAACTACCGTGGCGCCCAAGGCCTGGACCCGGCGCTGATCGCCGAAATCGAGCGCATGTACGGGTTCGACAAATCGCCGCCCGAACGCCTGTGGATCATGATCAAGAACTACGCCCGACTGGATTTCGGCGACAGCTTCTTCCGCGATGCCAAGGTCATCGACCTGATCATCGAAAAGATGCCGGTGTCGATCTCGCTGGGGCTGTGGAGCACCCTGATCATGTACCTGGTGTCGATCCCGCTGGGCATCGCCAAGGCGGTACGCCATGGCAGCCCCTTCGACGTGTGGACCAGTTCGGCGATCATCGTCGGCTATGCGATCCCCGCCTTCCTGTTCGCCATCCTGCTGATCGTGCTGTTCGCCGGCGGCAGCTACTTCGACTGGTTCCCGCTGCGCGGCCTCACCTCCAACAACTTCGATGAGCTGAGCACCACCGGCAAGGTGCTGGACTACTTCTGGCACCTGGTGCTGCCAATCACCGCGCTGGTCATCGGCAACTTCGCGACCATGACCCTGCTGACCAAGAACAGCTTCCTCGACGAAATCAACAAACAATACGTGGTGACCGCCAAGGCCAAAGGCCTGAGCCGGCCACGGGTGCTGTATGGCCATGTGTTCCGCAACGCCATGCTGCTGGTGATTGCCGGCTTCCCTTCGGCGTTCATCGGTATCTTCTTCACCGGCTCCCTGCTGATCGAGGTGATCTTCAGCCTCGACGGCCTGGGCCTGATGAGCTTCGAGGCGGCCATCAACCGCGACTACCCGGTGGTCTTCGGCACCCTGTTCATCTTCACCCTGCTGGGGCTGGTGGTGAAACTGATCGGCGACCTGACCTACACCCTGGTCGATCCACGCATCGACTTTGCCAGCCGGGAGCACTGACATGGCCTTGTCCCCCCTCAACCGACGGCGCTTCGAGCGCTTCAAGGCCAACCGCCGTGGCTGGTGGTCGCTGTGGCTGTTCCTGATCCTGTTCGGCCTCAGCCTGGGTGCCGAACTGATCGCCAACGACAAACCGATTGCCGTGCGCTACGACGGCCAGTGGTACTTCCCCGCCTTCAAGCGCTATCCGGAAACCACGTTCGGCGGCGAGTTCCCGCTGGAAGCCAACTACAAGAGCCCCTACATCCGCGAGCTGCTGGCCAAGAAAGACAGCTTCGTGCTGTGGGCGCCGATCCCGTTCAGCTACCAGAGCATCAACTACGACCTGCGTGTTCCGGCCCCGGCACCGCCCTCGGCGGACAACTGGCTAGGCACCGACGACCAAGGCCGCGATGTGCTGGCGCGGGTGATCTACGGCTTCCGCATATCGGTGCTGTTCGCCCTGACCCTGACCGTGGCCAGCTCCATCATCGGCGTCCTCGCGGGTGCCTTGCAGGGGTTTTATGGCGGTTGGGTCGACCTGGCCGGGCAACGCTTTCTGGAAATCTGGTCGGGGCTGCCGGTGCTGTACCTGCTGATCATTCTTGCCAGTTTCGTGCAGCCGAACTTCTGGTGGCTGCTGGGCATCATGTTGCTGTTTTCCTGGATGAGCCTGGTCGACGTGGTGCGCGCCGAGTTCCTGCGCGGCCGCAACCTGGAGTACGTGCGTGCCGCCCGAGCCCTGGGCATGCGCAACGGCGCAATCATGTACCGGCACATCCTGCCCAACGCCATGATCTCGACCATGACCTTCATGCCGTTCATTCTCACCGGCGCCATCGGTACCCTCACGGCCCTGGACTTCCTCGGCTTCGGCCTGCCCGCCGGTTCGCCCTCGCTGGGCGAGCTGGTGGCCCAGGGCAAGTCCAACCTGCAGGCACCCTGGCTGGGCATCAGCGCCTTTGCGGTGCTGGCGCTGATGCTGAGCCTGCTGGTATTCATCGGCGAATCCGCCCGCGACGCCTTCGACCCGAGGAAGTGACATGAGTGAACAGAACCTGATCGAAGTGCGCGACCTGGTCGTCGAGTTTGTAACCGGCGACCAAGTCAACCGGGTGGTCGATGGCATCAGTTTCGACATCCGCAAAGGCGAGACGCTGGCGCTGGTCGGTGAAAGCGGCTCGGGCAAGTCGGTGACTGCGCACTCGATCCTGCGCCTGCTGCCCTACCCCTTGGCCCAGCACCCCCGCGGCAGCATCCGCCATGAAGGCAAGGACTTGCTGCAGCAGAACGAAAAAACCCTGCAGCGCATTCGCGGCAACCGCATTGCGATGATCTTCCAGGAGCCGATGACGTCGCTGAACCCGCTGCACTGCATCGAAAAGCAGATCAATGAAATCCTTCTGCTGCACAAGGGCCTGACCGGCAAGCAAGCCACTGCGCGCACCCTGGAGCTGCTGGAAATGGTCGGCATCCCGGAGCCGCGCAAACGCCTCAAGGCCCTGCCCCACGAGCTGTCCGGCGGGCAACGCCAGCGGGTGATGATCGCCATGGCCCTGGCCAACGAGCCGGAACTGCTGATTGCCGACGAACCGACCACGGCGCTGGATGTGACCGTGCAGCTGAAAATTCTCGACCTGCTCAAGGAACTGCAGGCACGCCTGGGCATGGCGCTGCTGCTGATCAGCCATGACCTGAACCTGGTGCGGCGCATTGCCCACCGCGTGTGCGTGATGCAGCGCGGGCAGATTGTCGAGCAGGCAGACTGCGCGGCCCTGTTCAGCGCGCCGCAACACCCCTACACGCAGATGCTGATCAATGCCGAGCCCAGCGGGCTGCCGGCGCACAACCCGGTAGGCGCGCCGCTGCTGCAAGTCGATGAGCTCAAGGTCTGGTTCCCGATCAAGAAAGGCCTGCTGCGGCGTACTGTCGACCATGTCAAGGCGGTGAACGGGGTCAACTTCAGTTTGCCGCAGGGGCAAACGCTGGGCATCGTCGGGGAGTCCGGGTCGGGCAAGTCGACATTGGGCCTGGCGATCCTGCGGCTGATTTCCAGCCAGGGGGGTATCCGCTTCCATGGGCAAGACCTGCAGGGGATGAACCAGAAAGCCGTGCGCCCGTTACGGCGCGAGATGCAGGTGGTGTTCCAGGACCCCTTCGGCAGCCTCAGCCCACGCATGTGCGTGGCAGACATCGTTGGGGAAGGCTTGCGCATTCACGGTATCGGCAATGCCCAGGAGCAGGAGGCGGCCATCATTGCGGCGCTGGAAGAGGTAGGGCTCGACCCGGGCACCCGGCACCGCTACCCGCATGAGTTTTCGGGTGGGCAGCGCCAGCGCATTGCCATCGCCCGGGCGCTGGTGCTCAAGCCGGCGCTGATTCTGCTGGATGAGCCGACCTCGGCGCTGGACCGCACGGTGCAGCGCCAGGTGGTCGAGTTGCTGCGTAATCTGCAGCAAAAATACAACCTCACTTACCTGTTCATCAGCCATGACCTGGCGGTGGTCAGAGCACTGAGCCATCAGTTGATGGTGATCAAGCATGGGCAGGTGGTTGAACAGGGGGATGCGCAGGCAATCTTCCATGCCCCGCAACATCCGTATACCCGGCAGCTACTGGAGGCGGCGTTTCTGGAGGTGGAGCCTTCGTGAAGCCGCGCCCGGACAGTTTGCTGGGGTGATGCGAGCCTGGGCGGCGCGTTGCCCGCTGCCTGGCTACAGGTCTTCGCTCACCCGGCCAACGGCCGCCACCACTTGCCTGGCACCGGCCTGAATACCGCCTATGGCCGTACTCGCCTGGGTAACGAAATCCACCGCATTGGCCGCTTCCTGGCGGCTGCGCTCGACCTCGCTGACCGCCTGGTTGGCCAGCAGATGATTGTGCGCGACCACCGCATCGATCTCGGCCGTGGCGGTGCTGGTGCGCCCCGCCAGTTTGCGCACTTCATCGGCCACCACGGCGAAGCCCCGCCCCTGGTCGCCGGCGCGCGCAGCTTCGATCGCGGCATTCAGGGCCAGCAGGTTGGTCTGCGACGCAATGGCCCCAATGGTCTGCACGATCGTACTGATGACCGTGGACTGCTGGCCCAGGGCAGCAATGGTATCGCCAGCGCAGTGTAATTGGCTCGCCACGTTCTGCATGGCCTGCTGCATGCCCTGCATCACCGTGACACCATCGCTGGCACTGGCGTCCGTGCGCCGGGAAATGTCCAGCGCCATGTTGGCCGCCTGCCTTACCGCCTGTTCACGCTCGACCTGGGCGGTCACCACCGTGGCGAACTTGACCACTTTCACCAGCTTGCCACTGGCATCATGGACCGGGTTGTAGCTGGCCTCCAGCCAGATCTCGCGCCCTTGGCTGTCAATACGCCGGAATCGCCCGGTCACGTACCGGCCAGCATTGAGCGTGCGCCAGAACGCCGTGTACTCGGCACTGGCGGTTTCCTTGGCATCACAGAAAATTCGATGGTGCTGGCCGACCAGCTGCTCCAGGCGGTAGCCCATGGCGGCGAGAAACATCGGGTTGGCAGCTTGCACCCTGCCGTCCAGGCCAAACTGGATCATCGCCGTGGAACGCAGCAAGGCCTCGAGCAACGCCTGGCTTTCCAGCCCAGGCGCGGCCAGCCACTGTTGCAGGGGCATGCCCACGACATTGCCCGGCGCGGCGCCGAGTGCCTGGGCAAAACCCGCGGTGCACTCCGCGATACGGTTCTGCCCGTCCAGACGCAGCATGGCACCCTGCTCGAGTTCGGCCAGCCGCTGACGCAGTTGCACGAGCTCGGTCTGTTGCGCTGCCAGTGCAGTTTTGAGGTGGCGATTAAACATCAATAAGACCTGCGATGTTATGCATCATGATGGGAAGTCAGACAACAGACACTTTCTGTTGAGTGTCGTGAAACCACTCCTTGAAAACGGCTACAGGCATCGGTCTGGCGATGAAATAGCCCTGCGCTTCAACACAGCCCCAGGCGCAGGCCTGGACCAGCTGTTCGGCGGTTTCGATCCCTTCGGCGGCCACCTGATAACCGAGTTCGTTGGCCAGCCCTACCACCGACTGCACCAGCAATGCTTCACGCGTACCCGAAGCGGCACGGTGCACCAGCGACCTGTCGAGCTTGACGATGCTGGCGGGGATTTGCGTCAGGTAAACCCAGTTGCTGTAGCCCGTGCCGAAGTCATCGATGGCAATGGCGATGCCTGCCTGGTGCGCACGCAGCAGTTGCTGCAGCACTTCTTCGGGCTGTTCGATCAAGACACTCTCGGTGAATTCGAGCTGTACCCGCTGCGGCTCGATGGCCTGGGCCTGCAAGCTGTGCAGCAGTGCATCCATGAACCCTGCGCTTTCCAGGTCGCGCGCGGTGACGTTGAAGCTGAGACTGAAATCCAGGTCCCGGGTACAGGCCAGCACCCGCAAGGCTGCGCGCATCACCCAAAGGCTGAGGCTGGCCATAAGCGCCGTTTTTTCAGCCAAAGGGATGAACTCCGCCGGGGCGACATCGCCCAGTAACGGGTGGCGCCAACGCAGCAAGGCTTCGGCAGAACAGCATCGGCCCGAAGGCAGCTCGATCCGCGGTTGCAGGTGCAGGCTCAGTTCATCGTCGCTCTGCAGCGCCTGGGCCAACGACGCCAGCAACAGAAACGCACGGCGTTGCGCAGCGTCCACGTCCGGCTCGTACCACCCATGCCGGCCAGGCCTGCGCCGCGCGGTATCCGCTGCCGCGACTGCCCGGCGCATCCACTCCATGCCGTCACGGTCTTCGCACTGCTGCGTGATGGGGGCGATGCCGATACCGGCGTCCAGCAACACCGGAATCTGGTGGCATTGCGCAGGCGCCTGCAGGGCGTCGACAATCCGCTCGCACAAAGGCTGTACGTCGGCTGCGTCTTCCAGCAGCACACCGAAGCGGGTCGGGCTGATCTTGTACAACGACAAGCCGTTATCCAGCTGGCTGGCGATGCGCGCCTTGGCCTGCAACGTCAGGTCGTGGGCGAAGTTGTAACCCAGGCCGCGGATGATATCGCTGAGGGCCTCGGCGGCCATGATGTCCACCGCCAACAGGGTCAGCGACTTACCCCGGTCCAGGCCCGCCACCACATCACACTCGAGCTTCAGGCGGTTGAACAGGCCGGTGGCCTGGTCGTGAAAATTGTTGCGGCGCATGCCGGCGATGATGTGCATGGCCATTTCGCTGAAGCACGTCAGCATCGACCGTTGCGCCTCATCCAGGGCGGGCCGTGGTGCAGTATCGATGATGCAGAAGCTGCCGATGGCCACCTGGCTGTCTACCAGCAGCGGGGCCCCGCAGTAATAACGAATGCCAGGCTCACCCGTGACCAGAGGGTTGTCGGCAAAGCGCGGGTCCAGGGCAGCGTCCAGCACTTCCAGTGGCTGTGCCTGGAGAATGGTGTGGGCACAGAATGAAACATCCCGGGGGGTGGCATCAGCGGCCAGCCCGCCCTTGGCCATGAACCATTGCTCACACTCCCCTACGATCGAAACCAGGCAGATCGGCATGGAAAAGTAGCGGCGGGCCATCTCGACCAGCGCAGTCAGTTCGCTGCTCTGCGGCTGATGCAGTACGCACCATTCGGCGATCTTCGCCAAACGGTCGGGTTCATTGGGCGGAACGGGGGCAACTTTCATGGCATCTCACCTGTCCCACGCGGACCCAAGCATAGAGTAATAGCACTACGCTACATCAATACTTGTACAGAGAGAAATTTTTGTACAACTTTTCGCATTAAATTTCGACAGACGGTGATGCAACATCACCTGCCTAGTAAGAGATCGGCCCACGAAGGAAGTTCACCAACCCCCGGTTTCACGGGCACACACGTACCGTTTCAGTGTGTAACAGCCACTGCACCAGTCATCAGAAAATCTGATGACGATCGTCTTTAGTCATCAGCTAGGTAGGGCATAAAGTCGCTCCGTCCACCCGCCTCAACGGTAGAGCCCATGCCCAGTCACCCCCAAACTGCCTCCCCTGCCCTCCACGCGCTGGTCCAGCGTTCCAGCTTGCCAGGCCCTGTGCTCAGCGCCCCCCAGGCGCAAGGCCTGCTGCAGGCCCACTACGGCCTCACCGGTGAGTTGTCGGCCTTGGGCAGCCAGCAGGACCTGAACCTGCGTGTGGTCGCGCCGCAAGGCAGCTTCGTGCTCAAGGCATGCCATGGCAGCTACGCCCAGGTCGAACTGGAGGCCCAGCATGCGGCCCTCGCCTACCTGCGCGAGCATGGCCTGCCCGTGCCAGGCGTGCGCCCGGCACTCAGTGGCGAAGCCTTGCTGGCCCTGGACGTCGCAGACCAGCCATTGCGGGTCCGCCTGCTGGAATACATCGAGGGGCAACCGCTGACGCGCCTTGCCCACCTCCCGGCGCAACTGATGGCCGAACTGGGCGGGCTTTGCGCAAAGCTTGATCGGGCCTTGGCCGGTTTCGACCACCCTGGCCTCGAGCGCACCCTGCAATGGGACCCCAAGCATGCGCAAACGCTGATAGAGCACCTGCTCCCTGTGCTGCACGATGCCGACCAGCGCCGCCGCATCACACAGGCCACCGCGGTCGCTGCCCACCACCTGGCACCCCTGATCGGCAGCCTGCCAAGCCAAGCCGTGCACCTGGACATCACCGACGACAACACCGTGTGGGCGCGCGACGACCAGCGCCAATGGCAATTGCGAGGGCTGATCGACTTCGGCGACCTGCTACGTACCTGGCGCATCGCCGACCTGTCGGTAACCTGTGCGGCGCTGCTGCACCACGCCGAAGGCGACCCGCTGCGGATCCTCCCGGCGATCAGCGCCTATCAGGCCCACAACCCACTCACGGAGGCAGAGCTACGGGCCTTGTGGCCACTGGTGCTGAACCGCGCCGCAGTACTGGTGCTGAGCAGCGCACAGCAGTTGGCGGTGGACCCAGGCAACCAGTACACCCGCGACAATGTCGCCCATGAGTGGGAAATTTTCGACACCGCCACCGCCGTGCCCTTCGCCTTGATGCAGGCAGCGATCCTGCGGGCTGCGGGGTTGCCGGTCGCCACGCCAGACATGAGCGGCTGCGCGCCGCTGCTTCCCGAACTGCATGGGCAGGCGGTGCACCGGCTCGACCTCGGCGTGCTCAGTGCGCACTATGAGGCGGGCAACTGGGAGCAACCTGGCTTCGACCAGCACCTGCTCACCCGGCAACCTGCCCCTGCCTGCACCCTGTACGGGCAGTATCGACTGTCGCAAACCCATATCGACCGCGCCGCAGAACCGGCCACTTGCGCCCTCGGCGTTGAACTGCATGTGCCGCACGCAAGCCTGCTCCAGGCACCGGCGGCAGGCACCTGGCAGCGCCATGGCGATGCTGGCGGTTGCCTGCGTACTGCGCACTGGGCCCTGTGGCTACAGGGGCTGCAGGATGCGCCAGCCGATGGCCAGGCCGTGGCCCAGGGCCAGGCGCTGGGCCGTAGTTGCGGCGTGCTTCGCGTACAAGTGTGCCTGGGCACCGACACCCAGCCACCGTTCTTCGCCCCCCCGTCCCATGCCGATGCCTGGCTGGCCCTGTGCCCTTCTCCCGCGCCGCTGCTGGGCCTGGACTGCGATGCCGAGCCACTGCCTGACCCACAGGCCCTGTTGGCGCGTCGCGACGCCAGCTTCGCGCGCTCGCAGAAACACTACTACGCGCAGCCACCCCACATCGAACGTGGCTGGCGCAACTACCTGTTCGACATGCAAGGCCGCGCTTACCTCGACATGCTCAACAACGTTGCGGTACTGGGCCATGGCCACCCGCGCATGGTCGCCGAGTCGGCGCGGCAGTGGTCGTTGCTCAATACCAACTCGCGCTTTCACTACGCGGCCGTCACCGAATTCTCCGAGCGTTTGCTGAAGCTGGTACCCGAAGGTTTCGACCGGGTTTTCATGGTCAACAGCGGTACCGAAGCCAACGACCTGGCGATACGGCTGGCCTGGGCCTACAGCGGCGGGCGCGACCTGCTCAGCGTGCTGGAGGCCTACCACGGCTGGTCGGTGGCCACCGATGCCATCTCCACGTCGATCGCCGACAACCCGCAAGCGTTGCACACCCGCCCGGACTGGGTGCACCCGGTCGAGGCGCCGAATACCTTCCGCGGCCGCTACCGTGGCGCCGACTGCGCAGCAGACTACCTGCGCGATGTCGACGCCAAGCTGGCCGACCTCGATGCCCGCGGCCGACAGCTGGCCGGCATCATCTGCGAACCGGTGTACGGCAATGCCGGTGGCATCGCGCTGCCAGCGGGCTACCTGCGCGAGGCCTATGCCAAGGTCCGGGCCAGGGGCGGCGTGTGCATCGCCGACGAGGTGCAAGTCGGTTATGGCCGCCTGGGTGAATACTTCTGGGGCTTCGAGCAGCAAGGCGTGGTGCCCGACATCATCACCATGGCCAAGGGCATGGGTAACGGCCAGCCGCTGGGGGTGGTCATTACCCGCCGCGACATTGCCGAAGCACTGGAGGCCGAGGGTTATTTCTTCTCGTCTGCCGGTGGCAGCCCGGTCAGTTGCCGCATTGGCATGGCAGTACTGGACGTGATGCAGGAAGAAGGCCTGTGGGACAACGCCCGCGACACCGGGCGCTACTTCAAGGCGCGCCTGCAGGCGCTGGTCGACAAGCACCCGCTGGCCGGCGCCGCGCATGGCTCGGGCTTCTACCTGGGCCTGGAACTGGTGCGTGACCGCGAAACACTAGAGCCCGCGACGCAGGAAACCCAGCTGCTCTGCGACAGGCTGCGGGAATTGGGCATCTTCATGCAACCCACAGGGGATCACCTGAACATTCTCAAGATCAAGCCGCCAATGTGCACCAGCCGGGCCAGCGTGGATTACTTTGTCGACAGCATCGACCGGGTGCTGGGTGAAGGCCTGTAGCGGCTCACCTTCTGCCAGATCGAGCGCCGCGCGAGCGGCGCTTCGCGGATAAACCCCGCGCCCAACCGGCGGCCCTTTGTCGGGCGAGCACAAGCGCACCAACATGGCGCATGCCCTCCATAGCGCCACAAAAAGGCGCGGCATCAGCACGCAATTACCCACCCCGCTTCATGCTTGTTCACATCCACTCACAAACGCCAACGTTTGCGTCTAGCCCGCGTGCTCTCAAATGTGACCGGTGGGTCACCTTTTCTGCCTTTTCTCTCCTACACTCGGTTTTCGGCCCGCGATTTGCTCAATGGAAGAGTGACGAAAATAAGTCGAACTTTACGGAACGCGGGCAGGTCAGGAACTAAGTAGGCCAAACGCAACGGGATCTCCCAGCTTCGGCCACCACCCCTACCCGCTCAAACGCCTTCGGCCGGAACGCCGGGAGCGCGGTGCCTGTGCGCACGACCTTGGGGCATGGAAAGCAGTACGTATTCAGCAAGCAGAGAGAATTAGCACGAAACAACGCCACGGGTGCCAGCACCCGGCAAGCATAGGGACGGAGAGAAGTATGATCAGTGCCGCTGTCGAGCCACACGTAAACACGTTCACCACCGAGAAGCGCGAACCGCTCACCCCGGATTTCGCCACGACAGCCAAGGCACCCGGCGCCCAGCGCCAGCACAACCCCAACAAGCGCAAGATTCTGTTCGTGACCTCGGAAATCGCCGACCTGGTCAAGACGGGCGGCCTGGGTGACGTGTCTGCAGCCCTGCCGCGCGCCCTGGCGCACCTGCACGATGTTCGGGTGTTGATCCCGGGCTACCCGCAGGTGGTCGAAAGCGACAACCCGATCCATATCGTCGGCGAACTGGGCGGCCACGCAGCCCTGCCGCCATGCAAGATCGGCCGCATGGACATGCCCGACGGCCTGGTCATCTATGTGCTCATCTGCCCCGAACTGTACCAGCGCGACGGCACCCCCTACGGCGCCAACAACGGTCGCGACTGGCCAGACAACCACATCCGTTTCGCTCGCCTGGGCCTGGCCGCGGCGGAAATCGCAGCCGGCGAAGGCATGATCCACTGGAAGCCCGAAGTGGTGCATGCGCATGACTGGCCTGCCGGCCTGGCGCCAGCCTACATGCACTGGCGCGGCCTCAACACGCCAACCCTGTTCACCATCCACAACCTGGCCTACCAAGGTGTGTACAGCCGTGGTTGCAGCCCCGAACTGGCCATCCCGGAACACGCCATGCAGCAGGAAGGCATGGAGTTCTACGGCAAGCTGTCGTTCCTCAAGGCCGGCCTTGCCTACTCCAGCCACATCACCACGGTCAGCGCCACCTATGCCCGGGAAATCACCACCCCGGAATTCGGCTGCGGCCTGGATGGTTTCCTCGCCAGCAAAGCCCAGCAAGGCCTGCTTGGCGGCATACCCAACGGTATCGACGAAAGCTGGGACTCGGCCACCGACAAGCACCTGCAGCACAACTTCAGCATCAATGACTGGGAAGGCAAGGCACGCAATACCCACGAAGTACGCCAACTGTTCGGCCTGGACGACTCCGACGGCCCACTGTTCGCAGTGGTTTCGCGCCTGGTTTACCAGAAAGGCCTGGACCTGACCTTGGGCGTGGCCGACTACATCGTCGAACAAGGCGGGCAGATCGCGATCATCGGCCGTGGCGAGCCCGAGGAAGAACAGGCCATGCGCGAACTGGCGCTGCGCCACCCAGGCCGTATCGGGGTACGCATCGGCTTCAACGAAACCGACGCCCGGCGCATGTTCGCCGGCAGTGATTTCCTGCTGATGCCCTCGCGCTACGAGCCCTGCGGGCTCAGCCAGATGTATGCCCAGCGCTTTGGCTCCCTGCCAGTGGCGCGCAATACCGGCGGCCTGGCTGACACCATCGAGTGCGGGGTCACGGGCTTCCTGTTCAACGAGTCGACCGTCGACAGCTACCGCGAAGCGCTTGGCCGCGCCTTCTATGTTTATGGCAAGAAGGACCTGCTCAACGCCATGCGCTGCCTGTCGATGACCCAGCCGTTCAACTGGTGCCAGGCGGTGGAACCCTACGCCCGGCTGTACGAAGACCTGGTCAAGCAAGCACAACTGAGCCACTACTGAGCGAGGGCAGTAAGATGCACAGGCATGGCGCACACTTGCTGGACGCCACGTCGGCGCGCTTCGCCCTCTGGGCACCCGATGCGCGCAGCGTGAGCGTGGAACTGGAGCAGCAGCCGGCTATCGCCCTGCAGCCCGATGAAGACGGTTGGTTCAGCGGCGTGGCGCCCTGCCGGGCCGGCGACCGTTACCACTTTCGAATTGATGATGAACTGCAGGTGGCCGACCCGGCGTCGCGCTACCAGCCCACTGGCGTGCACGGCCCCAGCCAGGTGGTGGATGTGGCCAGCTACCCCTGGCAGCACCCGTGGTTAGGCCGCCCCTGGCACGAGGCGGTCATTCAGGAGCTGCACGTAGGCCTGCTCGATGGCTACCAGGGCGTAGCCCGGCAACTGCCGAAGCTGGCCGCGCTAGGTATCAGCGCAATAGAGCTGATGCCCCTGGGGCAGTTCCCGGGCGAGCGCAACTGGGGATACGACGGTGTATTGCCCTACGCCCCGCAGCACACCTACGGCAGCCCTGAGCAACTGTGCGCGCTGGTCGACCAGGCCCATGGTGAAAAGCTGATGGTACTGGTGGACGTGGTGTACAACCACTTCGGCCCCGACGGCAATTACCTGCACCAGTATGCCAGCCCGTTCTTCCGGGAAGACCGGCAGACGCCCTGGGGCGCGGCCATCGACTTCCGCCGCCCGCAGGTGCGCGAATACTTTATCCAGAACGCACTGATGTGGCTGTGCGACTACCGCTGCGACGGCCTGCGCCTGGATGCCGTACATGCCATCGACCAGCCCGATTTTCTGGTGGAACTGGCCGAGCGCGTGCGTGCCGCAGTGGAGCCCGGGCGCCACGTGTGGCTGGTGCTGGAGAACGAGCACAACCAGGCCACCCTGTTGCAACAGGGTTTCGACGCGCAGTGGAACGATGACGGCCACAACGCCCTGCATGTGCTGCTCACCGGCGAGACCGAAGGCTATTATGCCGACTACAAGGACCGCCCCATCGACCAGCTGGCACGCTGCCTGGCCGAAGGCTTCGTGTTCCAGGGCCAGGCCAACCGCCACGGAACGCCGCGCGGCGAACCCAGTGCGCATCTGCCACCCAGTGCCTTCGTACTGTTCTTGCAGAACCACGATCAGGTGGGCAACCGCGCACTGGGCGAGCGCCTGACCCGCCTGTGCCCACCGCCGGCGCTGCGCGCTGCCACCACCTTGCTCCTGATGGCACCGATGATCCCCTTGCTGTTCATGGGTGACGAAGAAGGCAGTTGCCAGCCCTTCCTGTTCTTTACCGACTTCCACGACGAACTGGCCGATGCAGTGCGCGAAGGCCGCCGTGGCGAGTTCGCCCATTTCAAGGCCTTCGCTGACCCCGAGCAGCGCGAGCACATTCCCGATCCCAACGCCGAACAGACCTATGCCGCATCGCGCCCTTACAGCAAGCAGGTGCTGGCCGGCTGGCACGGCCTGTATCAGCAGTTGCTCGACCTGCGCCGCCACCATGTGGTACCGCACCTGCCTGGCAGCTGTGCGCTGGGCGCCGAGGTGCACGGTGACAAGGCAGTCACCGCACGCTGGCGGCTGGGCAATGGCAACACCTTGCGCATCGACCTGAACCTGGCCGACAGCCCGCAGCCGGTCGAGCTGCCGCCACCGCCCTTGCGGTTGTTCGACAGCGGCGATGCTCGCCACCCCGACAGCCAACTGGCGGCGTACAGCTGCGTGGTCAGCCTGCTTCCCCCTGCCCAGGAGCGCCCATGAGCGAAACCGCCCTGCACCGCTTGGCGAGCCGCGTCGGGCTTAGCCGCGACTGGATCGACGCCAATGACCGCCCTCAGCGCGTGAGCGACCACGTGCTGCGCAACCTGCTCGAAAGCCTGGGCCACCCGGCCGGCGACGATGCGGCAATCGCCGCAAGCCTGCAGGCCTTGGAGACCGCTGACGACAGTGAGCACCTACCGCCCTTGTTGACGGCCGACCAGGGCCAGCCGCTGGACCTGTCGCGCTATTTCAGCGCGGCCAGGGTCGCCCGTTGCACCCTCGAGGACAGCGCCACGCGTGTGCTGGAACTTGACCGGCAGGCCCGCCTGCCCGGTGAACTGCCTGTCGGCTACCACCAGGTCGAAATCGACAGCCGCCGTTTCACGGTGGCCGTAGCGCCGCCCCGTTGCCATAGCCTTGAAGACAGCCTTGAGCACAGCGCGCAGCAAACACCCGCGCGCTGCTGGGGGCTGGCGGTTCAGCTGTACAGCCTGCGCCGCCCTGGCGACGGCGGTTATGGCGACTGCCTGGCCCTTGAACAACTGGCCCGCTCGGCCGCAGAGCGCGGCGCCGATGCCTTGGCCATCAGCCCGATTCATGCCCTGTCGGCCATCGACCAGGAACATTACAGCCCCTACTCGCCCTCCAGCCGCCTGCTGCTCAATACCTTGTACGCCAGCCCCGCCGCCCTGCTGGGTGAACGGGAAGTGCGCATGGCCATCGAAGCCTGCGGCCTGGAGCAACAGCTGGAAGACCTGCAGCAGCGCCCGCTGGTTGACTGGCCACGTGCCGCCAGCGCCCAGCTGCGTGTGCTGGAGGCGCTGTACCAGGGGTTCAGCCAAGGCAGCCACCCGCTGCGCGAGGACTTCGACAGCTTCCGCGAAGCCGCCGGTGAAGCGCTGGAGCATCACTGCCGCTTCGAAGTGCTGCAGGCCCATGCCGTGGAGCACGGCCTGGGCGCCGACTGGCGGCACTGGCCCACGCCCTGGCAAGACCCCTGTCACCCGCAAGTCCAGGCCATCGCCGAGGCCTACCCGGCCAAGGTGGAATTCCACGCGTTCTGCCAATGGCTCACCGAGCGTGGCCTGCAACGCGCCCACGAGGCCGCCCGCGGCAACGGCATGAGGGTGGGCCTGATCGCCGACCTGGCAGTTGGCGCCGACGGTGCCGGCAGCCAGGCCTGGAGCCGCCAGGACGAATTGCTGTCGGGCCTGAATGTGGGCGCACCGCCCGACATTCTCAACCGGGCCGGACAGAACTGGGGCATTTGCGCCTTTTCGCCCGAAGGCCTCAAGCGCAACGGCTACCGCGCGTTCATCGAAATGTTGCGGGCCAACCTGGCGCATGCCGGCGGCCTGCGCATCGACCACGTCATGGGCCTGCGCCGGCTGTGGCTGATACCACAAGGTGCCGAGCCGAGCGAAGGTGCCTACCTCAACTACCCGCTGGAGGACCTGCTGCGGCTGCTGGCGCTGGAATCGCGCCGCCACCAGGCCATCATCCTTGGCGAAGACCTGGGCACGGTGCCCGCCGGCCTGCGCGAAGCCCTGGCCGAGAAAGCCGTGCTGGGCATGCGCGTGCTGCCTTTCGAGCAGCGCCAGCCTGGGCAGTTCACGCCGATACTGGACTGGCCCGACAACGCCCTGGCCACTACCGGTACACACGACCTGGCGCCCCTGGCCGGCTGGCTGAAAAACCGCGACATCGACTGGAGCCACCGCTTGCAACTCATTGACGCTGCCACCGAACTGCACTGGCGCCACGACCGCCAGAAACAACACGACGGCCTGCGCCGCACCTTGCAGGCCAACTATGGCGTGCTCAAGGACGATGACGCCGTGATCGATGCCGCCATCCGCTACGTGGGCCATACCCGGGCGCCCCTGGTGCTAATACCGCTGGAAGACCTGTTGGGCTGCGACGAGCAACCCAACCTGCCAGGCACCACCACCGGCCACCCCAACTGGCGCCGGCGCTTCGCCCGCCCGGTGCATGAACTGCTCAATGACGACGATGCCGCGCGGCGCCTGGAGCTGCTTGCCCAAGCCCGCGAACAAGCCTGGGAGCGTGACCGATGAAGCCCTTGAGCGCCACCTTGCGCCTGCAGTTCCACAGTGACTTCACCCTCGACCACGCCGTGCCGCTGGTGCCCTACTTCGCCCAACTGGGCATCAGCCACCTGTATGCCTCACCCATCCTCAAGGCCCGTGCCGGTTCACGCCACGGCTACGACGTGGTCGACCCGACCCAGGTCAACCCCGAGCTGGGCGGCGAGGCGGCGTTGCAGCGCCTGGTCGCGGCCTTGCGCCAGCATGGCATGGGGCTGATCCTCGACACCGTGTCCAACCACATGGCCGTAGGCGGCGCGGACAACCCGTGGTGGCAATGCCTGCTGGCCTGGGGCCGGCGTAGCCCGTACGCAGAATTCTTCGACATCCAGTGGCATTCCAGCGATCCGCTGTTGGCCGGGCAATTGCTGTTGCCGTTCCTGGGCAACGACTATGGCGTGTGCTTGAAAAACGGCGAACTTCCGCTGGAGTTCGACAAGGACCGAGGCGTGCTGCAAGTCGCCCACTACCAGCACCGTTTCCCGATTTGCCCGATCGACTACGGCTGGATCCTGGCCCTGAGCCCGGACCCCGCCTTGCAGGCCCTTGCAGAGCATTTCACGGCGCTGGGCGAAGCGGCCACACCATTGGCTGACGCCCTGCCCCTGCACGCCGAACTGGCGCGCCTGGTGCAGCAGGGTGCAGACCTCGAATCGGCCCTGGTGGCGTTCGACAGCCGTGCCGAAAGCGGCTTCAAGCGCCTGCACCTGCTGCTGGAGCGCCAGACTTACCGGCTGGCCAGCTGGCGCACCGCCGCCGACGACATCAACTGGCGGCGCTTCTTCGACATCAACGAACTGGGTGGCCTGCGGGTCGAGCGCGCGGTGGTGTTCGAGGCGACCCACGCCAAGCTCTTCGAGCTGATCGAACGCGGCCTGGTGGACGGCCTGCGCATTGACCATATCGACGGCCTGGCCGACCCGCGCGGCTATTGCCGCAAGCTGCGCCGGCGCGTCGACGGCCTGCTGGCCAGTCGGCCGCTGAACGCCGCGGTCGAACACTTCCCGATCTACGTGGAAAAGATTCTCGGCAGCGGCGAACACCTGCACCTCGACTGGCACACCGACGGCACCACTGGCTACGAGTTCATGAACCAGGTATCGCTGCTGCAGCACGACCCGGCCGGCGAGGCACCGCTGACCGAGTTGTGGGCCAACGTCAGCGAGCGCCCGGCCTTTGCTGAAGAAGTGCGCCAGGCGCGCCACCTGGTGCTCAACGCCAGCCTGGCAGGCGACTGCGAGTCGGTAGCCCAGGCGCTGTTGCAGGTCGCCCGCAACGACCTGATGACCCGCGACCTGACCTTGGGCGCCATCCGCCGTGCCTTGCAGGCGCTGGTGGCGCACTATCCGGTGTACCGCACCTACTTCAATGCTTGCGGGCGCCCGGCTGAAGACGAAGGGTTTTTCCAGCAAGCCCTGACCAATGCCCGCCAGGACCTGGCGGAAGCCGACTGGCCGTTGCTCGACCAACTGGAACAGTGGCTGGGTGGCCAAGGCTGGCGGCAATTGCCGCCGGGGCGCGCGCGCAAGCAGTTGCGCCATGCCTGCGTGCGCTTCCAGCAACTGACCGCACCCAGTGCCGCCAAGGCGGTGGAGGACACGGCCTTCTACCGCAGCGCGCGGCTGCTGTCGCGCAACGATGTGGGCTTCGAGGCCGAGCGCTTCAGTGCCCCGCTGGCACACTTCCACAACGAAGCGCAACGGCGCCTGCGCGACTTCCCCGACAACCTGCTGGCCACCGCCACCCATGACCACAAGCGTGGCGAAGACACACGCGCCCGCCTGGCCGTGCTCAGCGAGCGTGGGCCGTGGCTGGCCAGCCGCGTGGAGCACTGGCGCGAGCTGGCGGCGCCGCTGCGTGCGCCGCTGGAGGACGGCCTGGCGCCCAGCCCCGGCGACGAGCTGATGCTGTTGCAGACGCTGCTCGGCAGTTGGCCGCTGGACCTTGACCTGCACGACGCCAACGCCTTGCGCCAATACGCCGAACGCGTGCGCCAGTGGCAGCAGAAGGCCCTGCGCGAGGCCAAGCTGCGCAGCAGCTGGAACGCACCGAACGAAGCCTACGAGGCGGCCTGTGCCCGCTACCTGGACGGTTTGCTGCTGGGCAGTGAAAACCAGCAGTTGCGCCAATCGGTGGCCGATGCCGCACAACTGCTCGCCTGCCCCGGCGCCCTCAATGGCCTGGTGCAGGCCCTGCTGCGCATGACCACCCCGGGCGTGCCCGACCTGTACCAGGGCAACGAATACTGGGACCTGAGCCTGGTCGACCCGGACAACCGCCGCGCCGTGGACTACGCTTTGCGGCGTGCCACCCTGGAAAGCGCCACCCCCGTGGCCGAGCTGCTGTCGCACTGGCGCGATGGCCGCCTCAAGCAGGCCTTGGTCGCCCGTGTACTGGACTGCCGCCAGGCACATGCCGAGCTGTTCCGCCGCGGTGCCTACCTGCCGCTGACGGTACAGGGCCGGCATGCCGACAAGGTCATCGCCTTCGCCCGGCTGGGTGAAGGCGAACGCGCCATCGTCGTGGCCCCGCGCCTGGCCAGCAGCCTGCTCGGCAGCGCGCCAACACCGTTGATCCCGGCACAGAACTGGGACGACACCCGGCTGGTTTTACCGTTTGCCGTATCACCTGCCAATTCGACGGGACTTTTCCCATGCGCGGCGGTCAGCTCATCAAGGGAGCTGATGTTGAGCGCCGTGCTGGCGGAGTTTCCGGTCAACCTGTTGATCCAACAATCTTGAGCATCAGGAGCGTTTCGATGAGTGTCGATGAAAAGCGTATTCGCGAATTTGCCTACCAGATCTGGGAGTCAGAAGGTAAACCCGCCGGCCAAGAAGACCGCCACTGGGAAATGGCCCGCAAGCTGGCCGAGGCCGAGGCCCTGGCGCCAAAAGCCGCACCGCGCAAGCGGGCCCCTGCCAAACCCAAGTCGGCAGCCGAGCCCAAGCCGCCGGCCGAACCCAAGGTCGCGGCACTGCCGGGGGTAAAACCCGCGGCGGCGAAGAAACCACGGGCGGTCAAAAAGCCAACTGCCGGTTAAACCGGTTTCGGCCACTTCGCGGCCTGCCCGCCCCCCCATGATCGCCACACGGCTGGCGGTCGTGGTTGCTTCAGGGGACCGGGCGCCACCGAGAGGGCACCTGGGCAGCACTGCATCACTTCCATACCTGCAACCACGGCCATACGAGCACGGCCATGAGCCCCCGTACCCCCAAGAAAACCCCCTCGCTTGCCCCAACCCTCCTCCGCGAAGC
>NZ_BLJG01000116.1 GCF_009932375.1 Pseudomonas juntendi
CATAGAATCTCCCACAGGAGCCGCGATGCCTCAGGTCTGTGGGGTACCTGTGGGAGCTGGCTTGCCTGCGAATGGGCCGCGCAGCGGACCCGGCGATCTCAGCGTCGACCTGCCCAGCGCTGGCGCAACCACTCCAGGTCTTCCGGCCGGGTCACCTTGATGTTGTCGCTGCGCCCTTCGACCAGCCGCGGCGCCTGCCCGGACCACTCGATGGCAGAAGCTTCATCGGTCACGACGACATCCGACACCAGGCACTCGGCCAGCGCCCGGTGCAACGCCCCCAGGCGGAACATCTGCGGCGTGTAGGCCTGCCAGATGGTGCTGCGGTCAACGGTGGCGCTGACCCGGCCTTTGCCATCGGCACGTTTGAGCGTGTCGCGCGCCGGCACCGCCAGCAGGCCACCCACCGGGTCATCCGCCAACTCCGCCAGCAGCTTGTCCAGGTCGCTACGCGCCAGGTTGGGCCGCGCAGCATCGTGCACCAGCACCCAGTCGCTGTCCGCCGCCCCTTGGGCATGCAGCAGCAGCAAGGCATTGAGTACCGAATCGGCGCGCTCGCGCCCGCCCGCCGCGCGCTGGATACGCGGGTCGCTGGCACAGCCCAGGGCAGGCCAGTAAGGGTCGTGTTCGGCAATGCTGACCACCACGCCGTTAAGCGTCGGGTGGCCAAGAAAACAGTCGAGGCTGTGCTCGAGAAGGGTCTGCCCTGCCAGCTCCAGATACTGCTTGGGGCGGTCGGCAGCCATGCGGGCGCCTACGCCCGCCGCTGGAATCACGGCCCAGAAGGCCGGTAAGGTATCGATCATTTCTGTGGCAACTGGAAGAGGGTTTCACCCTCCTTGACCATCCCCAATTCATGGCGAGCCCGCTCTTCAACGGTCTCCATGCCTTTTTTCAGCTCCAGCACTTCAGCATCGAGCACGCGATTACGCTCCAGCAGGCGCTCGTTTTCGGCGTGCTGTTCAGCAATCTGCTGCTTCAGCTCGGTCACTTGCGCCAGGCTGCCATTGCCGACCCACAGACGGTACTGCAGGCCACCCAACAGCAGGAGCAGAATAAGGAACACCCAATAGGGACTGCGCATCACGTTATCCAGGTCAAAAAGGCTGCCGCGCATTTTACGGGAGCTCGAATAGCACGAAGCCTGGCCGAGGCCAGGCTTCGTTGACAGAAACCCGTTGGGAAGAAGGAAAGTTCAGTAAGAACGTTCCTACAACTCCGGCTGCTGCCTTTTTACCATCTCTTGCTTAGCCGCGAAACTCGGCACGACCACGGTAAACCGCTTTGGCGCCCAGTTGCTCTTCGATACGCAGCAGTTGGTTGTACTTGGATACGCGGTCGGAACGGCACAGCGAACCGGTCTTGATCTGGCCAGCAGCGGTACCTACGGCCAGGTCGGCAATGGTCGAGTCTTCGGTTTCACCGGAACGGTGCGAAATCACTGCGGTGTAGCCGGCAGCCTTGGCCATCTGGATGGCTTCGAGGGTTTCGGTCAGCGAGCCGATCTGGTTGAACTTGATCAGGATCGAGTTACCGATGCCCTTCTCGATGCCTTCCTTGAGAATCTTGGTGTTGGTCACGAACAGGTCGTCGCCAACCAACTGGACCTTTTCACCGATCTTGTCAGTGAGGATTTTCCAGCCAGCCCAGTCCGACTCGTCCAGGCCATCTTCGATGGAGATGATCGGGAAGCGCTCGGTCAGGCCTTTGAGGTAGTCTGCGAAGCCTTCGGCATCGAACGACTTGCCTTCGCCGGACAGGTTGTACTTACCGTCTTCGTAGAATTCGGAAGCGGCGCAGTCCAGTGCCAGGGTCACGTCGGTGCCCAGTTTGTAGCCGGCTTTTTCGACGGCTTCGGCGATTGCACCCAGGGCATCTTCGTTGGACGCCAGGTTAGGGGCGAAGCCACCTTCGTCACCCACGGCAGTATTCAGGCCACGGGCCTTTAGCACAGCCTTGAGGTGATGGAAGATTTCGGTGCCCATGCGCAGGCCGTCGGAGAAGGTCTTGGCGCCAACCGGCTGAACCATGAACTCCTGGATGTCGACGTTGTTGTCGGCGTGCTCGCCGCCGTTGATGATGTTCATCATCGGAACCGGCATGGAGTACTGGCCTGGGGTGCCGTTCAGGTTGGCGATGTGCGCGTACAGCGGCAGGTCCTGGTCCTGGGCAGCGGCCTTGGCGGCAGCCAGGGAAACGGCCAGGATGGCGTTGGCGCCCAGCTTGGCCTTGTTCTCGGTACCGTCCAGCTCGATCATGGCGCGGTCCAAGGCCTTCTGGTCGGCCGGGTCCTTGCCCAGCAGCAGGTCGCGGATAGGGCCGTTGATGTTGGCGACAGCCTTCAGCACGCCCTTGCCCAGGTAACGGCTCTTGTCGCCATCACGCAGCTCCAGCGCTTCGCGCGAGCCGGTGGAAGCACCGGACGGCGCGCAAGCGCTGCCGATGATGCCGTTGTCGAGCAGTACATCGGCTTCCACGGTGGGGTTGCCACGCGAGTCGAGAACTTCACGACCTTTGATGTCGACGATTTTTGCCATTGTTGTAAGCACTCCAGAATTGACGAAAACAACGCAGCTTTAGGGAAT
This sequence comes from Pseudomonas juntendi, assembly GCF_009932375.1. Classification (GTDB taxonomy): domain Bacteria; phylum Pseudomonadota; class Gammaproteobacteria; order Pseudomonadales; family Pseudomonadaceae; genus Aquipseudomonas; species Aquipseudomonas juntendi. The sequence continues at coordinate 2,586 of NZ_BLJG01000116.1, forward strand.
TCTTGCCTTTCACCAGGCAGGGACGCAGGAGGCAGGCCTGGCAAAAGCAACCCCTGACCGAGTGGTCAGGGGTAGATCGGGGCGTACTTTACCCGAGAAATGAGCCTCGCGCGGACTTAACCGTCGGAAAACTCACCAAAGACCCGAAAAAATCAGGCCTTGTTCTTCTGCGCCAGGGCCGCCTTGACGAAGCCGCTGAACAGCGGATGACCGTCACGCGGGGTGGAGGTGAACTCCGGGTGGAACTGGCAGGCAACGAACCATGGGTGGTCCTTGGACTCGACCACTTCGACCAGCGCGCCGTCTTCGGAACGGCCGGAAACCACCAGGCCGGCATCAACCAGCTGTGGCAGCAGGTTGTTGTTGACCTCGTAACGGTGGCGGTGGCGCTCGGTGATCACGTCCTTGCCATAGCAGTCGTGCACCTTGGAACCGGCTGCCAGCTGGCAGTCCTGTGCACCCAGACGCATGGTGCCGCCCAGGTCGGAGGCCTCGTCACGGGTTTCGACCGCGCCGGTGGCGTCGGCCCACTCGGTGATCAGGCCGACGACCGGGTGGCCGCTGTTGCGGTCGAACTCGGTGGAGTTGGCGTCTTTCCAGCCCATGACGTTACGGGCGAATTCGATCACCGCGACCTGCATGCCCAGGCAGATGCCCAGGTACGGCACCTTGTTCTCACGGGCATATTGAACCGCAGTGATCTTGCCTTCCACGCCGCGCAGGCCGAAACCGCCGGGTACCAGGATGGCATCGGCACCCTCGAGCAGGCTGGTGCCCTGGTTCTCGATGTCTTCCGAGTCGATGTAGCGCAGGTTGACCTTGGTACGGTTGGTGATACCGGCGTGGCTCATCGCTTCGATCAGCGACTTGTACGCATCCAGCAGTTCCATGTACTTGCCGACCATGGCGATGGTCACTTCGTGCTCAGGGTTGAGCTTGGCATCGACCACCTTGTCCCACTCGGACAGGTCGGCACCGTTGCATTGCAGGCCGAAGCGCTCGACGACGAAGTCGTCCAGGCCCTGTGCGTGCAGCACACCCGGGATCTTGTAGATGGTGTCGACGTCTTCCAGCGAAATCACCGCACGCTCTTCAACGTTGGTGAACAGCGCGATCTTGCGGCGCGAGGAAGCATCGACCGGGTGGTCGGAACGGCAGATCAGCACGTCTGGCTGCAGGCCGATGGAGCGCAGCTCCTTGACCGAGTGCTGGGTCGGCTTGGTCTTGGTTTCGCCAGCAGTGGCGATGTACGGGACCAGGGTCAGGTGCATCAGCATCGCGCGCTTGGAACCCACTTCGACGCGCAACTGGCGAATGGCCTCGAGGAATGGCTGCGACTCGATGTCGCCCACGGTACCGCCGATTTCCACCAGGGCCACGTCGGCGTCGCCAGCACCCTTGATGATGCGGCGCTTGATTTCGTCGGTGATGTGCGGAATGACCTGGATGGTCGCGCCCAGGTAATCACCACGGCGCTCTTTGCGCAGCACGTGCTCGTAGATACGGCCGGTGGTGAAGTTGTTGTTCTGGGTCATGGTGGTGCGGATGAACCGCTCGTAGTGGCCCAGGTCGAGGTCGGTCTCGGCGCCATCGTGGGTGACGAACACTTCACCATGCTGGAACGGGCTCATCGTGCCCGGGTCGACGTTGATGTACGGATCCAGCTTGAGCATGGTGACCTTCAGGCCCCGCGCTTCCAGGATGGCCGCCAGGGAAGCCGAGGCAATGCCTTTCCCCAATGAAGAAACAACACCGCCCGTGACGAATATGTAGCGCGTCATGAAAAACCCTAGAAGTCTGCGTTAAGGCGGCCAGCGCCGCCGGAGAAAGCGAAGGAAGGCCGAAGCCCCCGATCACCTGCGTCAATCACAGTGCATCTCGAACAACTGCCGCGTCTGTACAGACCAGGGGTATCCCCGGCATGGAGCTCGCTCGTCATTTCAGAATCAGCCCAGCAAAAAACTGCTTGGTAATCGGCAACTCCTGTGTTTTCGCGGAACCCACAGAAGCTGTATCAAGAAGGGAGGGTAGTCTACCCGAATGTACCCTTCAGCTCAAACCTTGCGCGTTCGTCGGTAACTGCCAGTGCAGCTGCCAACCCGCCTGCCCCAGCCCGGGCAAATTGGCCACTGCCAGCAGGCGCTCGCCCTGGTACAGCAAGGGCAGGCGCGCACGCAGGAAATGCGGCACCTGCTGCTCGTTGAGCAGGCGTTTGAGGTCGCGCCGGCCGCGCCCGGGCACCTCCAGTATTTCGCCGCCCTGGCGGTAGCCAACCCGCAGCCTGCCAACCCCGGCTGCGCCAACAAGCCGCACGTTACCGTTGCCCGGCAGTGGCAACGGCACACCTGGATCCGGCCAGGCCAGCTGACCGGCGGCTGGCTGCAGCCAGTCGCCACTCAGCCACCAAATGCGCCCTTGGCTACGCTGCAACTGCCCGTCGGCCAGCCGCCACACCGGCTGGGCATCGACCGCGGCATCGCGCAGGTCTGCCCAACCGGCCCAATGGCGGGTATCGGGCAGCCGCGTACGTTGGCTCAGCCAGTACTGCAAGGCGTTGCGCTGGCGCGCCGGCGACAGCGCCATCAGGGCAGCCAGGTCGAGGGAGGCCAGGCCCGGCCAGGCGGCAGGCGCCCCCTGCTGCGCGGTCACCAGATCGCCCTGGGCCAGTTCGTCGAGCAGGCCCAGCGCCTCGCCCAGATGATCGGCGGCACGGGCGAAATTCTGGCCAACCTGTGGCCAGCGCTGCTGCAACTGCGGCATCACCTCCCGGCGCAGAAAGTTGCGGGCAAAACGGGTGTCAGCGTTCGAAGGGTCGTTGATCCAGGCCAGCCCGCGGGCCTGGGCATAGGCCTGCAACTGCTGCCGCGCACAGCCCAGCAACGGCCTGACCAGCCTGCCCTGCCCTAGCGGCCGCTGCCCCGGCATGGCCGCCAGGCCACGCAGGCCGGTGCCGCGCAGCAAGCGCAACAGCAGGGTTTCGGCCTGGTCGTCACGGTGCTGGCCGGTGAACAGAATGTCGCCCGGACCGAGGGTTTGCTGGAAAGCCCCATAGCGGGCGTCGCGGGCCGCCTGTTCCAGGCTGGCGCCGGGGCTGACCTGAACGTGGATTACCTCGAGCGCGATGCCGAGGTTGGCGCAGACGGCCTGGCAATGGGCGGGCCAGGCGTCGGCGGCGGCTTGCAGGCCATGGTGGACATGAACCGCACGCAAGGGCGGCGCTGCGTGGCTGCGGGCGTAGTCGGCCAGCAGGTGCAGGAGGACGGTAGAGTCGAGGCCGCCGGAGAAGGCGATGTACCAGGTGGGGGCGTTGAGCCAGGGGGTGAGGTTGATCATGAAGGCCTCACATCGCTTGAGATCGCCGGGGGTGCTTTGCACCCCATTCGCCGGCAAGCCAGCTCCCACATCATGAGAGCGCGGACTTGCCGGCGAATGGGCCGCAAAGCGGCCCCCGGATCACATCACGGAATCAGAGACCGTAGCTCATCAGGCGCTCGTAACGACGGGCCAGCAGCGCGTCATTGTCGAACTTGCCGAGCATGTCCAGCTGCTGCACCAGGTCAGCACGGATGCTTTCCGACATCGCAGCCGGGTCACGGTGGGCGCCGCCCAGCGGCTCCTGGATGACCTTGTCGACGATGTTCAGGCTCTTCAGACGCTCGGCGGTAATGCCCATGGCTTCGGCAGCATCGGCAGCCTTGTCGGCGGTCTTCCACAGGATCGAGGCGCAACCTTCTGGCGAGATCACCGAATAGGTGGAGTACTGCAGCATGTTCAGCTGGTCGCAGACACCAATGGCCAGTGCACCGCCCGACCCACCTTCACCGATCACGGTGGCGATGATCGGGGTTTTCAGGCGCGCCATCACCCGCAGGTTCCAGGCGATGGCTTCGCTCTGGTTGCGCTCTTCGGCGTCAATGCCCGGGTAGGCACCCGGGGTGTCGATGAAGGTCAGGATCGGCATCTTGAAGCGCTCGGCCATTTCCATCAGGCGGCAGGCCTTGCGGTAACCTTCAGGGCGCGGCATACCGAAGTTGCGGCGCACCTTTTCGCGCACTTCGCGGCCTTTCTGATGGCCGATGACCATGACCGGCTTGCCATCCAGGCGCGCAGTGCCGCCGACGATGGCAGCGTCATCGGAGAAGTGGCGATCGCCGTGCAGCTCTTCGAACTCGGTGAAGATGTGCTCCAGGTAGTCCAGGGTGTAGGGACGACGTGGGTGACGCGCCAGGCGTGCAATCTGCCAGCTGGTCAGGTTGCCGAAGATGCTTTCGGTCAGGGTGTTGCTCTTGTCTTGCAGACGGGCAATTTCATCGCTGATGTTCAGCGAATTGTCGTTACCCACCAGGCGCAGGCCTTCGATCTTGGCTTGCAGGTCGGCAATCGGCTGTTCGAAATCGAGAAAATTCGGGTTCATAGTCATCCGTCTTGGGTCTACGGCCAGGCGGCCGGCCGGTTGATCCGTTTGGCGCCATACCTTAAGGGATCAGGCGCATTCAGGTCGAGATTAAATTTTTGTCGGTTCAACGATATTGCAGGAAGACGTTCTCACGTCCGAACTGGTCACGCAGTGCCTGAATCAGCCCATCGGCAGGGTCGATCGCCCACTGCTCGCCGAACTGCAACATGGCCTTGGCGTCACTGCCGGTGTACTCCAGCGTGATCGGGCAGGCACCGCGGTGGCGGGTGATCAGTTCGCCCAGCCATTTCAGCCGGTCGCCCTTCAACGCTTCGTGCGCCACCTTCAGGCGCAGGCTTTCGGCCAGCTTGGTGCGCGCGTCTTCCATGGTCATGACCTGCTTGACCCGCAGGCGCAAGCCACCGGAGAAGTCGTCATTGCTGACCTCCCCTTCGACCACCACCATGGCGTCGGTCTGCAGCAACGACTGCGCCGCGATATAGGCGTCGGCGAACAACGAGGCCTCGATCCGCCCGGAGCGGTCATCCAGGGTGACGAAGCCCATCTTGTCACCCTTCTTGTTCTTCATCACCCGCAGCGCAATGATCATGCCGGCGATGGTCTGGGTTTCACGCGACGGTTTGAGATCGATGATGCGCTGGCGGGCGAAGCGGCGAATCTCGGTTTCGTACTCGTCGATCGGGTGGCCGGTCAGGTACAGCCCCAAGGTGTCCTTTTCGCCTTTCAGGCGTTCCTTCAGGGTCAGCTCGCGCACCTTGCGGTGGTTGGCGTAAACATCGACATCCGCCGCGTCGAACATGCCCCCGAACAAGTCGACATGGCCACTGTCCGCGGTATGCGCGGCCTGCTCGGCGGCCTTGATGGCCTCACCCAGTGCCGAAAGCAAGGTCGCCCGGTTGATGTCGATATGGGCATGGTAGGCCTTGATTTCGTCATGGAAATGCGGGCCCAACCGGTCCAGCGCGCCACTGCGCACCAGCGCATCGAGGGTGCGCTTGTTGACCCGTTTGAGGTCGATGCGCTCACAGAAGTCGAACAGGTCCTTGAACGGCCCGCCCTGGGCACGGGCTTCGACGATGGCCTCTACCGGGCCTTCGCCGACGCCCTTGATGGCGCCCAGGCCGTAGACGATACGGCCGTCGTCGTTCACGGTGAACTTGAAATCGGAGAAGTTCACGTCCGGCGCATCCAGGCGCAGCTTCATGCTGCGCACCTCCTCCACCAGCACCACGACCTTGTCGGTGTTGTGCATGTCCGCCGACAGCACCGCCGCCATGAACGGTGCCGGGTAGTGGGTTTTCAGCCAGGCGGTCTGGTACGACACCAGGCCGTAGGCCGCGGAGTGGGATTTGTTGAAGCCGTAACCGGCGAACTTCTCTACCAGGTCGAAGATGTTGCCTGCCAGGTCCGCATCGATATTGTTGGCCACGCAGCCTTCGATGAAACCACCGCGCTGCTTGGCCATTTCCTCGGGCTTTTTCTTGCCCATGGCCCGGCGCAGCATGTCGGCGCCACCGAGGGTGTAGCCGGCCATCACCTGGGCAATCTGCATCACCTGCTCCTGGTACAGGATGATGCCGTAGGTGGGGGCCAGCACTGGCTTGAGGCCTTCGTACTGGTAGTCGGAGTGCGGGTAGGCCAGCTCGGCACGGCCGTGCTTGCGGTTGATGAAGTCGTCCACCATGCCCGATTGCAGCGGGCCGGGGCGGAACAGTGCCACCAGTGCGATGAGGTCTTCCAGGCAGTCGGGCTTGAGCTTCTTGATCAGCTCCTTCATGCCACGCGATTCAAGCTGGAATACAGCCGTGGTTTCGGCCTTCTGCAACAGCTCGTAGGTTTTGCGGTCGTCCAGCGGGATGAAGTCGATATTCACGTCGGGCAGGTTTTTCTTGGCCTGCTCGCGGTTGATGATCTCCATGGCCCACTTGATGATGGTCAGGGTACGCAGGCCGAGGAAGTCGAACTTCACCAGCCCCGCCGCCTCGACGTCATCCTTGTCGAACTGGGTTACCAGGCCGCCGCCTTCTTCGTCACAGGCGATCGGTGAGAAGTCGGTGAGCTTGGTCGGGGCGATCACCACGCCACCGGCGTGCTTGCCGGTACCCCGGGTCACACCTTCGAGCTTCAGCGCCATGTCCCAGATTTCGCGGGCGTCCTCGTCACCCTTGAGGAAGTCACGCAGGATCTCTTCCTGCTCGTAGGCCTTCTCCAGGGTCATGCCCACTTCGAACGGAATCATCTTCGACAGGCGGTCGGCCAGGCCGTAGGACTTGCCCTGAACCCGTGCCACGTCACGCACCACCGCCTTGGCGGCCATGGTGCCGAAGGTGATGATCTGGCTGACCGCGTTGCGGCCATAAGCCTCGGCCACATAGTCGATCACCCGGTCACGGCCATCCATGCAGAAGTCGACGTCGAAGTCGGGCATGGAAATACGTTCAGGGTTGAGGAAGCGCTCGAACAGCAGGTCATAGGCCAGCGGGTCGAGGTCGGTGATCTTCAGCACATAGGCCACCAGCGAACCTGCGCCCGAACCACGGCCAGGGCCTACTGGCACGTCGTTGTTCTTGGCCCACTTGATGAAGTCCATCACGATCAGGAAGTAACCGGGGAAGCCCATCTGGATGATGATGTCCAGTTCGAACTTCAGCCGGTCAAGGTAAACCTGGCGCTTCTCTTCGTAATTGGGCGTGGTCTCCTTCGGCCACAGGACCGCCAGGCGCTCTTCCAGGCCCTCGTGGGACACGTGCCGCAGGTAGTCGTCGATGCCCATGCCGTTGGGCGTGGGGAAGTCGGGCAGGAAGTACTTGCCCAGCTGCACCTGGATGTTGCAACGCTTGGCGATTTCGACGGTGTTGGCGATGGCATCGGGCAGGTCGCTGAACAGCTCGGCCATTTCCTCGGACGACTTGAGGTACTGCTGGTCGCTGTAGCAACGCGGCCGGCGAGGGTCGTCTAGGGTCCAGCCTTCACCGATGCAAACCCGGGTTTCATGGGCGTCGAAATCGGACTGCTTGATGAAACGCACGTCGTTGGTGGCCACCAGCGGCGCGCCGAGCCTGTCGGCCAGGGCCACGGCAGCATGCACATATTCCTCGTCGCGGGCGCGGTTGGTGCGCTGCACTTCTACGTAGAAGCGCTCGGGAAACATGCCCATCCAGTCTTGCAGCAGGGCCTGGGCTTCGTCGTCACGGCCGGCCAGCAGGGCCATGCCGATGTCACCTTCCTTGCCTGCCGACAAGGCGATCAGGCCTTCGCTGGCCGGCGCGATCCATTCACGCTGCAGGATCACCAGGCCGTTGCGCTGGCCGTCGGTCCAGCCGCGCGAGATCAGCTCGGTGAGGTTGCGATAGCCCTTGGGGTTCATGGCCAGCAGGCAGATGCGCGACAGCGGCGCTTCCGGGTCGGCGCCGGCCAGCCACAGGTCTGCACCACAGATCGGTTTGATGCCGGCGCCCATGGCCGTCTTGTAGAACTTCACCAGCGAGCACATGTTGCTCTGGTCGGTAATGGCCACTGCCGGCATGTTCATCCCGGCCAGCGCCTTGGCCAGCGGCTTGATCCGCACCAGGCCGTCAACCAGCGAGAATTCGGAGTGGACGCGCAGGTGAACGAAGGGAACCGACATGGGAGATCCTGTAGCAGTGCTGAACGACAAGGGCGGGATTGTAGCTTAATTGCGCGGGGGTTTTGGGGCTGCGTGTAGGAGCGGGTTTACCCGCGAACCAGGCGACGCGGTGGATGGCACCGGCTGTGCCGGTGTTCGCGGCTAAAGCCGCGCCTACAAGGGGCCCGCCCCATTGGTCAGACCAGCGAACCGATGACGCCCTCACGCGCGTCCCAGGCGGCCCGCACCGGTGCGAACGAACGCCGATGAATGGGCGTAGGCCCAAGCTTGGCCAAGGCCTCCAGATGTACCGGCGTGGGGTAGCCCTTGTGCCCGCCGATACCGTAACCCGGGTAGATCAGCTCGAACGCGCTCATTTCACGGTCACGGCTGACCTTGGCCAGAATCGAGGCTGCCGCAATCGCCGGGACCTGGCTATCGCCCTTGACCACCGGCGCTGCCGGCACGGCCAGTTTCGGGCAGCGGTTGCCGTCGATCAGCGCAAGCTTCGGTGTAACGTGCAGGCCTTCGACCGCGCGCTGCATGGCCAGCATGGTGGCCTGCAGGATATTGAGCCGGTCGATTTCCTCGACCTCGGCACGGGCGATACAAAAGCTCAGGGCCTTTTCGCAAATCTCGTCGAAAAGGGCCTCGCGCTTGGCTTGCGTGAGTTTTTTCGAATCGTTCAGGCCGAGGATCGGCCGGGTTGGGTCGAGGATCACCGCTGCCGTTACCACCGCACCGCACAGCGGGCCACGGCCCACTTCGTCAACGCCGGCGACCAGGTCTTCGACCAGGTTGAAGTCCAGTCCAAATTGCATGTCAGCGGTCCTTGAGCAGGGCCAGCACCGCCTCGGCCGCCTGATTGGAGGCGTCGCGGCGCAGGGTGCGGTGAATTTCGTCGAAACGTTCGGTCTGCCGGCTCCCATCGCGCAACAACGGTACCAGGGTATTGGCCAACGCCTCGCTGGTGGCAGCGTCCTGCAGCAGTTCAGGTACCAGCTCACGCTGCGCCAACAGGTTGGGCAACGACACGTAGGGGCTTTTCACCAGCCGCTTGAGAATCCAGTAGGTCAGCGGCGCCAGGCGGTAAGCCACCACCATCGGCCGCTTGTACAGCAAGGCTTCGAGGGTGGCGGTACCCGAGGCGATCAACACCGCGTCGCAGGCGGCCAGGGCCTGGTGCGACTGGCCATCGAGCAGCATCAGCGGCAACTGCCGCCCTTCGAGCATCTGCTCGACCTGCGCGCGCCGCGCCGCGTTGGCACACGGCAGTACGAAGCGCACGCCCGGTACGTGGTGGCACAGGCGCTCGGCAGCATCGAGGAACAACGCCCCCAGGCGGCCAACCTCGCCGCCGCGGCTGCCCGGCATCAGGGCCACCACCGGGCCCTCGCCCAGGCCCAGGGCGGCACGCGCAGCTGTGCGGTCGGCTTGCAGCGGGATGGTGTCGGCCAGCGGGTGGCCGACAAAGCGCACCGGCACGCCCTGCTCTTCATAGAACCGCGCCTCGAACGGCAGCAGGGTCAGCATCAGGTCGCAGCCTTCGCGGATCTTCAGCACCCGCTTCTGCCGCCAGGCCCAGACCGACGGGCTGACATAGTGCACGGTCTTGATCCCGGCCTGCCGCAGTTTCAGCTCGATGTTGAGGGTAAAGTCAGGCGCATCGATACCGATGAACACATCCGGCTTTTCATCGATCAGTGTCTGGATCAGCAGTTTGCGCCGCTTGAGCAGCTCGCGCAGGCGCCCCAGCACCTCCACCAGGCCCATGACCGCCAGGCGTTCCATCGGGAAATAGGATTGCAGGCCTTCGGCTTCCATCAAGGGGCCGCCCACCCCGATAAAGCGTATGTCGGGGTGGCGCTCCCTGAGGGCACGCATCAGGCCTGAACCCAGAATATCGCCGCTGGCCTCACCGGCCACCAGCGCTACGCAAAGCCGGGCCATGTCAGCGAGTGATGCCGCGAGCGGAGTTCACGATCGACTGGCGGAACAGCTCGACCTCAGGGTGCAGCGCAGCAGGCTCGGCCAGCTCCTTGAGTGCGTCTTCGACGGTAAGGCCCTGACGATAGACAATTTTGTAGCAGCGGCGCAGCACGTGGATCACTTCGGCGCTGAAACCGCGCCGGCGCATGCCCTCGAAGTTCATGCTGCGGGCTTCGGCCGGGCTACCGAACACGGTCACGAAGGCCGGCACGTCCTTGCCGATCGCCGTACCCATGCCGGAAAACGCGTGGGCACCGATATGGCAGTACTGGTGCACCAGGGTGTAGCCGGACAGGATCGCCCAGTCGCCCACATGCACATGCCCGGCAAGGGCCGTGTTGTTGACCAGAATGCAGTGGTTACCGATGACGCTGTCGTGGCCGATGTGGGCATAGGCCATGATCAGGTTGTGGTCACCCAGGGTGGTTTCGGCACGGTCCTGAATGGTCCCACGGTGAATGGTCACCCCTTCGCGGATCACGTTGTGGTCGCCAATCACCAGGCGCGTCGGCTCACCCTTGTACTTGAGGTCCGGGGTGTCTTCGCCAATCGACGAAAACTGAAAGATACGGTTGTGCTTGCCGATGCGGGTCGGCCCCTTCAACACAACATGCGGGCCGATAACGGTGCCCTCCCCGACCTCGACATCGGGGCCCACGATCGACCAAGGGCCCACCTCGACACCGTCGGCGAGCTTGGCCGAGGGATCGATGATGGCCCGAGGATCAATCGAATTCATAGGGAGCGTTCCGCGCAGGTGATTTCTGCCGAGCACACCGGCTTGCCGTCGACCAGGGCGCGGCATTCGAACTTCCAGATCATGCTCTTGCGGCTTAGGAACTTGGCTTCCAGCACCAACTGGTCACCCGGCAGCACCGGCTGGCGGAAACGCAGCTTGTCGGAGCCGACGAAGTAATACAGGGTGCCATCGGCAGGCTTGGCATCGAGCATCTTGAAACCCAGGATACCGGCCGCCTGGGCCATGGCTTCGATGATCAGGACGCCCGGCATGATCGGGTGCGCCGGGAAGTGGCCATTGAAGAACGGCTCGTTGATGCTGACATTCTTGTAGGCACGAATGCTCTGGGCCTCGTAGTCCAGCTCCGTCACGCGGTCCACCAGCAGGAACGGGTAACGGTGAGGCAGGTATTCGCGAATCTCGTTGATGTCCATCATTTCGGGGGGGAAGCCTGTAATAAGAATAGGGAGCGCAGGTGCTGACCGCACGCTCCTTTTGCAATCCAAAGAGGAGCCAGCTAGCGACTGTTCACTCTTGCTCAGGGAATGGTATCAGCCTTCTGATGCCGGCTGGCCACCTGAGGTCACGGTATCGACGCGTTTTTCCAGCTGCTGGAGGCGCTTGGCCATATCGTCCAGGTGGCGGATACGCGCGGCGCTCTTGCGCCAGTCAGCCAATGGCTGCATGGCCGTACCGGAAGAATAGGAGCCCGGCTCGGTGATCGAGCGGGTAACCATGGTCATTCCGGAAATGAATACGTTATCGCAAACATCAATGTGCCCCACCAGCCCCACGCCACCCGCCAGCATGCAGTGCTTGCCAATGCGCGTGCTGCCGGAAATACCGACACACGCAGCCATGGCGGTGTGGTCGCCGATCTGCACGTTGTGGGCGATCTGGATCTGGTTATCCAGCTTGACCCCATCGCCGATGCGCGTGTCCGACAGCGCGCCACGGTCGACCGCCGTGTTGACGCCGATTTCCACATCATCGCCGATGGTAACGCCGCCAATCTGGGCGATCTTGCGCCAGATGCCCTTCTCGTTGGCGAAGCCAAAGCCCTCGCCGCCGATCACCGCACCCGACTGAATGACCACGCGCTTGCCGATGGTGACGTCGTGATACAACGTGACCCTCGGTGCCAGCCAGCCGCCTTCACCCACCACGCAACGGGCACCAATGAAGCAATGTGCACCAATGCTCACGTTGGCGCCGATACGGGCGCCACTTTCGATGACCGCGAACGGCCCGATGCTGGCGCTGGCATCTACCTGGGCATCCTCGGCCACCACGGCGCTGGGATGGATTCCCGCCACAGCCTTGGGTTTCGGATCGAACAGGTGGGAAATGCGCGCATAAGCCAGGTACGGGTCGGCCACGACCAGGGCATTGCCGGCAAAGCTTTCGGCATCCGCAGCCTTGAGCAGCACCGCGCCGGCCTGGCAGTTATCCAGGTACTTGCGGTACTGCGGGTTGGCCAGGAAGGTCAACTGCCCGGGGCCAGCCTCTTGCAAGGTGGCCAGCCCGGTAATCTGCAGCGCCTCGGGCCCCTTCAGGGTGGCACCGAGGGCCTCGGCCAGTTGGCCTAGCGTCATGGTCACACTCATATCAACGGGCTTGGTTCATGCGCTCGATGACCTGGCGGGTGATGTCGTACTGAGGTTTGACATCGATGACCGCGCCACGCTCGAGAACCAGGTCGTAACCGCCTTTCTTGATCACTTCCTCGACAGCGCCATCCAGCTTCGGCTTCAGCTGCTTGAGCATGTCACGGTCGGCAACGGCCTTGGCTTCGTTCAGCTCCTTGGACTGGAACTGGAAGTCGCGGGCTTTTTGCTTGAACTCGAGCTCCAGGCGCTCACGCTCCTGCTGCTGCATCTTGTCGCCGCCCTTGATCAGGCGGTCCTGGATACCCTTGGCGCTGCTTTCCAGGCTTTTCAGCTTGGTCAGTTGCGGGCCGAATTTCTTCTCGGCATCCACCGCGTACTTCTTGGCGGCGTCCGATTCCAGCAGGGCCATCTGATAGTTCAGCACGGCAACCTTCATTTCGGCGAAAGCCGGGGTGGCGACCAGCGCCGCGGCCACTACGGCCAGTTGAGCCAATTTACGCACGATGCACTCCTGGATAAACCGTTGTCGTTAAGCAAGGGCCGACCTTAGAAGGTCTGGCCCAGAGAGAATTGGAACACCTGGGTATCGGCATCGTCCGGCTTCTTGACCGGCATTGCCAGGCTGAAGCTCAGCGGGCCCAGTGCAGTAATCCAGGTCACGCCCAGGCCGACCGAACTGGCCATGCCCGAGAAACCGACCTTCTCGCAATCAGGCTTGTTGCCGCAATTGGTGTCGAACACGTTACCCACATCCCAGAACACGGAGGTGCGCAGCGAACGCTGGTCCTTGACGAACGGCAGTGGGAACAGGAGCTCGACGCCACCTTGTACCAGCACGTTGCCACCAAATGGCAGCGGGTCCTGATCCGGGTCCACCGCAGTACCATTCTTGCCGGTACTCGGGGTACTGCGTGGCCCCAGGCTGCTGTCTTTGAAGCCGCGGACGGAGTTGAAGCCACCCGCGAAGTAGTTCTCGTAGAACGGCAGGCCGGAGGTGCTGCCATAACCATCACCATAGCCCAGCTCGGTGTGCAGGCGCAGGGTGTAGTCGTTGTTGATCGGCTGGAACAGCTGGCCACGGTAGTCGAGCTTGAAGAACGACAGGTCGCTGCCTGGAATGGTCGATTCCAGGGTCAGGCTTTGCGAGTGACCGCGGGTCGCCAGCACACCTTTGTTCAAGGTCGACTCGGACCAGCCGATCGACGCCTTGAAGTTGAGGAAGTTGTCGCCTTCCTGGTCGAGGAAGTCGAAGATCTCGTCAACGGTGTACTTGCCGGTCTTGATCTTGTCCTGCTGCACGCTCAGGCCGTAGGTCAGGCGCGAAGTTTCGCTGATCGGGTAGCCCAGGCTCACACCTGCACCGAGGCTGTCCACCGCATAGCTGGCCACGTCGACATCGAGGTCATCGTAGTTGGTGCTGCGGTAGAAGGCGTTGTAGCCCAGGCTCACGCCGTCGGCAGTGAAGTAGGGATCCACGAAGCCAAAGTTGTAGCGGGTCTGGTATTCCGAACGGGTCAAGCCGATGGACACCTTGTTACCGGTGCCGAGGAAGTTGCTCTGGCTGATCGAACCACCCAGGATCAGGCCCGCGCTCTGGGCGAAACCGACGCTGGCGGTGATCGAACCGGAGGCTTGCTCCTCTACGCTGTAGTTGACATCGACCTGGTCATCGGTGCCCGGCACCGGTGGGGTTTCGACGTTCACTTCCTTGAAGAAGCCCAGGCGCTCGAGTCGGGTCTTGGACTGGTCGATCAGGTAGGTCGACGCCCACCCGCCTTCCATCTGGCGCATTTCGCGACGCAGCACTTCGTCTTCGGTCTTGGTGTTACCGCGGTAGTTGATGCGGTTGACGTAGGCACGCTTGCCCGGGTCGACCACGAACATGATGTCTACCGTGTGGTCCTGTTCGTTCGGCTGTGGCACGCCGTTGACGTTGGCGAAGGTGTAGCCCTCGTTGCCCAGGCGGCGGGTGATCAGCTCGGACGTGGTGGTCATCACCTTGCGCGAGAATACCTGGCCAGGCTGCACCAGCAGCAGCGACTTGACCTGGTCTTCCGGCACCTTGAGGTCACCGGACAGCTTCACGTCGCGAACGGTGTACTTCTCGCCTTCGTTGATGTTGACGGTGATGTAGACGTGCTTCTTGTCTGGCGTGATCGACACCTGGGTCGAGGCGATGTCCATGTTGATGTAGCCGCGGTCCAGGTAGTAGGAACGCAGGCGCTCAAGGTCACCGGACAGCTTTTCGCGGGCGTACTTGTCGTCGTTCTTGAAGAACGACAGCCAGTTGGTGGTTTTCAGCTCGAACAACTGGCCCAGGGTATCGTCGTCGAACACGTTGTTGCCGACGATGTTGATGTGCTGGATGGCCGCGACCGTGCCTTCGTTGATCTTGATCTTCAGTGCCACGCGGTTGCGCGGCTGCGGCACCACCTCGGCGTCGACCTCGGCCGAGTAGCGGCCCTGGGCCACGTATTGGCGCTGCAGTTCGTTACGCACGCCTTCGAGGGTGGCACGCTGGAAGATCTCGCCTTCGGCCAGGCCGGATTGCTTCAGGCCTTTCATCAGGTCATCGGTGCTGATCGCCTTGTTGCCTTCGATCTCGATGCTCGACACCGACGGGCGCTCGACCACGTTGATGATCAGCACATTGCCATCGCGGTTCAACTGGATGTCCTGGAAGAACCCGGTCTTGAACAGGGAACGGGTCGAGTCCACCAGGCGGCGGTCATCAGCCTGGTCACCGACGTTCAGCGGCAAGGCACCGAACACGCTGCCGGCGGAAACCCGCTGCAGGCCGTTGACGCGAATATCGGAGATGGTGAAGGACTCGGCGTGAACTTCAGCGATCATCAGTGCGGACATGACCGCAGTTAGCAGCAGACGTTTCATGAAGTCCTTTTATTCCAACTGGCAATAAACAACCCGCCGTGAAAAAACGGCGGGTTCGCAATTGAGCGAAGCTTTATAGTCGACCCAGATCGTTGATCAGGGCGAGCAACATCACCCCTATGACCAAACTGATACCGATCTGGACCCCCCAACCTTGCACCCGATCCGACAGCGGACGACCGCGCGCCCACTCGACCAGATAAAACAGCAAATGCCCCCCATCGAGTACCGGGATGGGCAGCAGGTTAAGAACCCCCAGGCTTATGCTCAGGTAGGCGAGGAAATTCAGGAAATCCCCGATGCCGGACTGGGCTGAAGCGCCCGCCACTTTAGCAATGGTTATCGGTCCACTCAAGTTTTTTACCGAGAGCTCCCCGAACAGCATTTTCTTCAGCGATTCGAGGGTCAGGACACTCATGTTCCAGGTGCGTGACAAGCCCTCGCCCACCGCCTCCAGCGGGCCATAGCTGACTTCGCGAAGCATGCTGGCAGGCCATTCGCCACCTTTGACCCCGGCCCCCAGGTACCCGGCAACGGCCTTGCCCTCGCCCTTGTGGGCCAGGACCACCGGCACGTCGAGGGCAGCACCGTCGCGCTCCACGCGGACCTGCACCTTGGCATCCGGCCGGGCACGTACACTGTCGACCACCTGCTGCCATTCGGTCACGGCAACGCCGTCGACCGCCAGCAGCTTGTCACCACTCTTGAGGCCCGCAGCGGCAGCCGGCCCTTTCGGGTCGACCTCGGCCAGCACCGGCGCAATCGCCGGGCGCCATGGGTGCAGCCCAAGGGACTGGATCGGGTCTGGCTCATCGGCGCCCTTCAACCAGCTGTCCAGCTTGACCTGCAACTGGCGCTCGGCACTGGCGCCATCGTCGCGCACGCCAACCTGCAAGGTGCCGCTCTCGCCCAGGCGCCGCACCAGCTGCAGGTTGACCGCCGCCCAACCGCTGGTCGGCTTGCCGTCCACAGAGACGATTTCCTGACCTGCGGCCAGCCCGGCGGACGCCGCCAGGCTACCGGCATCGACGCTACCAATGACCGGGCGAACCTGTTGGGTACCCAGCATCGCCAGCAGCCAGAAGAACACGATTGCCAGCAGGAAATTGGCGATCGGGCCGGCCGCGACAATGGCGATACGCTGGCCTACCGGCTTGCGGTTGAACGACTGGCCGAGCAACGCCGGCGGCACATCACCTTCGCGCTCGTCGAGCATCTTCACGTAGCCGCCCAGCGGGATCGCCGCCACGACGAACTCGGTGCCATGGCGGTCATGCCAGCGCAGCAGCGGCGTGCCGAAGCCCACCGAAAAACGCAGCACCTTCACGCCACAGCGGCGCGCGACCCAGAAGTGGCCGAATTCATGAAAGGTCACCAGCACCCCCAGGGCCACGAGGGTGCCGATAATCATGTAGAGCGCTGTCATGTCCATCTCCGAATGATATTCAGCGGGGCGGGGCAATACCCTGCCCCCTCACGCACCGTAGCGAGCCTGCATCAGCGGCCGTGGCGGCGCAGCCACTCCCGGGAAAGCTCCCGGGCCCGCTGGTCGGCGGCGAATACCGCGTCCAGGGAAGGCAGGGGCACCACAGGTTCCTGCTCGAGTACCTGTTCGATCATACCCGCGATCTCCGGGAAGCGAATACGCCGCTCGAGAAATGCTTGCACCGCCACTTCGTTGGCGGCATTGAGCACGGCAGGGGCACTGTTGCCGGCTTCGGCAGCCTGCCGCGCGAGGCGCAGGCAAGGGAAGCGTTGTTCGTCGGGCGCCTGGAAATCCAGACGGGCGACGGCGAACAGGTCCAGCGGCGCCACCCCGGAGTCGATCCGCTCGGGCCAGGCCAGGGCGTTGGCGATCGGGGTGCGCATGTCCGGGTTGCCCAGCTGGGCAAGGACCGAGCCATCCACGTAGTCGACCAGCGAGTGGATCACGCTCTGCGGGTGCACCACCACTTCGACCTTGGCCGGCGCAGCATCGAACAGCCAACAGGCTTCGATCAGTTCCAGCCCTTTGTTCATCATGCTGGCCGAATCCACGGAGATCTTGCGCCCCATCGACCAGTTAGGGTGCGCACAGGCTTGCTCCGGGGTCACCCCCATCAGCGCTTCGACGGGCGTTTCACGGAACGGGCCACCGGAAGCCGTCAGCAGGATCCGCCGCACCCCCACCGCACTCAGGCCACGGGCATAGTCGCCAGGCATGCACTGGAAGATAGCGTTGTGCTCGCTGTCGATCGGCAGCAGCACGGCGCCATGGCGCCGCACGGCGTCCATGAACAGGGCCCCTGACATCACCAGTGCTTCCTTGTTGGCCAGCAGGACCTTCTTGCCCGCCTCGACAGCCGCCAAGGTGGGCCGCAAGCCGGCAGCCCCGACGATGGCCGCCATCACGGCGTCCACTTCACTTGCCGATGCCACCTGGCACAGCCCGGCGTCGCCTTCGAGCACCTCGGTTGCACAACCGGCCGCCGCCAGACCTGCACGCAACCGCATGGCCGCTTCACTGCTCGGCACCACGGCGAACGCCGGGCGGTGGCGCACGCACAGGGCCAGCAGTTCGTCCACACGCGAATAGCCACTGAGGGCGAACGCCTGGTAGCGATCAGGGTGCCGGGCAATCACGTCCAGGGTGCTCAGGCCGATGGAGCCGGTGGCACCGAGCACGGTGATACGTTGCGGGCGAGTCACATGACACCCCATTCGGCAGCCCACAACAACACGGCAAAGATCGGGATCGCTGCCGTCAGGCTGTCGATGCGGTCGAGCACACCGCCGTGACCGGGGAGCAGGTTGCTGCTGTCCTTGATGCCGGAGCGGCGCTTGAACATGCTCTCGGTCAGGTCACCGACCACCGAGGCCATCACCAGCAGCGCAGCACCCAGCAAACCGAGCAGCACCTGGCCAACGCCCCAGTCGCGGCTTATGCCCACACCGAGGGTGATCAGCAAGCTGACCGCCAGCCCGCCATACACGCCTTCCCAGCTCTTGCCGGGGCTGACCTGCGGGGCCAGCTTGCGCTTGCCGAATGCACGGCCAGAGAAGTACGCGCCGATGTCGGCAGCCCACACCAGCACCATGACCGAGAGAATCAGCCAGTTGCCCAGCGGCCAGTGCTTGAGCAGCACCAACCCCTGCCAGGCGGGCAGCAATACCAGCAGGCCGATCAGCAGCCGGCAGGCAGCACTGGCCCACAACTCGCTGCTGCGTGGATAGGTCAGCACCAGCCAGGTCGCCAACCCCCACCAGATCACTGCGGCGCCGAGCACCCAGGGGGCCAGCTCCGGCAGGATGTACAGCAGCATCAGCGCCCCGGCCACCACCAGGGCGTAGGCAATGCGCAGCGGCTGGGCCATCAGGCCGGCCAGGCGCGCCCACTCCCAGGCACCGAGGGTCACTACGAAGCCGATGAACAGGGCAAAATCCCCACCGTTGAGCAGGAAGAAACCACCCAGCGCAACCGGCAGCAGGATCAGCGCGGTAATGATGCGTTGTTTAAGCATTAAGCACGAGCTCCAGCCTCGACCTGCTCGCTGGTCTTACCAAAGCGGCGCTGGCGCGAAGCGAAATCGGCCAGGGCTTTACGCATGGCCTCGTGTTTGAAGTCCGGCCAGTACAGGTCGGAGAAATACAGCTCGGCATATGCCAGCTGCCACAGCAGGAAATTGCTGATGCGATGCTCGCCACCGGTGCGGATACACAGGTCCGGTAACGGCAGCTCACCGGTTGCCAGGCACGTCTGCAGCAGGCCAGGGGTAATGTCGTCCGGGCGCAGGTGCCCGGCTTGCACTTCCCGCGCCAGCCGTTGCGCGGCCTGGGCAATGTCCCACTGGCCGCCGTAATTGGCAGCGATTTGCAGGATGAAGCGGTTGTTGCCGGCGGTCAGCGCCTCGGCCTCACGCATGGCAGCCTGCAACTCCGGGTGGAACCGCGAGCGGTCACCGATGATACGCAGGCTGATATTGTTTTCGTTGAGGCGCTTGGCCTCACGGCGCAGGGCCGAGAAGAACAGCTCCATCAGCGCACCGACTTCTTCGGCGGGGCGCTGCCAGTTTTCACTGGAGAAGGCGAACAGGGTCAGCACCTCGACCCCGGACTGGGCACAGACTTCGATGACCGCGCGAACGGCGTCGACACCCGCCTTGTGCCCGGCAACGCCGGGCAGCAGGCGTTTTTTTGCCCAGCGGTTGTTGCCGTCCATGATGATCGCGACATGACGCGGCACCGAGGACGGCACCGCTGGCTTGGTCTTTTCCATTAAAAAACCCCGGCCTCAGACGGCCATCAGGTCCTTTTCCTTGGCCTTGAAGGCAGCATCGACTTCGGCAACGAACTTGTCGGTCAGCTTCTGGATGTCATCAGCGGCGCGACGCTCTTCGTCTTCGCTGATTTCCTTGTCCTTGGTCAGCTTCTTCAGGTCGGCCAGGGCGTCGCGGCGCACGTTGCGCACGGCTACCTTGGCGTCTTCGGCAACAGCGCTGGCCTGCTTGGTATAGCCCTTGCGGGTTTCTTCGGTCAGGGCCGGCATCGGCACGCGAATGGTGGTACCGGCGCTGGACGGGTTCAGGCCCAGGTCAGAGGTGAGGATGGCTTTTTCGATAGCCGCGCTGAGGTTCTTGTCGTGGGCGACGATCTTCAGCGTGCGGGCATCTTCGACGGTGATTGCAGCCACCTGGTTCAGCGGCATCTCGCTGCCCCAGGCAGTGACCCTGACGGTATCCAGGATGCTTGGGTGAGCGCGACCCGTACGGATGGCCGCCAGGTTGCGAGCCAGGGCCTCGAGGGACTTGGTCATGCGCTCCTGCGCGTCTTTCTTGATATCGTTGATCATTTCTGGACTTCCTCGATCAGAGTTCCTTCCGCGCCGCCATGCACGATGTTCAGCAGGGCGCCGGGCTTGTTCATGTTGAAGACGCGCAGCGGCATCTTGTGGTCGCGGCACAGGCAGATTGCCGTGAGATCCATTACCCCCAGCTTGCGATCCAGCACTTCATCGTAGGTCAGATGATCGAACTTCTCGGCATGCGGGTCTTTGAATGGATCTGCAGTGTATACACCATCGACCTTGGTTGCCTTCAATACCACGTCGGCATCGATTTCGATGGCGCGCAGGCAAGCGGCAGAGTCGGTGGTGAAGAACGGGTTGCCAGTACCGGCGGCGAAAATCACGACTTCCTTGGCGTTGAGGTGACGCATGGCTTTGCGACGGTCGTAATGATCGGTGACACCCACCATGGAGATCGCCGACATGACGATGGCAGTGATGTTCGCCCGCTCCAGCGCGTCGCGCATGGCCAGGGCATTCATCACGGTGGCCAGCATCCCCATGTGGTCGCCGGTAACACGGTCCATGCCGGCTGCACTGAGCGCCGCGCCACGGAACAGGTTGCCACCACCGATCACCAGGCCGACCTGAACACCGATACCGACCAGTTGGCCGACTTCCAGCGCCATGCGATCCAGGACCTTGGGATCGATCCCGAACTCTTCCGAGCCCATCAGGGCCTCGCCGCTAAGTTTGAGTAGAATGCGTTTATAGCGAGCCTGATGACCACTGCCCTGCTGAGCCATTGCGAATCTCTCCTGCGGCGTTTGTAAAATTCTGGCGGGCTGCTTGAGCCTGCTTGTAACTGTAACGTGACGCAACGGTTGCGTCCGCGAGCAGCGGTTTCTGTAAACCGTTCCCGCTTTGACAAAGAGGCTGCGCGCGTGAGCGGGCAGCCTCTTTGGGGCGACAGACGGGGCTGTCTTACTGCTTGGCAGCAGCTACCTGAGCGGCAACTTCAGCAGCGAAGTCGTCGACTGGCTTCTCGATGCCCTCGCCTACTTTGAAGTAGGTGAAGGAAACGATTTCAGCACCGGCTTTCTTGGCCAGCTCGCCAACTTTGACTTCCGGGTTCATGACGAAAGCCTGCTCTTTCAGCGAGGCTTCAGCCTTGAACTTGGTGATACGGCCGTTGATCATGTTCTCAACGATGTTCTCTGGCTTGCCGGCGATCTTGTCAGCGTTCAGCTGCAGGAACACGCCCTTCTCACGCTCGATGGCCTCGGCGGAGATTTCCGACGAATCCAGGAACTCAGGGTTCGACGCAGCCACGTGCATGGCGATGTTCTTGGCCAGCTCGACGTCGCCGCCGTTCAAGACAACAACGGCACCGATCTTGTTGCCGTGCAGGTAGGCACCCACAACGTCACCCTCGACGCGCACCAGGCGGCGGATGTTGACGTTCTCGCCGCACTTGGCGACCAGGGCTTCACGAGCAGCTTCACGCGAAGCGATCAGCGGCGCAGCGTCGGTCAGCTTCTGGGCGAAGGCTTCTTCGAGGCTTTCAGCAACGAAGTTCTTGAAGTCGTCTTGCAGGGCCAGGAAGTCGGTCTGCGAGTTCACTTCCAGCAGAACGGCGGATTTACCGTCGGTCTTGACCGCGATAGCGCCTTCAGCAGCGACGTTGCCAGCCTTTTTGGCGGCCTTGATGGCGCCCGAGGCACGCATGTCGTCAATGGCTTTTTCGATGTCGCCGCCGGCCTTTTCCAGGGCCTTTTTGCAATCCATCATGCCTTCGCCGGTACGCTCGCGCAGTTCTTTGACCAGCGCTGCAGTAATTGCTGCCATTTCAAAATCCTCTTGGAAAGTTTTTCAACCATTCCACCCGTTGGTCACGGGCGTTAAATTCTGCAAATCCGCTGTTTGTGTTCCAGCAGGCCCATGATGCGGGGCCGATGCTGACAGCAGGATTTCAAGGTGGCAAAAAGGGGGCAGAGCCCCCTTTTCGCGTGCCAAGTAGACGCTAGCGCCTATTACTCAGCAGCAGGTGCAGCCGCTTCTTCAGCGTAGACTTCAGTGCCGCCGGCAACGTTGTTGCGGCCGCGGATGACAGCGTCAGCCATCGAAGTCATGTACAGCTCGATAGCGCGAATGGCGTCATCGTTACCTGGGATGATGTAGTCAACACCTTCCGGGCTGCTGTTGGTATCGACAACGCCGATGACCGGGATACCCAGTTTGTTGGCTTCGGTGATCGCGATGCGCTCGTGATCAACGTCGATAACGAACAGAGCGTCTGGCAGACCACCCATGTCCTTGATGCCGCCCAGGCTGCGATCCAGTTTTTCCAGGTCGCGGGAGCGCATCAGGGCTTCTTTCTTGGTCAGCTTGGCGAAAGTGCCATCTTCGGCCTGGGTTTCCAGGTCGCGCAGACGCTTGATCGAGGCGCGGATGGTTTTGTAGTTGGTCAGCATGCCGCCCAACCAACGGTGGTCAACGTATGGCGAACCGCAACGAGCAGCTTGCTCGGCGACGATCTTGCCGGCGGAACGCTTGGTGCCGACGAACAGGATCTTGTTCTTGCCCTGGGCCAGGCGCTCTACGAACGACAGAGCGTCGTTGAACATTGGCAGGGTTTTTTCCAGGTTGACGATGTGGATCTTGTTACGCGCGCCGAAAATGTACTTGCCCATTTTCGGGTTCCAGTAACGGGTCTGGTGGCCGAAGTGCACACCGGCCTTCAGCATATCGCGCATATTGACTTGGGACATGATAGTTCCTTGATAAGTCGGGTTGGGCCTCCACGTATCCCAATGACCAACCCGCGAATTCTGCAACTCGGGGCACCCAGGTCATCGTGTCGACACGTGTGTGGGTTAAATGCTGACGGGGTCGTGCCCGAAAGCGGCGCATGTTATACCACAGACCGCGGGCAAACGGAACCCGGTGGAAGCAGCTTCAAGCTTCAAGCTTCAAGCTTCAAGCTTCAAGCTTCAAGCTTCAAGCAAAAGCAAAAGCAAAAGCAAAAGCAAAAGCAAAAGCAAAAGCAAAAGCAAAAGCAAAAAGCAGCTGACGCACGATCCGCTTCTTCTTGTAGCTTGCCACTTGCCACTTGCCACTTGCCACTTGCCACTTGCAGCTTGCAGCTGGACGCTCTGATAGAATAAGCCCTTTCCCGTTTATTCGCGCCGTGCACGGCGCCGTAGAGAGCCTGTAATGACCGTTACCATCAAGACCGCAGAAGACATCGAAAAGATGCGCATCGCTGGCCGCCTGGCTGCCGAAGTGCTGGAAATGATCGAGGAACACGTCAAGCCCGGCGTCACCACCGAAGCGCTGGACCGCCTGTGCCACGACTACATCGTCAATGTTCAGCAGGCCATCCCAGCGCCGCTCAACTACAAAGGCTACCCGAAGTCGATCTGCACCTCGATCAACCATGTGGTCTGCCACGGCATCCCCAACGACAAGCCGCTCAAGGACGGTGACACGCTGAACATCGACGTCACCGTGATCAAGGACGGCTACCACGGCGATACCAGCCGCATGTTCCATGTCGGCACCGTGCCAGCATGGGCCGAGCGCCTGTCCAAGGTGACCCAGGAATGCATGTACAAGGCCATTGAACTGGTCAAGCCGGGGTGCCGCCTGGGCGACATCGGTGAAGTCATCCAGAAGCACGCCGAAAAGAACGGCTTCTCGGTGGTGCGTGAATTCTGCGGCCACGGTATCGGCAAGGTGTTCCACGAAGAACCGCAGATCCTCCACTACGGCCGCGCAGGCACGGGCATGGAACTGAAGGAAGGCATGACCTTCACCATCGAACCCATGATCAACCAGGGCAAGGCCGACACCAAGGTGCTGGGCGACGGCTGGACCGCCATCACCAAGGACCGCAAGCTCTCGGCCCAATGGGAGCACACCCTGGTGGTGACTGCGACCGGCTACGAGATCTTCACCCTGCGCAAGGACGACACGATCCCGCGCACCTCGGCCTGATCCCGGCCAACCCACGACAGGAACGTGACGCGATGCCCCAGGTGGACCCCGAACTGTTCGACCGCGGCCAGTTCCAGGCGGAACTGGCCCTCAAGGCGAGCCCTATCGCCGCTTTCAAGAAAGCCATCCGCCTGGCCGGCGAGGTGCTCGACAAGCGTTTCCGCGCCGGCGGCGACATTCGCCCGCTGATCGAGGCCCGTGCCTGGCTGGTCGACAATATCCTGCAACAAGCCTGGAACCAGTTCGACTGGGGGGACCACAGCGGCATCGCCCTGGTTGCGGTGGGTGGCTACGGGCGCGGTGAATTGCACCCGCATTCGGACATCGACCTGCTGATCCTCCTGGGGGCTGCCGAGCATGAACAGTACCGCGATGCCATCGAACGGTTTCTGACCCTGCTGTGGGACATAGGCCTGGAAGTCGGCCAGAGCGTGCGTACCGTGGACGAGTGTGCCGAACAGGCCCGCGCCGACCTCACGGTGATCACCAACCTGATGGAAAGCCGCACCATTGCCGGCCCGGAGCCGTTGCGCCAACGCATGCTGGACGTGACCAGCACCGCGCACATGTGGCCGAGCAAGGAGTTCTTCCTGGCCAAGCGCGCCGAACTCAAGGCCCGCCACCACAAGTACAACGACACCGAGTACAACCTGGAGCCCAACGTCAAAGGGTCCCCTGGCGGCCTGCGCGATATCCAGACCGTACTGTGGGTGGCGCGCCGCCAATACGGCACCTTGAACCTGCTCGCACTGGCTGGCGAAGGCTTCCTGCTGGAAAGCGAGAACGAACTGCTGGCCTCGTCGCAGGACTTTCTATGGAAGGTGCGTTACGCCCTGCACATGCTGGCCGGCCGCGCCGAAGACCGCCTGCTGTTCGACCACCAGCGCAGCCTGGCCGAACTGCTGAGCTACCACGACGAGAACCCCAAGCGGGCGATCGAGCAGTTCATGACCCAGTACTACCGGGTGGTGATGAGCATCAGCCAGCTGTGCGACCTGATCATCCAGCACTTCGAGGAGGTCATCCTCGCCGACGAGGACAGTGGCAGCACCCAGCCGCTGAATGCGCGCTTCCGCCTGCATGACGGCTATATCGAGGCCACCCGGCCGAACGTATTCAAGCGCACGCCGTTCGCCATGCTGGAGATGTTCGTGCTGATGGCCCAGCACCCGGAAATCAAGGGTGTACGCGCCGATACCGTGCGCCTGCTGCGCGAACACCGGCACCTGATCGACGACACGTTCCGCACCGACATCCGCAATACCAGCCTGTTCATCGAGCTGTTCAAGTGCGAGATCGGCATACACCGTAACCTGCGCCGAATGAACCGCTACGGCATCCTGGGGCGTTACCTGCCCGAGTTCGGCCTGATCGTCGGGCAGATGCAGCACGACCTGTTCCACATCTATACCGTGGATGCGCACACCCTCAACCTCATCAAGCATCTGCGCAAGCTGCAGTACACACCGGTGTCCGAGAAGTTTCCGCTGGCCAGCAAGCTGATGGGGCGCCTGCCCAAACCCGAGCTGATCTACCTGGCCGGCCTGTACCACGACATCGGCAAGGGCCGCCACGGTGACCACTCGGAGCTCGGTGCAGTAGACGCGCAGAAGTTCTGCGAACGCCACCAACTGCCCGCGTGGGACAGCCGGCTGATCGTCTGGCTGGTGCTCAACCACCTGGTGATGTCTACCACCGCCCAGCGCAAGGACCTGTCCGACCCGCAGGTGATCAACGACTTTGCCCTGCACGTCGGCGACGAAACGCGCCTGGACTACCTGTACGTGCTGACCGTGGCCGATATCAATGCCACCAACCCCAGCTTGTGGAACTCGTGGCGCGCCAGCCTGTTGCGCCAGCTTTACACCGAGACCAAGCGGGCCTTGCGCCGCGGCCTGGAAAACCCGCTGGACCGCGAAGAGCAGATTCGCCAGACCCAGTCGGCGGCCCTGGACATCCTGGTGCGCGAGGGCACCGACCCGGACGACGTCGAACAATTGTGGTCGCAGCTGGGCGATGACTACTTCCTCAAGCACACTGCGGCCGACGTGGCCTGGCACAGTGATGCGATCCTGCAGCAGCCCGCCGATGGCGGCCCTCTGGTGCTGATCAAGGAAACTACCCAGCGCGAGTTCGAGGGTGGCACGCAGATCTTCATCTACGCCCCGGACCAGCACGACTTCTTTGCGGTGACAGTAGCGGCCATGTCGCAGCTGAACCTGAACATTCACGACGCGCGAATCATCACCTCCAGCAGCCAGTTCACCCTCGACACCTACATCGTGCTGGACAACGACGGCGGCTCGATTGGCGACAACCCGCAACGGGTGCGGCAGATTCGCGACGGCCTGAGCGAAGCCTTGCGCAACCCCGAGAACTACCCGACCATCATTCAGCGCCGGGTGCCCCGCCAGCTCAAGCACTTCGACTTCCCGCCACAGGTGACCATCCTCAACGATGCCCAACGGCCGGTGACCATTCTCGAGATCACGGCCCCCGACCGCCCTGGCCTGCTGGCCCGGCTGGGGCGGATTTTCCTGGAATTCGACCTGTCACTGCAGAACGCCAAGATCGCCACCCTCGGCGAACGGGTCGAAGACGTGTTCTTCATCACCGATGCCGACAACCAGCCGCTGTCCGACCCGCAACTGTGCAGCCGCCTGCAGGAAGCTATCGTGCAGCAGCTGCAGGCCGGCCAAGGCAGCGACACCAGCCCGAGCCGCCTGACCATTTAACGATTAGACGATTGACGAGACCTTGCGCCGATGAACCATGCCTTGACCCAGCTTCAGCCCTACCCGTTCGAAAAGCTCCGCGCCCTGCTGGGCACCGTGAAGCCTGCGGCGGACAAACGCGCCATCGCCCTGTCGATCGGTGAGCCGAAGCACGAATCGCCGGCGTTCGTCGCCCAGGCCATGGCCGACAACCTCGACAAGCTGGCTGTCTATCCCAGCACCCTCGGCCTGCCGGCGCTGCGCCAGGCTATTGGCCAGTGGTGCGAGCAGCGGTTTGGCGTGCCCGCCGGCTGGCTCGACGCCGACCGTCATATCCTGCCGGTCAATGGCACCCGCGAGGCGCTGTTCGCCTTCACCCAGGCCGTGGTCAACCGCGTCGATGACGGCCTGGTGGTCAGCCCGAACCCGTTCTACCAGATCTATGAAGGCGCAGCCCTGCTGGCCGGTGCTACCCCACACTACCTGCCGTGCCTGGAAGCCAATGGCTTCAACCCGGACTTCGACGCCGTGCCGGCCGATGTCTGGCAGCGCTGCCAGATCCTGTTCCTGTGCTCGCCGGGCAACCCGACCGGGGCGCTGGTGCCCATGGACACCCTGAAAACGCTGATTGCCCTGGCCGACGAGCATGATTTCGTGATCGCCGCCGATGAGTGCTACAGCGAACTGTACTTTGACGAAGACGCCCCGCCGCCGGGCCTGTTGAGCGCTTGCGCGGAGCTGGGCCGCAGCGACTTCAAACGTTGCGTGGTCTTCCACAGCCTGTCCAAGCGCTCCAACCTGCCGGGCCTGCGCTCGGGCTTCGTTGCCGGCGACGCCGACATCATCAAGCCATTCCTGCTGTACCGTACCTACCACGGCTGCGCCATGCCGGTGCAAACCCAACTGGCGAGCATCGCCGCCTGGCAGGATGAAGCGCATGTGCGCGAAAATCGCGACCAGTACCGCGCCAAATACGATGCCGTGCTGGAGATCCTGCAGCCGGTACTGGACGTACAGCGCCCGGACGGCAGCTTCTACCTGTGGGCCAAGGTGCCTGGCGACGATGCCGAGTTCACCCGTGACCTGTTCGAAGCCCAGCATGTGACGGTGGTGCCGGGGTCTTACCTTTCGCGGGAAGTGGATGGTGTGAACCCGGGGGCCGGGCGTGTCCGCATGGCCTTGGTTGCACCGCTGGCCGAGTGCATCGAAGCTGCCGAGCGCATTCGCGCGTTTCTGCAAAGCCGCTGACAGGATCGGGGGGCGGTTTGTACGCGGTTCCTGTGGGAGCGGGCATGCCCGCGAACACCGGCGCAGCCGGTGCCAGACACCGCCTCGCC
>NZ_BLJG01000117.1 GCF_009932375.1 Pseudomonas juntendi
GTCGCGAAATGATCCGGTCCAGCGCATTGGCGAACGCCTGCTTGTCGCGCTCCCCATAAGCCGCCTGCCCTCCCCCGACCTGGCCCTGCTCGCGCAAATCGGTGAACAGGTTGCGCGCGGCCAGCCGATCACCCATGTTGCGCTCGTCGAACTCGCGCCCGCGTGGGTCCAGCACTGCCACGCCCTTCTTGACCAGGCGGTCGGCCAACGGCACGTCACTACAGATCACCAGCTCGCCCGGCACGGCATGCTCGACCAGATAATCGTCGGCCGCATCCATGCCACTGGGCACCACGATCAACCGCACGACCGCAAACGCAGGCCTGGCCACTGCCTGGCCCGCCACCATCACCACCTCGAACTTGCGCTTGAGGGCGAACTTGACGATCAGATCCTTGGCTGCCTTGGGGCAGGCATCGGCATCGATCCATACACGCATCGGATAATCTCTTCATCAGCTCAATGTGCTCATGATGCCTCATGCACGGCAAAAGCCGGAACCGGCCGGCGCGCTGGAAAAATGGCGCCAATCTTCCAATTAGCGCTTATCCGCCCCTGTTACTCAGGCTAAACTCGCCACAGCTTCACTGGCCTGCCCGAGCGCGCAATGAACCACCCCCACGAAATCCGCCCCGACCTGGACCAAGGTATCGACCGCAAAGTCCTGGCGACACTGCGCGCGCGTTTCCTGCACCTGAACCAGGCTCGGCTGCAGCGGGCAATCGAGGGCCTGTCGACACGTCAGCAACAAGTGCTGCTGCTGTTGCCCTTGCTGTTTCACGTGAACCACCCGCTATTGCCGGGTTACGTCTCGGGCAGCACCCCCGCAGGCGTCTCGGGCTACGAGCCCAGTAGCGAGCTGGTCGCAGAAGCCCAGCGCCTGGCCCGCTCATTCACCTACAAGGCCCAGCACGGCAACCCGCCACGGCCGATACACGGCCTGTTCCTGATGGGCAGCCTGGGCTCGCTGGCGCAGGCCGAGCACAGCGACATGGACGTATGGGTATGCCACGCCCCCGGCTTGCCCGAGCCGTTGCTCGAAGAGCTGCGCCGCAAGTGCCAACTGCTGGAAACCTGGGCGGCCAGCCTGGGCGCGGAGGCACACTTTTTCCTGATCGACACCCAAGGGTTTGCCCAGGGCCAGCGTGATGGTCAGCTTGGCTCGGACAATTGCGGGACTACCCAGCATTACCTGCTGCTGGACGAGTTCTACCGCACAACCGTGTGGCTGGCCGGGCGTACGCCGCTGTGGTGGCTGGTGCCGGTCTACGAAGAAGGCAATTACAAGGCCTATACCCAGACCCTGCTGGCCAAGCGTTTTATCCGCAGCCAGGATGTGCTCGACCTGGGCAACCTGGCGCACATTCCGCCCGGCGAGTTCATTGGTGCCGGCCTGTGGCAACTGTTCAAAGGCATCGACTCACCCTACAAGTCGCTGCTCAAACTGCTGCTGACCGAGGCCTACGCCAGTGAATACCCTGGCGTGCGCTGCCTGAGCCTGGACTACAAGCAGGCAGTGTTCGCCAACCAGCTGGACCTGGACGAGCTGGACCCGTATGTCATGGTCTACCGGCGCATCGAACGCTACTTGCTGCAAAAGGGCGAGCCTGTGCGCCTGGAGCGGGTACGGCGCAGCCTGTACCTGAAGGTGAACAAGAAGCTCAGCGACCAGAACCGTAGCAATGGCTGGCAGCGCCGTTTGCTTCAGCGCCTGGCTGACCAGTGGGGATGGGATGAGCGCCAGCTGGCGATACTGGACAGCCGCAGCCAATGGAAAGTCCAGCAGGTTGCCGTGGAGCGCCGCGAACTGGTGGCCGAGCTGAACCACAGCTATCGCTTCCTTGGCCAGTTCGCACGCACCCGGAACGCCAGCAGCCGTGCCGAC
Organism: Pseudomonas juntendi; assembly: GCF_009932375.1. Classification (GTDB taxonomy): domain Bacteria; phylum Pseudomonadota; class Gammaproteobacteria; order Pseudomonadales; family Pseudomonadaceae; genus Aquipseudomonas; species Aquipseudomonas juntendi. The sequence continues at coordinate 1,886 of NZ_BLJG01000117.1, forward strand.
CAACGCGAGCTCAACGTACTGGGCAGGCGCCTGTATGCGGCCTTCGAGCGCCGTGCCGGCAAGGTCGAGGTGATCAACCCGGGTATCGCTCCGGACCTCGCCGAAGACACCCTCACCCTGGTTCAGTTACCTAACCGCAAGGAACCAGGTAACTACCACTGGGAACTGTACAGCGGCAACCTGAACTCTCATGACGTCGAGTACTTCAACCCGATAAAACGCTGCCGCGAGCTGCTGGAGCTGCTGGCCTGGGCCCATCGCAACGGGGTCATCGACAGCGGCACGCGCTTGGCGCTGCACCCAGGTGTCAGTGACCTGAGCGAGTTCGAGCTGGTCAACCTGCTCGGTTGCCTGCAGCAATGCATCCCCCTGCCCTTGCCGACCGTGAGTGAGGTGCGCCTGCTGCAACCCAGCGTTGCCGATGAAGTGCTGCTACTGGTCAACGTGGCCATCGACCCACTGCGCCACCACCGCGACCTGAACATCCTGATGACCACCGAGCGCACCGACTCACTGAGCTATGCCGGGGTGCGGGAGAACCTGGTGCTGACCTTGGACCAGGTCACCCTGAACAGCTGGAACGAAGTGCTGGTTCAGCGCTTTGACGGCGAACACGCGCTGGTGCGCTGCCTGCGTGACTTTCTCAACAGCCCGTTGGCGCATGGCCACCGGCCGCGGGTACGGGTGCATTGCTTCTGCCCGAGCCGCGCACAGGCCATCAGCCAACGGGTGGAAGAGATCTTCGACACCGTGCAGCTGTTGCAAGCCCAGGGCCTGCAGCACCGCTACCTGCTACAGGTCGCCCAACACACCCATGTGCTGGAGCTGCAACCGGGGCATGTCAGCCTGAGCACCCTGGCCGAGCACGATGCCCTGCTGGCCTACCTGGGCGAAGAACGCAGCGTCTACAGCCCGTTGTACCTGGACGCCAACGCCCTGCAAGATCACGACCTGCGCCTGGTGCTGGAGCAGGGCCGGCCGGCGTGCATTCAGGTGTTCTACCGCCTGCAGGACGAATGGGCCGAGCTGTATGTGCTGGATGAATGCAACGCGTTATGGCAACAGCGCCTGCCGCTGCATGACGAGGCGCACCTGCTGTTGCCGCTGCAGCGCTTTTTGCGCTCGGTGGTGATGCGCCGCGAGGCTCGCCTGCCGCTGGATGACCTTGGGCAGGCGGCCCTGGATATTCAGTACGCGCAGCTACTGCCTGGTGGCCCGGGCAAGGCCCGCAGCATCGAACCGCGCGTGGCGCCGCAGGAGGGCAGTCACCAGCCTTACTATGAAGTGCAGGCCATCATCCAGGCCGGTGTAGGGGGTGCTGCGCATGTGACACTGTACTGCGACCAGCAGGAGTTTTCCGAGCTGGAGCATGGGCCGCAGCTGTATGCGGTAGTGGCGCGGCAGATCATTGGCCAGCGGCGCGGGGCCGGGAAGTACCGGTGCTATATCACCGACCTGGATTTGTCCGAGCTGCTGGATGACCGGCTGGGGGCAACGCAGGTTTACCTGAGCTACAAGCGGGTGCTGGAGCAGGCATTGAACGAGGGGTTGGAGCAGGTGCTGTGCCAATGACCGGGCTGCTCCAACATGGGCCGCATGGCGGCCCAGGCCTCAGAGGTCGAAATCACCCGCCGCTTCAGGCTGGTACTCGACTTCCAGCAGTTTCAGCTTGAGGGTTTTGCCCCCCGGCGCCGGCCAGTCGATCTGTTCACCCACCGACAACCCCAGCAAAGCGCAGCCAATTGGCGCCAGCACCGAAACCTTGCCTTCCGCCCCGGCATCCTTCGGGTACACCAGGGTCAGGTGGTAGTCCTTGCCGCTGGCTTCCTCACGGCAGTGCACGCGCGAGTTCATGGTCACCACGCCTGCGGGTACTTCCTCATGACCGACGACCTGTGCGGCACGGTCCAGCTCCTCCTGCAGGGCGAACACACCCGGCGTACTCTCGTCGAGGTTCTCGATCAGACGCTCCAGACGCTGTACGTCCAATCGGGTGAGGATAAGGGAAGGCTTGGTGCTCATGATCCAGTCAGACTCCTTTGAACAGGCAATTTTCAATGCACAGATAAAGCAAAACCCCGCCCAAGGGCGGGGTTTAAAAAGGCTTTGGCGTCATCGACGCAGAACCCGACACTACCACAGACGGGCAAATACTCAAGCCCCTGCGGTCAGTGTGCCTTTGCCTGCGCACGCAGGACCTGTGCCTCGCGGCAGATCTGCCGGCGCCGCTCGTCATCGGCCGAGCGCCACTCGCGAATATGCTCGACATGCCGGTGGCAACCGGTGCAGACACGCTGCTCGTCGAGCCGGCAGACGCTGATGCAGGGTGATGGCACCGCGGGGCTGACGTTGCTGTACAACGGCTTGGGTGGCCGTGGCTGGGCGCTGCTCATGTCAGATCTCGTCGAAGTCCAGCTTCTCGCCAGCCCGCTCCCAGACGATGCGCTCGAGCATTTCGCCCAGCAGCTCTTCGCTCTTTTCGCAGACCCACTTATTACTCTCTTCGTCGTAGTCGAAGTGGAAACCACCGGAACGGTCAGCCAGCCACAGTTGGCGCAGCGGCTCCTGACGGCTGAAGATCAGCTGGGCGCCGCCTTCGAACTTGACGGTGAGCACGCCAGCGGAATTCTCCATGTCCAGGTCCAGGCCGCTCTCGTCGAACAGGTCTTCCAGGGCCTGTTGGGTCGCGTCGACCAGATCGTGGAAACGCGCTTCACTCAAACTCATTGCAGGAACCTCGAAATTGGCGGCATTACAGGCAAGCCGGGGAAGATACGGGCGCAACGCGCCAGCCGCAAGCTGCTAGCTACAAGCCGCAAGAAAAAGCCCAGCCTACACCCGATCGCTTTTTCTTGCCGCTTGAAGCTTGAAGCTTGCCGCGTCTGCTGCCCGCCCGGCGGACCGGCCCTTGCATAGGCAAGCCGCCGGTCGCTCGGTATACTCGGGCGCAATACTGCATTTTCTAAGGATTTCACCCATGAAGCGCCTGATTTCCTCCTTCGCGGCGCTGGTCGCTGTTGCCTGCCTCGTTTCGGCCTGCGGCCAGAAAGGCCCGCTGTATCTGCCGGACGACGGCGATAACGCTAAAGCGCACAAGTCGCACCAGCACTCGTCGAAAGCCAAGCCGACCGCGGTTCAGGAGCAGCCGCCAGCGCCCGAGTCCGAGCCCGAGCCCGAGCCCGAGCAGTCGCCTGCGCAGTAAAGGAAACCAGATGAACGCTTTCAACTACCGCGACGGCGAGCTGTTCGCGGAGGGTGTAGCCCTGTCGGCCATCGCCGAACGCCATGGCACGCCTACCTACGTGTACTCGCGCGCTCACATCGAGGCCCAGTACCGCAGCTACACCGACGCCCTGCAAGGCGCCGAGCACCTGGTGTGCTTTGCGGTCAAGGCCAACTCCAACCTCGGCGTGCTGAACGTGCTGGCACGCCTGGGTGCAGGTTTCGACATTGTCTCCGGCGGCGAGCTGGAGCGTGTGCTGGCGGCCGGTGGCCGCGCTGACCGCGTGGTGTTCTCCGGCGTGGGGAAAACCCGCGAAGACATGCGCCGTGCCCTGGAAGTGGGTGTGCACTGCTTCAACGTGGAGTCCACTGACGAGCTGGAGCGCCTGCAGGTGGTAGCCGCCGAAATGGGCAAGGTTGCCCCGGTATCGCTGCGGGTCAACCCGGACGTGGACGCCGGTACCCACCCTTACATCTCCACTGGCCTTAAAGAAAACAAGTTCGGCATCGCCATTGCCGACGCCGAAGCCATCTACGTGCGTGCGGCGCAGTTGCCGAACCTTGAAGTGGTCGGTGTCGACTGCCACATCGGCTCCCAGCTGACCACCATCGACCCGTTCCTCGACGCGCTCGACCGCCTGCTGGTGCTGGTCGACCGCCTGGCCGAGTGCGGCATTCACCTGCGCCACCTGGACCTGGGCGGCGGGGTCGGGGTGCGCTACCGTGACGAACAGCCGCCGTTGGTGGCCGACTACATCAAGGCCATCCGCGAGCGCGTTGGCGACCGCGACCTGGCCCTGGTGTTCGAGCCTGGCCGCTATATCGTGGCCAATGCCGGCGTGTTGCTGACCCGCGTGGAATACCTCAAGCACACCGAACACAAGGACTTCGCCATCATCGATGCGGCGATGAACGACCTGATCCGCCCGGCCTTGTACCAGGCCTGGATGGGCGTCAGTGCGGTCAAGCCGCGTGGCGGTGAAGGCCGTGCCTATGACCTGGTCGGGCCGATCTGCGAGACCGGCGACTTCCTCGGCAAGGACCGTGTCCTCGACCTGGCCGAAGGTGATTTGCTGGCTGTCGAGTCGGCGGGCGCCTATGGTTTTGTCATGAGCTCCAACTACAACACCCGTGGTAGATGCACCGAAATCCTGGTTGACGGTGACCAGGCGTTCAAAGTACGCCGCCGCGAGACCATCGCCGAACTGTACGCTGGCGAAAGCCTGCTGCCGGAGTAAGCCCATGCTACTGCGTTTTACCAAGATGCATGGGCTGGGCAACGACTTCATGGTCCTGGACCTGGTCAGCCAGCACGCCCACATCCAGCCCAAGCACGCCAAGCAATGGGGTGACCGCCACACCGGCATCGGCTTCGACCAGTTGCTGATCGTCGAGGCGCCGAACAACCCGGAAGTGGACTTCCGCTACCGTATCTTCAATGCCGACGGCTCCGAAGTGGAGCAGTGCGGCAACGGTGCGCGCTGCTTCGCCCGTTTCGTGCTGGACAAGCGCCTGACGGCGAAAAAACGCATCCGCGTGGAAACCAAGAGCGGCATCATCGTGCTGGACGTGCAAAACGACGGCCAGGTGAGTGTCGACATGGGCCCACCGCGCTTCACCCCTGCCGAAATCCCCTTCGTCGCCGACGCGCAGGCGCTGAACTACCCACTGGAAGTCGACGGCCAGCTGCATTCGATTGCCGCCGTGTCCATGGGTAACCCGCATGCCGTGCTGCGTGTCGACGACGTGCGTACTGCCCCCGTGCATGAACTGGGCCCGAAGATCGAAAACCACCCACGCTTCCCGCAGCGGGTGAATGCCGGCTTCCTTCAGGTCATCGACCGCCACCGGGCCAACCTGCGCGTGTGGGAACGCGGCGCGGGCGAAACCCAGGCCTGCGGCACCGGCGCCTGCGCCGCCGCCGTGGCGGCGATCAGCCAGGGCTGGATGGACTCCCCGGTAACCCTCGACCTGCCAGGTGGCCGCCTGCACATCGAATGGGCCGGCCCCGGCAAGCCCGTGGTGATGACCGGCCCGGCCGTACGCGTCTACGAAGGACAGGTTCGTCTCTAAGCGAGTAACCGCCATGACCGATCAGCCCAAGGTTGTACCCCAGCAGTCCGCCGAGCTCGATGCCGAGGCGGTGGTCGCCTACCTGCGCGCCCACCCTACCTTCTTCAGCGAGCACGACGAGTTGCTGATCGAACAGCGTATTCCGCACCAGCGCGGCGACAGCGTGTCGCTGGTCGAGCGCCAGCTCAAGCTGCTGCGCGACCGCAACATCGAGATGCGCCACCGCCTGTCACAACTGATGGACGTGGCCCGCGACAACGACCGGCTGTTCGACAAGACGCGCCGGCTGATCCTCGACCTGCTTGATGCCGGTAGCCTGGAAGAAGTGGTCATGGCCGTCGAAGACAGCCTGCGCCAGGAGTTTCAGGTGCCCTTTGTCAGCCTGATCCTGTTCGGTGACAACGTTGCCCCCGTGGGGCGCTGGGTCAGCAATGCCGAGGCCCAACAGGCCATCGGTGCCCTGTTGGGCGGTGGCAAGACGGTCAGCGGCAACCTGCGCGAACATGAACTGGCCTTCCTGTTCGGCGAGGAACAGCGCCGCGAGGTCGGCTCCAGCGCCGTGGCCGCGCTGGAGTACCAGGGGTTGCATGGGGTGCTGGCAATCGGTAGCCGAGACCCGCAACACTACAAGAGCAGCGTCGGCACGCTGTTCCTCGGCTACATCGCCGAAGTGCTCGGCCGTGTCGTGCCACGGGTGACCCAGACCCTGCGTTCGGTACGCTGATGGAACGCCAGCTGGAGGCTTATTGCGCACACCTGCGCAGTGAGCGCCAGGTGTCGGAGCACACCTTGCTGGGCTACCGTCGCGACCTGGACAAGGTCATTGCCTATTGCAAGGAGCACGGTATTGCCGACTGGCAAGCGCTGCAGATTCAGCAGTTGCGTCAGCTGGTCGCCCGCCTGCATCACCATGGTCAGGCCTCGCGCAGCCTGGCGCGGCTGCTGTCCGCTGTACGCGGCCTGTACCGTTACCTGAACCGCGAAGGCCTGTGCCAGCACGACCCTGCCGCCGGCTTGAGCGCCCCCAAGGGCGAGCGCAAGCTACCCAAGGTGCTGGACACCGACCGTGCGCTGCAGCTACTCGATGGCGGCGTGGACGACGACTTCATTGCCCGCCGTGACCAGGCCATGCTGGAGCTGTTCTATTCCTCGGGCCTGCGCCTGTCTGAGCTGACCAACCTCGACCTGGATCACCTGGACCTTGCCGCCGGCCTGGTGCAGGTACTGGGCAAAGGCGGCAAGGCGCGGGTGCTACCGGTCGGCCGCAAGGCCCGAGAAGCGCTGAAGGAATGGTACCGCCTGCGCGGCATCGGCAACCCGCGCGACCGCGCCGTGTTCATCACCCGCCAGGGCAACCGCATCAGCCCCCGTACCGTACAGCAGCGGGTCAAGGCCGTGGGTGAACGTGAACTGGGCCAACACCTGCACCCGCACATGCTCCGTCATTCCTTCGCCAGCCATATGCTGGAATCGTCCCAGGACCTGCGCGCAGTGCAAGAGATGCTCGGCCATGCCGACATCAGCACCACGCAAATCTATACCCATCTGGACTTCCAGCACCTGGCGGCGGTGTACGACAGCGCCCACCCCCGGGCCAAACGCAGCAAAGGCACAGACTCATGAGCATCAAGCTGATCACCTTCGACCTCGACGACACCCTGTGGGACACCGCGCCAGTGATTGCCAGTGCGGAAGTCGTGCTGCGCGACTGGCTCGAAGCCAACGCCCCCCTCCTGGGCGGGGTGCCGGTGGAACACCTGTTCGCCATCCGCGAACGCCTGGTGCAGGCCGAGCCCGGCCTGAAACACCGCATCAGTGCCCTGCGCCGGCGGGTACTGTTCCATGCCCTGGAAGAGGTCGGCTACAGCGAGAAACACGCACAGGACCTGGCCAATGAAGGCTTCGAGGTGTTCCTGCATGCTCGCCACCAGGTGCAGATCTTCCCCGAGGTGCAGCCAATGCTGGAGATCCTGCGGCATCAGTACACCCTGGGCGTTGTCACCAATGGCAATGCCGACGTCAGCCGGCTGGGGCTGGCGGATTACTTCCGCTTTGCCCTGTGTGCCGAGGACCTGGGCATTGGCAAGCCGGACCCGGCGCCGTTTTTGGAGGCCTTGCGGCGTGGCGAGGTGGACGCCGGTGCGGCGGTGCACATTGGTGATCACCCGGCTGACGACATTGCCGGTGCCCAGCGCGCCGGGCTGCGCGCGGTTTGGTTCAACCCGCAGGGCAAGGCCTGGGCTGGCGAGCAGGCCCCGGATGCCGAGATCCGGCGCCTGTCGCAGCTGCCCGACGTGCTCGCACGCTGGCGCTGACAGGGGCCGCTTTGCGGCCCATTCGCGGGCACGCCCGCTCCCACAGGGACCGTGCAGGTCCCAAGACCTGTGGTAGCGGGCTTGCCCGCGAACAGGCCGGCACAGGCACAAAAAAGCCCGCAGCGACGGCGGGCTTTTTGACGATCAGCCACTCAGATAGGGCGGCTGCCGTACTTGTTGTCCGGCTTCTTGGGCGGGTCGGCGACCACATTGGCCTCGACTTCCTGCACCTTGCCACCGCGCGACAGAAATTCTTCCATCGCCTTGGCCAGTGCATCACGCTCTTTCTGCTTGGCTTCCATGCTCGGCATCTCGTCTACCGAGACTGCCGCCTTGGATTTGCCCTTGGCAGCGGGTGCCGGGCTGCTGTCGTCATCGCCAGCGTCTTCGACGCCGTCATCAGCCGCCGCTTCGAGGCCTTCATCGCCCTCGTCTTCGTCACCTACTTCGAGGTCATCATTTTCCAGATCGTCGTCGCTCATGTTCTACCTCATGACTTGCGAAAAGCAGGTTAGTTATAGACCAGTGCAGCCGTAGACCGGCAGCTACCAGTGAAAATTCAACTGGCCGTGGGTTAGGCCACTGCCCTTGGGGCCGGCGCTCCTGATGGGAGGCGGTACCCAGCAGGCCCTGCTCCTGGCAGAACCTGACAAATCCATTAGCCCCTGCTGGCCACTCGCTATTGGCAAGCGTAGCAAAGGCTGATTGAAGTGCGCCGACTGCTTGCCAAACACCCTTTGGCGCGCATTCTAGCGTGCCGGTAGAAAAAGCAAAGCACCATAAATGCCCTACGACTTGTAAGTTTTTTGCCTACGTCGCGAACGTGCCGGATAAACCGTTTGCCGAGCGGGAAATGTTAAAAATCTGGCAAAAAAATGCCCGGCAAGCCGGGCAAGTTTTTACCGCGTCGCAGTTACAGGTTGTAGCCGCGCTCGTTGTGCTGAGCCAGGTCGAGACCGACCGACTCTTCTTCTTCGTTGACCCGCAGGCCCATCACCAGGTCCAGCACCTTGAGAATCACGTAGGTGGCGATGGCGGTGTAGACCACGGTAAAGATCACGCCTTTGGCCTGTACCCAGACCTGCATGCCGATGTCGGTGACAGTACCGAAGCCGCCCAGTGCCGGGGCTGCGAACACGCCGGTGAGGATGGCGCCGATGATGCCGCCCACACCGTGAACACCGAAGGCGTCCAGCGAGTCGTCATAGCCCAGCTTGCGCTTGAGGGTGGTGGCGCAGAAGTAGCAGATCACACCCGAAGCCAGGCCGATTACCAGGGCACCCATGGGGCCCACGGTACCCGCGGCCGGGGTGATGGCGACCAGGCCGGCAACCACACCCGACGCGATGCCCAGGGCGCTCGGCTTGCCGTGGCCGATCCACTCGGCGAACATCCAGCCCAGTGCCGCAGCGGCGGTGGCGATCTGGGTCACCAGCATGGCCATGCCCGCGGTGCCGTTGGCCGCTGCAGCAGAACCTGCGTTGAAGCCGAACCAGCCGATCCACAGCATGGCCGCGCCCATCAGGGTGTAGCCCAGATTGTGGGGCGCCATCGGGGTGGTCGGGTAGCCTTTGCGCTTGCCCAGTACCAGGCAGCAGACCAGGCCGGCGATACCTGCGTTGATGTGCACCACGGTGCCCCCAGCGAAGTCCAGTACGCCCCAGTCCCACATCAGTGCACCGTCACCGCTCCACACCATGTGCGCGATTGGCGCGTATACCAGGGTGAACCAGATACCCATGAACACCAGCATCGCGGAGAACTTCATGCGCTCGGCGAAGGCACCGACGATCAGCGCCGGGGTGATGATGGCGAAGGTCATCTGGAAGGTGATGAACACCGCTTCAGGGAACAGCGCAGTGGCCGAAGTCAGGCTCTCGGGCGTGACACCGCTGAGGAAGGCCTTGGAGAAGCCGCCAACGAACGAATTGAAATTGAGTACGCCTTTTTCCATACCGGCGGTATCGAAGGCCATGCTGTAGCCGTAGACGACCCAGAGAATGCTCATCAGGCCGGTGATTGCAAAGCACTGCATCATCACCGACAGCACGTTCTTGGAACGCACCATGCCGCCATAGAACAGGGCCAGGCCCGGAATGGTCATGAACAGCACCAGCGCCGTCGCGGTCAGCATCCAGGCGGTGTCGCCGGAGTTCAGCGCTGGGGCAGCTTCCTCTGCCAGGGCGAGCCCGGGGGTTACGAGGGACAATAGGGCTCCTAGCCCTGCGATCTTACGCAGAGTCATGTTGTTTTCTCCTGGGGCTTTGGGTTTGGTGAGGCTTTGTTGTTGCTTAGATCGCGTCGGTATCGGTTTCGCCGGTACGGATACGGATCGCCTGCTCCAGATTCACCACGAAAATCTTGCCGTCACCGATCTTGCCGGTGTTGGCTGCCTTGGTGATGGCTTCGATTACCCGATCAAGGTCCTTGTCATCGATGGCGACATCGATCTTCACCTTGGGCAGGAAATCGACCACATACTCAGCACCGCGGTACAGCTCGGTGTGGCCCTTCTGGCGACCGAAACCTTTGACTTCGGTGACGGTGATACCCTGCACGCCGATTTCCGACAGTGACTCGCGCACGTCGTCCAGCTTGAACGGCTTGATGATGGCTGTGACTAGCTTCATGAAACTCTCTCCCGATTTGGTGGACTTGCCCCAGGAAAACAAACCCGTCTCAAGTCTAAGCGCAGCGGTTGGCTTTGTAACGCGTCGTCGGCATCCGGCTCCGCGTGCGCACTGCCTGGTCACAAGGAACTGCATCAGTGCATGGCTCGAACTGGTCTTTGCAGAAACCTTGCCAGTTCCGCCAAAGCCACGAAAAACAGCGAGTTATGTGATTTAGTCAGGATTGGCCAGTCGCCAGCATGCAGATCATGCACAGTTTCGGTGCGCGCAGGCGGGGGCTGCTGCTCGAAAAACGTGCAGTGCCGCGCGAGCGTCTGTGAAAGAAAGGCCCATGTGCGTGCGTGCTACACTGCTGGCCATTTCTCAGTTTCAATGGAAAGCCCCATGCTCGCGCCCAAAGCCCTTCTCGATGCCCTGAGCGACCAGGCCTCGCGCCTGTTCAGCAGCGATACCGCACAGCCTCGCGCCGAACTGGAAAGCCAGTTCAAAGTGCTGATGCAAGGGGCGTTCAGCAAACTGGACTTGGTCAGCCGTGACGAATTCGACAGCCAGATGGTCGTGCTGGCGCGCACCCGTGCACGCCTTGAGGCCCTGGAGCAACAGGTAGCAGAGCTGGAAGCGCGGCTGGCCCCTACTGCCCAGCAGGACTGAACCAGCCCTGCTGCTGCCACACGTCAGGCGGAAACCCGCAGGGCGTTCAGCTCAGGCGGCCTGGGCGGTAGCTCACTGGCATGCAGGGTGCCGCGCAACAGCGCTGCACCACATTGTGTGAACACTGTTTTCAGCCGGTTGTGCGAGTTGAGTATCTGGGCCTGGATACGCGCGATGGTGGCGTCTGCCGGCTGCAAGCTGGCCGCACGGTTGGCCCATTCGATGGCGGCAAAGCGGCTTTGCTTGCGGGTGCCGCGCCCCTGCATCCAGGCCAGTCCCAGCTCGGCACTGGCGCGTGCAGCAATTCCCAGGTCAGGGTGCTCGACCAGGCTCAACAGGTACGCCACAGCCTCGGCCCGCTCCCGAGAGTTGCCGAACTGGCGCAACAGGATGCCCAGATGCAAACGCGCGCGGGCATTGGTCTGGGAATCGCCCAGCGCGTCGACCAGCAGGTGCCTGACGGCCAGCATGGCGCTGCGCTCGCTGAGGTCCTCGCCACCCTTCATGCGCAGGCACGCCAGCTTGTATTTGGCCCGGCGGCTGCCCGCTGCCACTGCGCGCCGTAGCCAATGTTCAGCGGCCTGGCGATCAATGTACTCCTGCGGGGTGTTCGCCTGGCCACCACAGTACAAGTCATACAAGCCAAGGGCTGCCCCCGGCAGGTTCAGTTCGGCACAACGCTCATACAGGTAGACGGCCACTTCATGGCGGTTGGCAGCCAACAGCAGGCGCGCCGCCGCAAGCACCGTGAACCCCGGCGCATGGCCTGCCAGCTGGCGTTTCACCGCCCGCTGCGACCATGCCCGGGCCTGCTCGGCCGAGCGTGGCAGCCCCCACAGACCAAAGCAGTGCCCTGCGGCGCGCAAGGCACAGGCGCCCGCATGGCAGCGCCCGTCGCACAGGCGCTCGAGGGCGCGGCGCAGCAACTGCTGCTCATCCGCCAGGCCGTCGCGCAGTATCAGCTCGGCCAGGCAACGGAACGGCTCGCCCATGGCCCCGATGGCTCCATGATCGGCATTGCATGCCAGGCTTGCGGCAAAGTCGCCAATCGCGCCGGCCTGATCGTGCAATGCAGTACAGCGCAACGCCCCCCGCCAGGCCAGCAGTACTGCGCGCTCCCTTGGCCTCAGCGGGCGCTGTGCCCAGGCGTCGAACAACTGCTGCCAGGTGGCCACGGCCTGCAACTGGTCGGCAGCCGGCAACAGCAGCTGTTCTTCGACGGCCATCCAGCGCAAGGCGTTACGCAGGCGCTCGTCCCAACCGGCGCACAACGGGCCGCTGGCCAACAGTTCAAGCGCATCGGCACCGGCGCCCGACCGCGGCAACAGGTAGATAGCCAGGGCCTGGATGGCTTCGAAGCAACCGGGGCGCAGCCCCAGTGCGTGGCGGAGCCAGTAGTAACGCGGGTCCTGGGTGTCCTGGTAGGTCCGCTTGGCCAGGCACGCGGGCAAGCTGCTTGGCAGTTCCGCCAGCGGTTGCACCCCATGCCTGACCAACAGCGGCGCGGCGGCTTCCTGCACCTCCACATCGGCATGGGCACTGGGCCGATAGCGCGCAGGCCGCCCGTTGAACAACTCGGCCAACCAGCCAGGCTCGCGCAACTGCGCACTGACGCGCAGCATGCCGATGGCCGCTGCCAGCGGTTGCGCCGAACGCTCCAGGGCCTGCAGCAGGTGCGCAGTCGCGGTTTCGCATATCTGCCCTACGGCCAGCACACGCGCAGCGTTGGGTTGGCCATCAGCCTGTACCCGGCAAGCGCGGTGGAAGCAGTGCATGCCCATTACCACGTGCGGGTGGTAAGCCTTGGGGCAGGCATCGACCCAGGCTTTGAGCACCTGGCTCGGGGCTTTGTCGCCCTGGTTGTCGAGGTCGGCGAACATGTGGCCTTCCAGGGCCGCCAGGTAGGCCGGAAACTCGCCGGGCGGCGCCTGATACCACTGCGCCTCGAGGCGGTCGAAAAAACGGGTAAGTTCAACGAATGCGCGGGCCTGCACCAGTTCGCGGATTACCTGGTGAGTGTGGGTGAGCGTTTGCACGGAGCAATTCCTCAAGTCCATTTGGAAGAAGGGACAGTGCCATTCCATGGCAACTGCAGTTGCCCAACAACACTAAGCCATACCCGGCCCCTGCGCAAAGAATATTGGATCCACCTTTTGCTCAGAGGTGTAAAAATCCGCGATAAATCCCTGCCCGGAAAAACCACGACGCACACTTCTTGCGCCGGCAGCAGGAGCGCTGGCTATCCTGTGCGCTACCGCAGGAAGCGGCCTTCACCCGCGACAACGGAGCGTCCATGTCCCTAGCCCTCGTCCATAGCCGCGCCCAGGTGGGCGTACAGGCACCGGCGGTCAGCGTCGAAACGCACCTGACCAATGGCCTGCCGCACCTCACCCTGGTCGGCCTACCGGAAACCACCGTCAAGGAAAGCAAAGACCGGGTACGCAGCGCCATCGTCAATTCCGGGTTGAACTACCCACAACGGCGCATCACCCAGAACCTCGCCCCCGCCGACCTGCCCAAGGATGGCGGGCGCTACGACCTGGCCATTGCCTTGGGCATCCTCGCCGCCGACGGTCAACTGCCAACCGCGGCCCTTGCCGAGCTTGAATGCCTGGGCGAACTGGCACTGTCTGGCACGTTGCGCCCGGTGCAGGGGGTATTGCCGGCGGCACTCGCGGCCCGCGAAGCAGGCCGGGCGCTGGTGGTGCCACGGGAAAACGCCGAGGAGGCCAGCCTGGCCAGCGGCCTGGCGGTGTATGCCGTGGGGCACTTGCTGGAGCTGGTTGCCCACCTCAACGGCCAGGTGCCCCTGGCGCCTTATGCGGCCAACGGTTTGATCCTGCAGCAACGGCCGTACCCGGACCTGAGTGAGGTGCAAGGGCAACTGGCGGCCAAGCGCGCCTTGCTGCTGGCAGCTGCCGGGGCGCACAACCTGTTGTTCACCGGCCCGCCCGGCACCGGCAAGACCTTGCTCGCCAGCCGGCTGCCCGGGCTGCTGCCGCCACTGGACGAGCACGAGGCGCTGGAAGTGGCGGCGATCCAGTCGGTCAGCGGCCATGCACCGCTGAGCAGCTGGCCGCAGCGCCCCTTTCGCCACCCGCACCACTCCGCCTCCGGCCCGGCACTGGTGGGGGGCAGCAGCCGGCCGCAACCTGGCGAAATCACCCTCGCCCACCACGGTGTGCTGTTCCTTGACGAGCTGCCGGAATTCGAGCGCCGCGTGCTGGAGGTGTTACGCGAGCCGTTGGAGTCCGGTGAAATCGTGATTGCCCGGGCCCGCGACAAGGTACGCTTTCCCGCGCGCTTTCAGCTGGTGGCGGCCATGAACCCCTGCCCGTGCGGCTACCTCGGCGACCCGACCGGCCGTTGCCGCTGCAGCACCGAGCAGATCGCCCGCTACCGCAACAAACTGTCCGGGCCACTGCTGGACCGCATCGACCTGCACCTGACCGTGGCCCGCGAAAGCACCACGCTGAACAACCAGCCTAGCGGTGAAACCAGTGCCGCTGTGGCTGTGAAGGTGGCACAGGCCCGAGCGCTGCAACACGGGCGTCAGGCCTGCGCGAATGCCTTCCTCGATCTCGAAGGTTTACGCCGGCATTGTGCCTTGAAAGCCGCCGACCAGGTCTGGCTTGAAAATGCCTGCGAGCGGCTGACGCTATCGCTGCGCGCGGCACACCGGTTGTTGAAGGTAGCGCGAACGCTGGCGGACCTGGAGGGGTGCGAGACCATTGGCCGGGCGCATCTGGCCGAGGCCCTGCAGTATCGGCCGGGGAGCAGTTAGGTTGCGCAGTGGCCTTGCAGGCAAGGGCCTGCACCACCCCTACTGGCGGCCAGCCAATGCCCGTTCAACCACCGCCAGCAATACCTCTTCAGAAAACGGCTTGCCCAGGCACTCCAGCGCCCCCAGCCGCGTCGCCGCGTGCATGGCGGCATCATCCCAGTGCGCCGACATGCAGATCACCACTATCGGCCATTGCCGAAGCGCCAGCTCACGCTGCACGTGCAGCCCGCTCATGCCGGGCATCTTCAGATCGAGCAGCACGCAACCGGCCTGCCCCGCCCGGTCAGACGCCAGGAACGGGGCACCGCCAGCGAAGGTCAGGGTCTCGAACCCGGCTGAACGCAGCAGGTTGGCCAGGCTCTTGCGCACCGAAGCATCGTCATCGACGATGCATACCCATCTGCTCATGCGCCGCCCATGCCCTCCTGCTGTGTGCCGAGCACGTTGTGCATGGCCACCAACTCCACCAATGAGCGCGACTGCATCTTGTTCATGATGCTCTTCTTGTGCACCTTGGTGGTCACCTCACTGGTGCCGATCTGCCTGGCGATCTGCTTGTGCGACAGGCCGTCGACCACCAGCGAGAACACTTGGCGCTCACGCGGGGTCAGGCGCTGGTACTTTTCCGCCACGAGCCGGGCATGGCGCCACTTGCGCCCTTCGGCCACGGCACGCACCCGCAGCGTCCCCAGCAGGGCCAGTAACTGCTCCTCGTCAAAAGGCTTGGTGAGGAACTCCACGGCGCCTGCGCGCATCGCCTGCACGGTCATCGCAATGGTGCCAAAGCCGGTCATGAACACGATCGGCCAGGGCAGCGCTAGCTGGCGCAGCGTTTCCTGCACTTGCAAGCCGGTGATATCGGGCAGGTGCATGTCGAGCAACAGGCAGGCGTAAGGGGTTTCCAGCCGGGCTTCGAACAGCGCCTCGGCACTGGCGAACAGATGATGGGGTATGCCCTGGGAGCGCAGCAGCCGGCCGAGCGCCGTGCGTACCGATGGGTCGTCATCAACCACCAGCACTGGCACATCCGCACTTTCGCCGGATGGCTCCAGGGTGTCGGCGCCTGCGCACAACGGCAAAGCCCCCAATGCCCGGTCTGGGGCCGCAAAGCTTATCTCGGCCGCCAACCGGTAGCCACGCCGAGGTACGGTCTGAATCAGCCCACGGTCGCCAAATGCCTTGCGCAGCAACGACACCTGGACCTGCAGGTTGTTGTCCTCGACCACGGTGCCGGCCCACACCTGGCTGAACAATTCTTCCTTGTCGACCACCCGGCCCTTGGCCCTGATCAGTGTGGCCAGCACCTCGAACGCGCGCCCGCCCAGCAGCATGGGCTTACCATCGAGCAACACTTCGCGGCGCTCCAGGGACACCAGGGCATTGCCTATTCGGATCATGGCTTCCTCGCACGGGCACGGGCATTCGCGCAGCCACGAATAGCCTAGGCCAGCGGATGCGGTGGAACAATTATCCCGAGGGATAGGGTGTTCAAGGCACTATACAAGCGCCCGGAAAAGGCCAGGGGACGATAACGGACAACAGCGTGCCCGTTCCTGCCAAGCGGGCTGCAACCCGCATTCCCCTTGGGCTGGCTGCGTATACTCACGTCTCGGGATGTCGCCAGCAGGGGGGTGTTTCATGCGCGATGAACGCCTTGCTCACAGGCCCATCGATTACGACCAGACAGTCGACGAAAGCTGGCTCAACAACTGCGACATCACAGCGTTGGGCCAGGATGGCGAGCTCAGTTGCTTCCGCCTGTGCGACCCCACCAGCGGGCAAGCCTGGCTCGCCATGCGCGCACCGCTCGAAGCGCCCGCCGCCTGTCAGCGCCTGGAGCGCGACTACCGGCTGAAACTGGACCCACAGTGGGCAGTGGTGCCGTGCGCGTTCGTGCGTTCCCCCGAAGGCCCACTGCTGGTGTACCCGGCCGGTCAGTCCATCGCCGACCTGCTCAGCGAAGGCCGGCTGGCGCTGGAGCCGTTCCTGGAGATTGCGCTGAACGCCGCCACTGCCTTGGCCCAGGCCCACCAAAGCAATGTACTGCACGGCGCCCTGCAGCCAGCCCACGTGCATGTGCAGGACAACTTGCAGGTGCGGCTGGGCGGGTTCCGTGCAACACCTGCGCATCCGCTCGGCGAGCAAGGCATGCCGCTCGGCAACTGGACCTACCTGGCGCCCGAGCAAGTCTGCCCGCACGGCAGCAACAACGACCTGCGCAGTGACATCTATGCCCTGGGGGCGATCCTGTACCAACTACTGCTCGGTGAATTGCCACTGACCGGGCGCGATACCCAGCACTGGCGTCAGCTGCATGCGGGGGTACAACCCAAGACCGCCTGCGAAGTCGACAACCGCGTGCCGCAGCCGCTGAGCAGCGTGCTGGCCAAGGCCCTGGCCAAGGAGCCGGACGCACGCTACCAGAGCGCACACGCCCTGGCCGTGGACCTGGGCTACTGCCAGCGGCAATGGGCTGCCAGCAAACACATGGCGGCCTTTGAACCAGGTTGCGCCGACCCGGTCGCCGCCCATGGCAGCCGCCTGTATGGCCGCGATGCCGAACAGCAGGCCATTGCGCTGCTGCTCAAGGGGTTGCGCCGCGACAGCACGCCGCAAGTGCTGCATATTCAAGGCGCCGCAGGCATGGGCAAGTCGAGCCTGGTGGCCGCTGCACTCAAGGCCAATGCTCAAGGGTACTGGGCGGTCGGCAAGTGCAACAGCGTGTCGCAGGCTGCGCCCTACGCGCCTTGGGTGGAAATCCTCGGCGCCCTGACCACCCAGTTGCTGGCCAAGGACAGCCACGAACTCGACGCCCTGCGCCACGACATCCTGCGCCGCATCCAAGGCCACGGCCGGCTGCTGGGCAAGCTGGCGCCAGACCTGCAGCTAGTGCTCGGCGCGTTGCCGCCACTGCCAGGCAAACTTACCCCCATGGCGCTGCAGAAGGAGCTGCGGGCCGTGGTCGAATTCCTTGCAGTATTCAGCCGCCCCGGCCTGCCACTGGTGCTGTTCATCGACGACATCCAGTGGGTCGATGACGCCTCGCGCCAGCTCTTGGCGCAACTGCTGGCAAACGCGCCCGGCAACCTGCTGCTGATCTTTGCCCAACGCAGCGACACCGGCACTACCCAAGGCCCGGCCAGCGTCCCCCACTCACTGCGCAGCACCACCCTGAACCTGCGCCCGCTGGCCGTTGGCGCGGTGGCCGAGTTGATCGCCGAGCGCTACCACGTGGATGCTGAAGCCGCCTTGGCACTGGCTGCACAGGTACATGAGAAGACCGCAGGCAACCCGTTCTTCATCCACCAGATCCTGCGCGCCATGGTCGAAGACCAGTTGTTCTTCTTCGATACCCAGGCCATGCGTTGGTCGTGGTGCCCACAGGCCGTGGCCCGTCACCGTTACGCCGACAATGTCGCCGAGCTGATGATCCACCGCCTGGCGCGCCTGCCCGCGCCACAGCGCGACGTACTGCGCATCGCCAGCGCCGCAGGCAGCCGCTGCGACAATGGCGTATTGCAGCGGGTACTGGGGCGGGCGCCAGGCACTGCGGTGCAGGCCCTGATTGCCGCGGGCTTCCTGCTGTCAAGCCAGAGCGGCCTGGGCTTCGTGCATGACCGCGTGCAGGAAGCGGCGTATCAACTCACGCCAGGGCACGAGCGCGAAGCGCTGCATGCGCGCATTGCCCTGGCCATGCTCGGGGCTTGGCCAGACCGCCTGCAGGCGCTGCTGTTCGAGATTGCCCATCAGCTGCAACGCGCCAGCCCGTGCGGGTTTGCCGCAAATGACTGCGCAACGTTCCTGCAGCTTACGTACGAGGCGGCACAGCGGGCGCGTGACAGCCGCGCCTATGAGCAGGCCGCCGGCTACCTGCACACGGCACAACAGCTGCTCGAAGCCTGCAGTACGCTGGAAAGCCGCGCCACGCTTGGCTTTGCCATTGCCAGCATGGCAACGGAGTGCGACTTGCAACTGTCGCGCACGGTCGCCGCCCAGGCCCGCCTGGCTGAATGCCGCCAGCGTGCCGGCTCGACGCTGGAGCGGGCCAGGGTGTGCCAGTTGCAGGCACGCCTGGAGACCTCGCAGGGTAACTGCCAGGCTGCCATCGCCAGCGCGCTTGGCGGCCTGCGGATGCTGGGTATCGAACTCGCGCCAGGCCTTGACCCACACCAGGTGCAAGCCAGCCATGCCCGTGTGCAAAGCCTGATCGAGCAGAAAGGCCTTCACTGCCTGGAGTCGCTGCCACGCACCGACTCGCAAGAGGTCGCACTGGCAGTGGGTTTGCTGGCGACCCTGTCGTCATCCTTCCTGGTGCAGGACGACCTGTGTTTCCTGCACCTGGCCAAACTCACGGAGCTGGCGTTGCTGCATGGCGTAGCGCCAGGGAGCACCTACGGCCTGGCCTGGTACGGGGTGATGTGCGCCGAGCGTTTTGGTGCCTATCACGATGGCCATGGTTGCTGCCTGGCGGCGCTCAAGCTGATCGAGCGCCACGGCCTGGAGGCTGACCTGAGCAGCGCGCTGCTCGCTCTGGACCAGCTCAGTGCCTGGACGTCGCCCATGGAGCTGGCCCGCCGCACCGCCGTGGAGGCCGTCGATTCGGCGCACCTGAGCGGCGACCTGGCCATGAGCTGCCATGCCTGCAACCACTTGGTTTCCGACTCGCTGATCATGGGCCGCTACCTGCCGGAAGTGGCCGAGGAAGTCGCCCAGGGCCTGGCCACCGCGCGCCGGCATGGCTACCTGGAGGTGGCGCAGACCCTGCTGGCCCAGCAAGCGTTCGTCGCCGCCCTCAGCGGCACCACCGGCACGACCGCAACCGCCCCCTCGAACTCGCCCATTACACGGTTCTTCGAGTACCTGTTCGCCGGCATGAGCGCCTTCTACCTGGGCAACCATACGCAGGCCATGGCCAACCTGGCGCGGGCCGGCGACTACGCCTGGGCCGCGCCGGCCCACATCAACCTGACCGACTATCACCTGTTCCGTGGCTTGCTCCTGGGCAGCCCGGAGGCCCCCGGCAGCCTTGCCGACAAGCTGCACGCACTACAGGCATTGCGTGAGCGCTTCGCTCACTGGGCAGGCTTCAACCCGGCCACGTTCCGCAACAAATTGCTGCTGATCGAAGGGGTGATCGCCAAGCTGGAGGGCGACGGGCTGGCCGCCATTCGTTGCTTCGACCAGGCGCAGATCGCCGCCACCGCTGCCGGCTTCATCCACGAACAGGCGCTGGCCCATGAGCAACTGGCGGAGGTGTGCATCCCCAGCGGCCTGATTTCCGGTGCCAACCTGCACCTGCGCGTCGCTCGCGATTGTTTCCACATCTGGGGCGCAACCGGCAAGGTGCAGCAACTCGAGACCCTGCATCCGTTCCTGCGCACCCAGCCGATCCAGGAAACCCAGCGTGCCACGCAGCAGGCCAGGCTGGACCTCGAGGCCGGTATCGAAGCGGCGCGAGCGCTGTCCGAGGAGGTGCTGCTGGAAGGCCTGATCGAAACCCTGATGGGCCACCTGACCGAGCACTCCGGCGCCGACCACGGTGCGCTGCTGATCGTCAGCGGTGCCGAATTCCAGATGGCCGCCCTCGCCTACATCGACGATGCCGGCCTGCACGTGAACATGGACAATTGCCAGAAATTCATGACCCAGGCGCCGTTGTCGGTCATCAACACCACCATGCGTACGCGCAAGCCGCTGGTGCTCAGCGATGCCCAAAGCGATTGCCCCGAAGCCTTTCGCCAGGACCTGCAGGCACGTGGCGCCCGCTCGGTACTGTGCCTGCCCCTGGTGATCCAGGGGGTGCTGATCGGCCTGGTGTACCTGGAAAACCGCCTGGTACCCGGCCTGTTCGGCAGCCAGCGCCTGGCCATGCTGGAGATCCTGGCGGCGCAGGCCGCGGTGTCACTGCAAACGGCCAAGTTCTACACACGCCTGGCCGAAGACAACCAGAGCCGGGCGCAGATAGAGGCGGAGCGGCGTCATTCTCGCGCCGAGCTTGCGCGCACTGCCCACCTGCAAGTCATGAACGAACTGTCGGCCTCGATTGCCCACGAGATCAGCCAGCCGTTGCTGGGTATCGCTGCCAATGCCGCCGCCAGCCTGCGCTGGCTGAAGCGTGCAAAGCCCGACCTGGAAGAAGCGATGGCCGGGCTGGAGGACATCCGCAACGACAGCGAGCGTGCTGCCAACATACTGCGGGCGTTGCGCTCGCTGGCCAAGCAGGCACCGCTGCAGCGCCAGGCGGTGAAGCTGGACGCGGTGATCCGCGAGGTGGTGCGCCTGACCTCGACCGATGCCG
Source organism: Pseudomonas juntendi (assembly GCF_009932375.1). Taxonomy (GTDB): domain Bacteria; phylum Pseudomonadota; class Gammaproteobacteria; order Pseudomonadales; family Pseudomonadaceae; genus Aquipseudomonas; species Aquipseudomonas juntendi. The sequence continues at coordinate 22,859 of NZ_BLJG01000117.1, forward strand.
CCAAGGGCGCAGTGCAGGTGCAAACCCACTTGCACGCGGGGGTCAGCGTAGTGGCCGACCCGGTGCAGTTGCAACAGCTGATGTTCAACCTGATCACCAATGGCCTGGAGGCGCTGGCGGGGTACCGTGCCGATGGCGTGCTGCGCATTGCCTCGGCGGTAGTTGCGGGGCAGGTAGAGATCTGTGTGGACGACAACGGGCCGGGCATTGCGGTTGAAGAACGCGAGCGCGTGTTCGATGCGTTCTACACCACCAAGGGCAGCGGCATGGGCATGGGCCTGGCGATCTGCAATTCGGTGGTGCAGGCCCACGGCGGCCAGTTGCAGGCGCTGGTGTCGGAGCTGGGCGGCTGCCGGATTCGCTTCACCCTGCCGGCCAGTGACCGCTAGCCTGTGCCGGCCTGTTCGCGGCGCAACCCGCACCTGCGCGTACCACGCTGCAGGAATGGGTGTAGCCGCTGCAAGGCCGGTTCGGGGCTGAATCAGCGCGACGTCAGCGCCGCATAGCTGTTCATCAGGTTGCGATAGTTGGGTATGCGCTGCGACAGCAGGTTGCCCAGCCCTTCGATGTCGTTGCGCCAGTCGCGGTGCAGCTCACAGGCCACCGAGAACCAGTTCATCATCTGCGCGCCCGCCTGGGTCATGCGCACCCACGCTGCCTGCTGCACAGTTGGGTTGAAGGTGCCCGAGGCATCGGTGACCACGAACACCTCGAAACCTTCCGCCAGCGCCGACAGGGTCGGGAAGGCCACGCACACGTCGGTGACCACGCCGGCAATGATCAATTGCTTGCGCCCGGTCGCCTTGATCGCCTTGACGAAATCCTCGTTGTCCCAGGCATTGATCTGGCCTGGGCGGGCAATGTAGGGCGCGTCCGGGAACATGGCCTTGAGTTCCGGCACCAGCGGGCCGTTCGGGCCTTGCTCGAAACTGGTGGTGAGGATGGTGGGCAGGCCGAAGAACTTGGCCAGGTCACCCAGGGCCAGCACGTTGTTCTTGAACTCGTTGGGGGCGAAGTCCTGCACCAGCGAGATCAGGCCGGTCTGGTGGTCCACCAGCAGTACCACGGCGTCGTCTTTGTTCAGGCGCTTGTAATCGGGTTGGCTCATGGGGGTGACTCCTCGGTTGGAAAAGCGGCGCGGTACTACCCGCAGGGGGCTATACCAGTGAATAGCTCCGGCTTAAGAATAGGCCTGGGCCTGGCGCCACGCATTCGGCGGCTGGCCGACCAGGCGGCTGAAGGCACGGGTGAAGTGGGCTTGGTCGCAGAACCCGCATTCCAGGCTCACGTGGGTAATGGGCGCCTCGGTGGCAAGCAGGCGCTTGGCCTTTTCCATGCGTGCCAGCAGGCGCCAGGCCTGGGGCGAAAGCCCGGTATTGACCTTGAAAGCTCGGGAGAAATGGCTGCGTGTGAGGTTGCACAAGCCGGCGATCTCGATGATCGACAGCGAGCTGCGCAGCATCAGTTCCTTGGCCAGGCGCAACCGCGCAGGCGTCAGGGCCCCAGGGGGTTGCAGCGGCATTTGAGGCGTCCCGTCGTGCATGGCGACTCTCCTGTTCAGTAGGGAAAGTCTCACCCCCGGCACATGACAAAGTCCTGAGCCAAAGCTGAATTGTTCTTAATTGTGCGGTGCTGGCCCTGGCGGGTTTGCCGCTACCATAAGATGCGTTTCATATTCAGTTACAGGCCGTCAGCCGCACCCAGTATTCAAGGTAGAAAAGCAATGCAGGAAAAAACCGCCCACCGCACCGTAGCCATGGTGCTGTTCAACGATGTGCTGTTGCTGGACGTGACGGGGCCTATGGATGCATTCGCCATCGCCAACCGTTTCCTGCCGGCCGAGCGGCGCTACCAGTTGCTCACCCTGGCCGAGGGGCAGGCGGCGGTGCGTGGCTCGTGCGGGCTGAAGGTGGTGGCCGACCTACGCCTGGAAGACCTGCCTGCCGTGGTGGATCTGCTGCTGGTGCCGGGTGGCCCTGGCGCGTACGACATCGCGCTGCCAGTGCTCGAGCGCTGGCTACCCCAGGCCGTGCGCAGTGCCAAGCGGTTCGGGGCGATTTGTACCGGGGTATTTTTGCTGGGCCGGGCCGGGCTGCTGGACGGCTACCGTTGCACCACCCACTGGAACTACGTGGAGCGCCTGGCGCAGGCGTTTCCCGCGGCCAAGGTAGAAACCGAGCAGATCTATGTCATCGATCGCTGCCTGATCACGTCTGGCGGCATCACGGCGGGCATTGACCTGGCACTGGCAGTTATCGCCGAAGACCACGGCAAGGCACTGGCCCTGGAAGTGGCCAAGGTGCTGCTGGTGGCGCGCCACCGGCAAGGAGGGCAAACGCCGTATGGGCCGCTGCTGGCGGCAGTGCCACGCGACGACTCGCCAGTGGCGAGGGTGCAGGCATACATCGTCGATCATATCGAGCAGGCCTTCACCGTGCAGAAAATGGCCGACCTGGTGGCCATGAGCGGGCGCAACTTTGCCCGCACGTTTCAGCGCGAGGTGGGGATTACGCCACTGCAATACCTGCAAAATGCGCGCATCGACCGCGCCCGCCAGTTGCTCGAATGCGGCGACCTGCCATTGAAGGTGGTGGCGGCGCAGTGCGGGTTTGGCAGTGACCGGCACATGCGCAAGGTGTTCTGCGAACGGATTGGCATGACGCCGGCGCAGTATCGGGCACAGTTTGGTGGGGCCTGAGTCAGTGTGTTTCCTGTACGGGCCGCTTCGCGGGGAAACCCGCGCCCACAGGGCTGCACAGGTTGTCTCATTTTTCAGGACAATCTTTCTCCCCGATGGCGGATTGTCTAACACCACCCCCGGCCCTCAGAATTGTCCGCCAACCCGTTCGAACGCTGCCCCGGCAGCTCATGGAGTACGAGCCCATGCCACATGAAGGCAGCCTTCTACAAACCGCGGTGATCTTTCTGCTCGCCGCTGTCCTTGCCGTGCCCTTGGCCAAGCGCCTGCAACTGGGTGCCGTGCTTGGCTACCTGCTGGCCGGTGTGGTCATTGGCCCGCAGGCATTGGGTTTGATCCGCGATACCGAAAGCGTGGCGCACATTTCCGAGCTGGGCGTGGTGCTGCTGTTGTTCATCATCGGCCTGGAATTGTCCCCCAAACGCCTGTGGCTGATGCGCAAGGCAGTGTTCGGCGTCGGTACCGCCCAAGTGGTGCTGACCGGCGTGCTGATCGGCGCCATAGCCCTGTTCGGTTTCGGTCAGGCGCTACCTGCGGCCATCGTGCTCGGCCTTGGCTTGGCGCTGTCATCCACCGCCCTCGGCCTGCAAAGCCTGGCCGAAAGCAAGCAACTCAATGCCCCGCACGGCCGCCTGGCCTTCGCCATCCTGCTGTTCCAGGACATCGCCGCCATACCGCTGATCGCCCTGGTGCCGCTGCTGGCCGCCGGCGGGCCGGACACCAGCCACGGCGACAGCCTGCAACACGGCTTGCAGATCTTCGCCAGCATCGCCGTGGTGATCGTCGGCGGCCGCTACCTGCTGCGCCCGGTGTTCCGCACGGTGGCCCGCACCGGCCTGCCAGAGGTGTCTACCGCCACTGCGCTGCTGGTGGTGATTGGTACCGCCTGGTTGATGGAGGAAGCCGGCATTTCCATGGCGCTGGGTGCCTTCCTCGCCGGCTTGTTGCTGGCGGACTCGGAGTACCGCCACGAGCTGGAATCTCAGATCGAGCCTTTCAAGGGCCTGCTGCTGGGGTTGTTCTTCATCAGTGTCGGCATGGGTGCCAACCTGCGGCTGCTGCTGGAAATGCCGCTGGTGGTGCTGGGCCTGACCCTGCTGCTGGTGGCAGTGAAGCTGGTGCTGCTGGTTGGCGTTGGCCGCCTGGCCGGTGGCCTGAGCGGCGCCAGCGCGCTACGCCTGGGCATGGTGCTGGCGGCCGGCGGCGAGTTCGCGTTCGTGGTGTTCAAGCTGGGCAAGGACCAGGGCCTGTTCGACACCCAGACCTACGACCTGCTGCTGATGACCATCACCCTGTCGATGGCCATTACCCCGCTGCTGATGATTGCCTGCGCCCGCGCCCTCAAGCGGCCGCAACCTGCGCGTGAAGTGCCTGAGCAATACAAGCAGATACAGACGGATACGCCTCGGGCGGTAATCGTCGGCATGGGGCGTATGGGGCAGATCGTTGCACGCATCCTGCGCGCGCAGAAGATCCCGTTCATTGCCCTGGAAACCTCGGTCGATGCCATCGAGATGACCCGAATGTTCGAGCAGGTGCCGGTGTTCTACGGCGACCCGCTGCGCCCGGAAGTGCTGCATGCCGCCAAGGTGGGTGAAGCGGAGTACTTCATCATCACCATCGATGACCATGAAGCTGCCATTCACACAGCCGAGCGGGTGAAGCGCCTGTACCCGCACCTGAAAGTGCTGGCCCGTGCGCGCAACCGCCAGCATGTGCACAAGTTGGCGGATGTCGGTGCCGAGCCAATCCGCGAGACGTTCTATTCCAGCCTGGAAATGACCCGCCGCGCGCTGGTGGGGCTGGGTTTGAGCGATGAGCAGGCGGCGGACCGGATTGCACGGTTCACCCAGCATGACGAAGAAGTGCTGGTGGCCCAGGGGCAGGTCCGCGATGACCGGGCCAAGGTGATGCAAACGGCCAAGGAGGCGCGGGTTGAGTTGGAGCGGTTGTTTGATTCGGATGCGGACTGAACAATCAGGCAAATATCAACCGCTCTATCTTAGGATGCTCACGGTGGGCCGCTTGCCAAAGATCGTAGGCCGCCTGTTCGGCAAGGTACTGCCGGGCAGGACCGAGGCCAGCCAATTCAAGTCGATAAGCAAGATCGGCAGATATTGCGGCACGCCCATTGAGCACCGTGGATAATTGCCCCCGTGAGTAGCCCAGGTGACGAGCTAACTCAGAGACGTTCATTCCAATTGCGGGCAACACATCCTCTCGCAATGACTCCCCGGGATGGGGAGGATCAAACATAGGCATGGCTGAGGCCTCCTTAGTGGTAATCGAGATAGTCAACAAGCTCCACATCGGTACCAATGAAGCGAAACACGAGGCGCCAGTTACCCGAAACATTCACCGCCCAAAAGCTTTCCAGCTTTCCATGCAGGGGATGAAGACGATAACCAGGGCGATTCATATCTGAAGCCGTTTTTGCTACGTCAAGGGAAGCAAGCAAACGCCGCAAGCGATTGACATGATCCGCACGCACCCCAGATGTGTCACGTTGCTGATGGAGCAGCCTCAGGCCCTTGTGCCTGAAACTTCTGATCATTGAAGGGTTAGTGTAAGGTCATGCCTTACACCTTTCAAGCTGGCAGTGGAGCGGAACATGGGGTTACTCCTGAAGGATTTCCGGGTTGCCCAGTTTGCTCTCGACGTTCCTCAATGGCGCCGTCATGCCATCCTTTTTCACTGTCAGAAATTGCCCAAAGCGGAATGGGGCACTCGCCAATCTGGGGGCTCTGAACGCCCTCATCCTGTCTCCTGACGATCACCGGGTCGCTGTCGGTTCAGCGATCGGGTATGGAAACCCGGATGTGATAAAGGGCTGCCGTAATGGCAGTTGTGCGCGTGTAGCCGTTTGGCCAACCGGCTTGCCTGCCCACCGGTTTTCCACCCCGCGTACAACTTCGGCCTTCTGCGGGGAAATGGGTCGTTACAGTTCAGCCCGACACAGCCCAACGCGCCTTCAACCGCTGCGATGCTGGCCACCCACACTCGTTCACCGTAACGCCCTGGTGCATGTCGCCCAGTACCCGCGGGGCGCTTACGGCTGTGGCTACAAAGCCTTGGAACACCTGGGCGAAACCGGCAAGAGCCTGTTCTGGTGCAACCTGAATGCAGTCAGTGAATTGAGATTGCCGGTGCCGGCCTCTTCGCGGGCATGCCCGCTCCCACAGGTGAATCGCGCAGGCTTTTCAAATTTTGAGAAAGACAGTTGCTCCTGCAAGTACGGCGGCAACTCCAAGCCAGCGCAGACCCCCTGTGGGAGCGGGCATGCCCGCGAACACCGGCAAAGCCGGTGCCAGACACCGCGTCGCC
>NZ_BLJG01000118.1 GCF_009932375.1 Pseudomonas juntendi
CACGCCCGCTCCCACAAGTGGAACGGTGAATGACAGCTTCTGCTCCTGCTCGTGCTCTAGGCACCTGCGGCTGCAGATTCTAATCCCCTCTCAAGACACAAGCGGCCTTGTGTCGCGAAAGGACCGCGCAGCGGTCCCGGGTACTCAAAGCGCTTCGCTAGCCAGCACCACGCCCAGCGAATGACTGGCCCCAGGCTTCAACTCCACCAGGTCATCCCACACATTCGCCGTCTCGATGCACAGCATCCGTTGCCAACCCTCATCGGCCATGTCCGACAGCTCCCTGGCCCGTTCGGTCCAGGGGTTCCAGATAACCGCCGAACGCGAGCCGCTGCTGGTCAGGGTTATCCGCCGTTTCCAGTGCGCGTCGACAATGCTCAGCGTTTGCGGGGCACCGAGGTAGATCCGGTCAGTCTCCCCGGTGAACGTGAGCGGCCCCTGCTGCTGGCGCTGTTGCCAGTCAGCCAAGGTTTCGATGTAACTCAGCCCCTCTACCCCTTCGACCTGGGCCTGGCGCACGTCACTGACCGCAAAGTAGCTGTGCAGGGCTTGGCTGATGGTGACGGGTGCAGTGCCCACGTTGCGACTGGTGAGGTTCAGTTTCAGGTCCGCGCCAAGCGCTATCACCAGTTTCAGTTCGACTGAATGCGGCCAGTCGGGCAGTTGACCCTGCGCTTCTGGCAGCGCGAATTCGATCTGCAGTTGCTGGCCGACTTCCTCGATACCCAGCAATTGCCAGTCTCGGGCGCGCGCAAGGCCGTGGGCAGGCGCCTGCGCTCCGTTGTACATGGCCTGCACAGCCTGGGGGTTACGCTGCAGGTTGCCGAACCACGGCCAGCACACGGGTACCCCGGCGCGCACCGACTTGCCCTTGCCGAAGATGGCCTGGTCGCTCAGCCACAGCAGTGGCGGCTCGCCCACCCGCTGGTAGCTGAGGATCTGTGCGCCCTGTTGGGCGATCAGGAGTTCGGCGTGGTCGCTGCTGATACGCCAGCAGTTCAGTTCGCCATGTTGCTCGGTTACGACCTGGAAGGTTGCCATTGCACTTGTCTCATTGATTGCCAGTGGGCCTTGGACCCGGGCACCTGCAATGAGTTTACCGCCGGCAAGGCTCAGCGACGAGGCACCGAGCGCGTGCGGCCGCTGCCGTCGATGGCGACGAAGACGAATACCGCCTCGGTGACCTTGCGCCATTCGCTGGACAGCGGGTCGTCGCTCCACACTTCGACCATCATCTGGATCGAGCTACGGCCGATTTCCAGGGTCTGGGTATAGAACGACAGCTGCGCACCCACGGCGACCGGCACGAGGAACGCCATGCGGTCGATGGCCACGGTGGCTACCCGGCCACCGGCGACACGGCTGGCCATGGCAGTGCCGGCCAGGTCCATCTGGGCGACCAGCCAGCCGCCGAAGATGTCGCCAAAGCCGTTGGTTTCCCGCGGCAGGGCGGTGATCTGCAAGGCCAGGTCGCCCTGCGGGATAGGATCTTCTTGTTCGAGCTCAATCATGCGATGGGGCCTCTGACCCGTGACGCTTTCGTTGGTGTGGCGCAAGGGCCGGGTAAACGATTCAGCTTGAAACATACTACGCCGATTTCGTTTCACTGGGCGGCCGTAGGGAAACTCTGCGAAACCGCCTGACAATAAAGACCGGCGTTTTCGCACAACATCCCACGTTAGGCGCAACCTTTTCCTACGAGTTGCCAGTATATAGAGCATAACGGCCAGCGACGACCGTACATTCGTGAATATCTGTAGGGTTTTGGTAGCGCTATCAGCACGCCTCGGCAATTTGCTATCTTCGCTGGTCTCCCAATCCAGAAGCCGCGCGCCCAGCGGCCTGCATGCCCTACAAAGAGAACAACCAGCGATGACTTCCGTGCCGAGCAGTATCGAGCAGCCCTCGCGGCCGCTGACCCGCAGTGACTACAAGACCCTCTCACTGTCCGCACTGGGCGGGGCGCTGGAGTTCTACGACTTCATCATCTTCGTGTTCTTCGCCACGGTGGTCGGCAAGCTGTTCTTCCCCGCCGACATGCCCGAGTGGCTGCGCCTGATGCAAACCTTCGGCATCTTCGCGGCCGGTTACCTGGCGCGGCCGCTGGGCGGTATCATCATGGCCCACTTTGGCGACCTGCTCGGGCGCAAGAAGATGTTCACCCTGAGCATTTTCATGATGGCCCTGCCGACGCTGATCATGGGTCTGCTGCCAACGTATGCCCAGATCGGCCTGTGGGCACCGATACTGCTGCTGCTGATGCGGGTTATCCAGGGCGCTGCGATCGGAGGGGAAGTGCCGGGCGCCTGGGTGTTCGTTTCCGAGCACGTACCGGCGCGTAACACCGGTTACGCCTGCGGCACCCTCACGGCCGGCCTGACTTCGGGCATTCTGCTGGGGTCGCTGGTCGCCACGCTGATCAACACGGTCTACAGCCCTGCAGAAGTCGCGGATTACGCCTGGCGCATCCCCTTCCTGCTGGGTGGTGTGTTCGGCCTGTTCTCGGTCTACCTGCGCCGCTGGCTGCACGAAACGCCGGTATTCGCCGAGATGCAGCAGCGCAAGGCCCTGGCAGAAGAGCTACCGCTGCGTGCGGTGCTGCGCGACCATCGTGGCGCGATCATCTTGTCGATGCTGCTGACCTGGATGCTGTCGGCGGCCATCGTCGTGCTCATCCTGATGACCCCGGCGCTGTTGCAGAGCATCTACCACATCAGCCCCACCGACTCGCTCAAGGCCAACAGCCTGGCCATCGTGCTGCTCAGCTTCGGCTGCATCAGCGCTGGCAGCCTGGCGGACCGATTTGGCGCGGGCCGAGTGTTCGTGATTGGCAGCCTGTTGCTGCTGATAACCTCCTGGAGCTTCTACCACAGCTTGCCAACCCGGCCCGAGTTGCTGTTCCCGCTGTATGCGGTAACCGGCCTGTGCGTGGGGGTGATCGGCGCGGTGCCTTATGTGATGGTCAAGGCGTTCCCGGCGGTGGTGCGCTTCAGTGGGTTGTCGTTCTCGTACAACGTGGCCTACGCGATCTTTGGCGGGCTGACGCCGATGGTGGTGACGGCGCTGCTCAAGATCAGCCCCATGGCGCCGGCCTACTATGTGGCGGGGTTGTGTGCCGTCGGGCTGGGCGTAGGGGTTTATCTGCTCGCCAACAAACGCTGAGCTGCGCTGCCGCGTGGCGCGGCCCTACGAATGATGGCCTTTAATCCATTTGTCACAATTAGGTCATATCGTGTTCATGCGGCCTGCCGATACTGGGGCCCGTTCCATCCAGCACCCCAATATTCCTGCTAGGAGCAAGGCATGAAACTGAAGCGTTTGATGGCGGCCCTCACGTTCGCCGCCGCTGGCGTTGCAACCGCCAACGCGGTGGCCGCTGTCGATCCTGCGATCCCGACGTACACCAAGACCACCGGTGTTTCGGGCAACCTCTCCAGCGTCGGTTCCGACACCCTGGCCAACCTGATGACGCTGTGGGCCGAGGCCTACAAGAAGGAATATCCGAACGTAAACATCCAGATCCAGGCGGCGGGTTCCTCCACCGCGCCACCTGCGCTGACCGAAGGCACTGCCAACCTCGGCCCGATGAGCCGCAAGATGAAGGACGTCGAGCTGCAAGCCTTCGAGCAGAAGTACGGCTACAAACCGACCGCTATTCCCGTTGCAGTCGACGCCCTGGCCGTGTTCGTGCACAAGGACAACCCGATCAAGGGCCTGACCATGGCGCAGGTCGATGCCATCTTCTCCTCGACCCGCTTGTGTGGGGGCAAGGCCGAGGTCAAGACCTGGGGTGATGTAGGTGTGACCGGCGACCTGGCCAACAAGCCGATCCAGCTGTTCGGCCGCAACTCGGTTTCCGGCACCTATGGCTACTTCAAAGAAGAGGCCCTGTGCAAAGGCGACTTCAAGCCTAATGTCAACGAACAACCCGGTTCGGCTTCGGTCGTGCAGTCGATCAGCTCTTCGCTCAACGGCATCGGTTACTCGGGCATCGGCTACAAGACCGCCAGCGTCAAGACCGTAGCCCTGGCCAAGAAAGAAGGCAGCGCGTTCGTTGAAGACAACGAAGCCAACGCCCTGAACGGCACCTACCCACTGTCGCGCTTCCTGTACGTGTACGTTAACAAGGCGCCGAACAAGCCACTGGCGCCGCTGGAAGCCGAGTTCGTCAAGCTGGTGCTGTCGCAGGCTGGGCAGCAGGTGGTGGTCAAGGACGGCTACATCCCGCTGCCGGCCAAGGTCGTCGACAAGACCTTGGCAGATTTGGGCCTGTCCCATGCCGGTAGTGTTGCCAAGCAGTAACTAATTGCGGGGAGGCCGGTGCCACCGCCCGGCCTCGTCCACGAATTCCCGGCCCGAAGCCAGGTAACCTGTGCGGCGGGCTTTCGCGCGTCACTATTTTGTAATGTTTTTGTCACACGGGACAGCTAGGGTGTGCGCATGAATGATCTGGCCAACTCCAACATGACCCAAAAACCCCAGCCCGTGCGCATTGATTTCAATACGCCCGAGTTGCAACGCAAGCGCCGCTTGCGCGCGCTCAAGGACCGCCTGACCCGCTGGTATGTGCTGGTGGGCGGCCTTGCCGTTTTGGCCGCCATTACGTTGATCTTCTTCTACCTGGCCTATGTGGTGCTGCCGCTGTTCCAGGGCGCCGAGCTGACGCGCAAGCAAGCCCTGCAGCCAACCTGGCTGCAGCAGGATGCCGGCAAGCCGCTGATGATCGCGCTGGAAGAGCAGAACCTGGTGGGCATGCGGGTTTCGGACAAAGGCCAGGCGTTGTTCTTCGATGCCAAGACCGGCCAAGCGCTCAAGCGCATCGACCTGCCGGTACCAGCCGGTACCCAGGTCACCTCGATCGGGGCCGACCAGCCGGGCAGCCCGCTGGTGGTGCTGGGCCTGTCCAACGGTCAGGCGCTGGTGTTCCACCACGCCTACAAGATCACCTACCCGGACAACCAAAAGGCGATTACCGCCAGCATCGACTACCCCTACGGCGAGCAGCCATTCGTGCTCGACGAGCAGGGCCGTGCGTTGGAGCACGTGAGCGTCAATGCCAACGGTGACACCCTGGTGCTGGCCGGCTCCACCGGTGCGCAACTGCAGGTGCTGGAGTTGACCCGTAGCGAGAACATGCTGACCGAAGAAGTCACCACGGAGCAGAACCGCATCGTCCTGCCGCAGATGACCGAGGTGGTGAAGAACATTTTCATCGATCCGCGCCAGCACTGGCTGTACGTGATCAACGGCCGGGCCACGGCCGACGTGTTCAACCTGCGCGACAAGAGCCTCAACGGCCGCTATAAACTGGCCGACAGTGCCGACACCGAAGTGACCGCCACGGGGCAACTGGTGGGCGGCATTTCGCTGATCGTCGGTGACTCCAGGGGTGGCCTGGCCCAGTGGTTCATGGCCCGCGACCCGGATGGCGAATCGCGCCTCAAGCAGATCCGTACCTTCCAGCTGGGCAAGGCACCGATCGTGCAGATCGACGCCGAAGAGCGCCGCAAGGGCTTCATCGCGCTGGACGCGAACGGCCAGCTTGGAGTGTTCCACAGTACGGCGCACCGTACGCTGCTGGTCGAACCCGTCGCCGAAGGCCCGGGCATCCTGGCCCTGTCCCCGCGCGCCAACCGCATCATCATCGAACAAGGCGGCAAGCTGCTGCCGCTGAGCCTGCGCAACCCGCACCCGGAAATTTCCTTCAGCGCGTTGTGGAGCAAGGTCTGGTACGAGAACTACGACGAGCCTAAGTACGTCTGGCAGTCGACCGCTTCCAACACCGACTTCGAGCCGAAGCTCAGCCTGTCGCCGCTGACCTTCGGTACCCTCAAGGCCGCGTTCTACGCCATGATCTTGGCAGCCCCGCTGGCGGTCGCCGCCGCCATCTATACCGCTTACTTCATGGCCCCGGGCATGCGGCGCAAGGTCAAGCCGGTGATCGAACTGATGGAGGCGATGCCGACGGTGATCCTCGGTTTCTTCGCCGGCCTGTTCCTTGCCCCCTACCTGGAAGGTCACCTGCCGGGGGTCTTCAGCCTGTTCCTGCTGATGCCGTTCGGCATTCTGCTGGTGGGCTTCACCTGGACCCGCCTGCCAGAGGCGATCCGCCTGCGTGTACCTGACGGCTGGGAAGCGGCGATACTGATCCCGGTAATCCTGCTGATCGGCTGGTTCGCCCTGGCCATGAGCCCGCACCTGGAAAACTGGTTCTTTGCTGGCGACATGCGCCTGTGGATCACCAACGATCTGGGCATCACCTATGACCAGCGCAATGCCCTGGTGGTCGGCATCGCCATGGGCTTCGCGGTCATCCCCAACATCTACTCCATCGCCGAAGACGCCGTGTTCAGCGTGCCGCGCAGCCTCACCCTGGGCTCGCTGGCGCTGGGCGCCACCCCCTGGCAGACCCTGACCCGCGTGGTCATCCTGACTGCCAGCCCGGGCATCTTCTCGGCGCTGATGATCGGCATGGGCCGCGCAGTGGGCGAAACCATGATCGTGCTGATGGCCACCGGCAATACGCCGGTGATGGAAATGAACCTGTTCGAGGGCATGCGCACCCTGGCCGCCAACGTAGCCGTGGAAATGCCCGAATCGGAAGTCGGCGGCAGCCACTACCGCGTGCTGTTCCTGGCCGCGCTGGTACTGCTGATGTTCACCTTCGTCATGAACACCTTGGCCGAGCTGATTCGCCAGCGTCTGCGCAAGAAATACTCGTCGCTTTGATAGAAAGGTAGCGATCCGTGAAAAAGGATTCCCTCAAAGGCTGGTTCAAGAGCGGCGCCCCCGGTGTTTGGATGAGCGGCGGCGCAGTGGCCATGGCGGTGATCATGACCGTGGGCCTGCTGGCGGTCATCGCCGTGCGCGGCCTGGGCCACTTCTGGCCGGCCGACCTGGTGCAGGCCACCTACCAGGTGCCGGGCCAGGCTGGCCAGGTGGTGATTGGCGAAGTGGTGCAGCAGGAGGACGTGCCGCGTGCCCGCCTCAAAGGTGCCGGCCTGCCGGTACCGGACCAGGGCCCGGAGTTCATGAGCCGTGAACTGATCAAGGTGGGTAACCGCGACCTCTATGGCAGCGATTTCACCTGGGTGGTCGGCGATTGGCTGGTCGACGAGCAGCGCCCGGCCGACCTGATGGCCCTGGAGCGCCGCGAGTGGGGCAACTTCTATGGCTACCTGGTCAGCGTCAAGGAACAGGGCCGGGTGGTTGCCGAAGGCCCGGCTGCCTGGAGCGAGTTGCAAGCGCGGCTCAAGCGTGCCAACCAGCTCAACGGTGAATTGCAGCAACTGGAGAAGAAAGACATCGGGGCCATCAACCATGGCCTGGAGCGGCTGCGGCTTCACGCCCGCAAGCTGGAGCTGGACGGCAAGCTGGACGCTACCGCCCAGGCGGACATGGACGCCGAGCGCGCCGAACTGAACAGCCGCTACCAGGCTATCGAAGCGCGCCTCGGCGGCCTGCACCAGGCACTCGCGCGTGACAGCCTGGTGGCCCGCGATGGCAACGGCCGTGAAGTGGAAATCAGCCTGAACAAGGTGGTGCATGCCCTCCAGCCAAACGGCATGTCTGCTTTTACCAAGCTGCGCACCTACTTTGCCAAGGTCTGGGAATTCCTGAGCGACGACCCGCGTGAAGCCAACACCGAGGGCGGCATCTTCCCGGCCATCTTCGGTACCGTGATGATGACCCTGATCATGGCCGTGATCGTCACCCCGTTCGGCGTGCTTGCGGCAGTCTACTTGCGTGAATACGCAAGGCAGGGGCCGGTAACCCGGCTGATCCGCATTGCCGTGAACAACCTGGCGGGGGTGCCGGCGATCGTCTACGGCGTATTTGGCTTGGGTTTCTTCGTGTATGTGCTGGGTGGCTCGATCGACCGCCTGTTCTTCCCCGAAGCGCTGCCCGCGCCAACCCTGGGTACACCAGGCTTGCTGTGGGCGTCGCTGACCCTGGCGCTGCTGGCAGTGCCTGTGGTGATCGTGGCCACCGAAGAAGGCCTGGCGCGCATCCCGCGTACGGTGCGTGAAGGCTCGCTGGCGCTGGGTGCGACCAAGGCCGAAACGCTGTGGCGGATTGTGTTGCCCATGGCCAGCCCGGCGATGATGACCGGCATGATCCTCGCCGTGGCCCGCGCTGCGGGCGAAGTGGCGCCGCTGATGCTGGTGGGTGTGGTGAAGCTGGCGCCGTCGTTGCCGGTTGACGGTAACTACCCGTACCTGCACCTGGACCAGAAGATCATGCACCTGGGCTTCCACATCTATGACGTCGGCTTCCAGAGCCCCAACGTAGAAGCCGCGCGGCCGCTGGTCTACGCCACGGCGCTGTTGCTGGTGCTGGTGATCGCGGCCCTGAACCTGTCGGCGGTATGGATCCGCAACCATCTGCGCGAAAAGTACAAGGCGCTGGACAGCTGATTGAAGCTTTAAGCCACAAGCGGCAAGCTCCAAGCAGATTGCCGCTTTGCCCAAACTTGCAGCTTGCAGCTCGAAGCTTGCAGCTACAAACGGAGTCAACCATGCAGAACGAATCCCACACCCACGGCATCGACATGTCTGCCCTGGGCCGCAGCAAGCAGGGCCTGCGCCTGGCCGAAGAAACCGTGGCCATCGAGGTACCGGGGCTGAGCCTGTTCTACGGCGACAAGCAGGCCTTGTTCGATGTCAGCATGAACATCCCCAAGCAGCGCGTGACGGCGTTCATCGGCCCTTCCGGCTGCGGCAAGTCGACCTTGTTGCGCACGTTCAACCGCATGAACGACCTGGTTGACGGTTGCCGCGTGCAGGGTGCCGTGAACTTGTATGGCAACAACATCTACCGCAAGGGCGAAGATGTCGCCGAGCTGCGCCGCCGTGTGGGCATGGTGTTCCAGAAGCCCAACCCGTTTCCCAAGACCATTTACGAAAACGTGGTCTATGGCCTGCGCATTCAGGGCATCAACAAGAAGCGCGTGCTCGACGAGGCCGTCGAGTGGGCGTTGAAGGCCGCGGCGCTGTGGGACGAGGTCAAGGACCGCCTGCACGAGTCGGCCCTGGGCCTGTCTGGTGGCCAGCAGCAACGCCTGGTCATCGCCCGCACCATCGCCGTGGAGCCTGAGGTGCTGCTGCTGGATGAGCCGTGCTCGGCGCTGGACCCGATCTCGACCCTCAAGGTCGAGGAATTGATCTACGAACTCAAAGCCAAGTACACCATCGTCATCGTGACCCACAACATGCAGCAGGCTGCCCGTGTTTCGGACTACACCGCGTTCATGTACATGGGCAAGCTGGTCGAGTTTGGCGACACCGATACCCTGTTCACCAACCCGGCGAAGAAGCAGACCGAAGACTACATCACTGGTCGCTACGGCTAAGAGCGCCTTTGGCGCAGCTGCAAGCTTCGAGCTGCAAGCTGCAAGATGAAGCGGTTAGCGCGGAGCCAGGGAACGACACGAACCACTTGAAGCTTGCAGCTAGCGGCTAGCAACTTCGCGGAGCGACAGCATGATCAACAAAGAAAGCCTTACCCACCACATTTCCCAGCAGTTCAACGCCGAGCTGGAAGAGGTGCGCAGCCACCTGCTGGCCATGGGCGGGCTGGTTGAAAAACAGGTCAACGACGCGGTCACCGCGATGATCGAAGCCGATTCGGGCCTGGCCCAGCAAGTGCGCGAGGTTGACGAGCAGATCAACCAGATGGAGCGCAATATCGACGAGGAATGCCTGCGTATCCTCGCCCGTCGGCAGCCGGCGGCCTCCGACTTGCGCCTGATCATCAGTATCTCCAAGTCGGTGATCGACCTGGAGCGCATTGGTGACGAATCGACCAAGATCGCCCGCCGGGCCATCCAGCTGTGTGAAGAAGGCGAGTCGCCACGGGGCTATGTGGAAGTGCGCCACATCGGTGACCAGGTGCGCAACATGGTCCGCGATGCGCTGGACGCTTTTGCCCGCTTCGACGCCGACCTGGCACTGTCCGTGGCTCAGTACGACAAGACCATCGACCGGGAGTACAAGACCGCCCTGCGTGAACTGGTGACCTACATGATGGAAGACCCGCGCTCGATTTCGCGGGTACTGAGCGTGATCTGGGTGCTGCGCTCGCTGGAACGTATTGGCGACCATGCACGCAATATCTCCGAGTTGGTGATCTACCTGGTCCGCGGTACCGATGTGCGTCACATGGGCCTCAAGCGAATGACTGCAGAAGTGCAGGGCACCGCGCCCACCGATGGCGAAAAGGCTAATGTTCCTGGTGAATCTGACGATAAGTAAGGTTGCCCCCGAGCAGCGACGCCCGGCCTTGGCCGGGCGTTTTCGTTTACGGCCGAGAGCCGGCAGGCACCCGCGAACGATCGGATGAACGCCCGGCGTTACCAGGTGGTAGCAAGTAGCCAGTATTTGGCAGTAGGCTAGTCGGGTTCAGAAGGAGTTTCGATGAGTAAAGTGAATGTGCTGGTCGTGGATGACGCCCCGTTTATCCGCGACCTGGTCCGCAAGTGCCTGCGCAGTGCCTTCCCGGGCATGACGATCGACGATGCCGTCAATGGTCGCAAGGCCATGGCCATGCTGGGCAAGGAGGCGTTCGACCTGGTGCTGTGCGACTGGGAAATGCCCGAGATGTCGGGCCTGGAACTGCTCACCTGGTGCCGGCAGCAGCCTGCGTTGAAGCAGCTGCAGTTCATCATGGTGACCAGCCGTGGCGACAAGGAAAACGTCATCCAGGCGATCCAGGCCGGTGTTTCCGATTTTGTCGGCAAGCCATTCACCAACGAGCAGTTGCTGACCAAGGTGAAAAAGGCCCTGACCAAGATCGGCAAGCTCGACAGCCTGATGGCCATCGCCCCGGCGCGCGCCAACCCGGCGTTCGCCAACGACTCCTTGAGTGCGCTGACTGCCGGCAAGCCGGAGGCGGTAAAGGTTGCAGCGCCGGCACTGGCACCGGCTGCTGCCAGGCCAGCGGCCAAGGCGCCCACGCCGGCCGCGGCCACCCCGACCGGTCGGGGCCAAGGGCAACTGCGCCTGGCCGGTGGCATGCAGCCGTGCGTGATCAAGGCGTTGAGCCTGAAAGAGGCGCTGCTGGTGGTACGCCGCGGCGATGTGCTGCCACAGGTGCTGGAAGGTGCAGTGTTGGACCTGGAGCAAGGCGAAAGCGCCGAAGTCGCCCGCCTGAACGGCTATCTGCACGCCGTCGCGGCGCTGGAGCCCAAGCCGGACAGCGACTGGCTGCAACTGACCTTCAAGTTCGTCGACCAGGATGCGCAGAAGCTCGATTACCTGTCGCGGCTGATTGCCCGTGGCACCGCGCAGAAGCATTTCACCCCAGGGGCCTGAGCCATCCGACCAACTGCAACACTTGCCGTTAAACCTGCTGCTAGGCTTCGACAGACCTCAACTGTCAAAAAGCCACTATCATGCCCGGGCGCCTGCTGCTGTTCTGTGCACTGTTCATGGCCTCGGCGTCGAGCCTGGGTGTGACCCTTTACAAGAGCACCGACGAGTCCGGTGTCATTTCCTATTCCGACCGCCCCGGCCCTGGCGCCAGGCCGTTGAATTTGCTTGAGCCCATGGTCGAAACGCTCGAAGGCCAAGTGTTCCTGAACGCGAAAGTGTTCAACGGCGGTGTGAGCTTTTCGGCACGCAACCAACTGCATGTTCCGGTCGAGGTCGAGCTGCGCCTGGACAACCTGGTGAACGCCCAGGGCGGTGACGCCCCGCGTATCGTGCGCCGGCTGCTGCCACCGGGCACCACGCAAATGCTCAGCGTGCTGAGGGGGCGGCCCGGTTTGTTGCTGAATTACCGCTCGACCCTGCTGCAGGCCATGGGTGACCCGGGCAAGCGGCCGCAGGGCTTCCGCTACGGGTTCGCGTGGCTTGGCGGGCCATTCCGCGTGACCCAAGGCCCCAATGGCCGTGTCAGCCATTTCGGGCCGAAGGGGCGCTATGCCATGGATATCGCCATGCCCGAAGGCACCACCATTATCGCGGCGCGCGAAGGGGTGGTGGTGAAAACGCAGAATGGCCAGAGCGGGCGCGAGCCCAACCCGTCGGGCAACTTTGTCAGGGTGCTGCACTCGGACGGCACCATGGGCGTGTACCTGCACCTGATGCGCGACTCGGTGGTGGTGAAGGAGGGGCAGCGGGTGCGCCAGGGGCAGATGCTGGCCAAGTCGGGCAATACCGGCAACAGCACCGGGCCACACCTGCATTTCGTGGTACAGCGCAACGTAGGCTTGGCGCTGGAGTCGATCCCTTACCGGTTCGACAGGCCGCTCAGCGGCTTGCCGGACTTCACTGCGGGTAACCCTTGAGAGCGTCGGGCCTGCTTGGCAGGCCATCGCTACACAAGGCCGCGCCTACAGGTATACGCAAATCGAGAGGGGCTGCGCGGCAGCCCCATGGCCATCAATCCAGCTTGAGCACTTTGGCCAGCACGATCTTCGGCCCTTTCATCTTCTTGATGATGATCCGCAGCCCTTCGACTTCCAGCACCTCTTCTTCTTCAGGCACGCGCTTTAGCGTCTCGTAGACCAGGCCAGCCAGGGTCTCCGCCTCGATATGGTCAAGGTCCACCCCCAGCAGGCGCTCCACCTTGAACAGCGGCGTGTCGCCACGGACCAGCAGCTTGCCCGGCTGGTAGGCGAGGATGCCGCGTTCGGTCTTGCGGTGCTCGTCCTGGATATCGCCGACCAGCACTTCCAGCACGTCTTCCATGGTGAGGTAGCCGATCACCTTGCCATCGGCTTCTTCGACCAGCACAAAGTGCGCACCACCCTTGCGGAACTGCTCCAGCAACTGGGCCAGTGGCATGTGGCGCGATACGCGCTCAAGCGGCCGGGCGAGGTCGTCCAGGTCGATGGCTTCGGGCAAGTGCTCCAGCTCCGCCAGCTCCAGCAGCAGGTCCTTGATGTGCAGCAGGCCGGTGAATTCCTCGCGCTCGGCGTCGTACACCGGGTAGCGGCTGAACTTGTGGCGGCGCACCAGGGCCAGGATCTGCTTCAGCGGCGCATGGGCGTCGATGGTGACCATGTCTTCGCGCGAGTTGGCCCAGTCGACCACTTCCAGCTCGCCCATTTCCACGGCCGAAGCCAGCACGCGCATGCCCTGGTCGCTTGGGTCCTGGCCACGGCTGGAGTGCAGGATCAGCTTCAGTTCTTCACGGCTGTAATGGTGCTCGTGGTGCGGCCCCGGCTCGCCCTGGCCGGCGATGCGCAGGATGGTGTTGGCGCTGGCGTTGAGCAGGTAGATGGCCGGGTACATGGCCCAGTAGAACAGGTACAGCGGTACGGCAGTCCACAGCGACAGCAGCTCCGGTTTGCGGATGGCCCAGGATTTGGGGGCCAGCTCACCGACAACGATGTGCAGGTACGAAATGACGAAGAAGGCGACGAAGAACGACACGCCTTTGATCAGTTCGGGTGAATCGACGCCGAAATACGCCAGCAGTGGTTCCAGCAGGTGGGCAAACGCCGGCTCACCGACCCAGCCCAGGCCCAGCGAGGCCAGGGTGATACCCAGTTGGCAGGCTGACAGGTAAGCGTCCAGCTGGTTGTGCACTTTACGCAGAATGTTGCCGCGCCAGCCATGCTCTTCGGCAATGGCCTCAACGCGGGTGGCGCGCAGCTTGACCATGGCGAACTCTGCAGCAACGAAGAAGCCGTTGAGCAGCACCAGCAGGAAGGCAAAGATGATCATGCCGAAATCGGCGAATAACGAACTGAGGCTGATACCAGGGGAAGGGTCCATGATGGAGTTTTTACGGGGTCCGTCTTAGAAATGGAGAGAAAAAAAGTGCCAGCTCTTGCTGGCACAGGGGATCCAATGTAGCGGCTGGGGCTGCAAAAGCAAAGGGCCCTGCGTTGCTCAGACCTTGCTGTTGACCAATTGTGCCGGGGCAAAATGACAGATGAAGGTACTGCCATGCCCCGGGACGCTGCTGATTTCCAGCTTGCCGCGGTGGCGCATCAGCACATGCTTGACGATGGCCAGCCCCAGCCCGGTGCCGCCTGTATTCGAGGCCCGGCTGGAATCCACCCGGTAGAAGCGCTCGGTGAGGCGTGGCAGGTGTTTGGCATCGATGCCCACGCCAGAGTCCTGCACCGACAAATGCGCGCCCTGGGCATCGGCCCACCAGCGGATGCGGATATCGCCTTCATCCTGGGTGTATTTGACGGCGTTGAACACCAGGTTGGAAAAGGCGCTGCGCAGCTCCGACTCGCTGCCCTTGAGCTGCACGCCGGGGGTTGCTTCCAGCGTAATGCGCTGGTTGCGCGGCCCAGACAACGCCTGGGCGTCGTTCTTGATGGCGGCCAGCAGGGCATCGACCGGCACTGGCTGGTTGTCCGACGGATAATCGGTGGCCTCCAGCTTGGCCAGCAGCAACAGGTCGTTGAGCAGCGTCTGCATGCGCGAGCCTTGCTGGCTCATCTGCTGCAAGGCCCGGCGCCAGCGCGGGTTCACGTCCTCGACGTTGTCCAGCAGGGTTTCCAGGTAGCCGGTGATGACGGTCAGCGGTGTGCGCAATTCGTGCGACACGTTGGCGACGAAGTCTTTGCGCATCTGTTCCAGCTGGTGAATGCGGGTGACGTCGCGCACCAGCATCAAGTGCTCGTTGTTGCCGTAGCGGGTGATGTGCAACTGCAGCCGCATGCGGTCGTTGATCGGTGAGGGGATTTCCAGCGGTTCGAGGTAGTTTTCTGCCTCGAAGTACTCCTTGAAGCGCGGGTGGCGAACCAGGTTGGTGACTTGCTGGCCGCCGTCCTGTGGAGTTTTGAAGCCCAGCAGGGTCTCGGCGGCGCGGTTCCACCACTCCAGGTTGCCGTCGCTGTCGAGCATGATCACCGCATCCCGCAGCGCAGCGGTGGACTCCTGCACGCGGTCGATCACCGCTTGCAGGCGGCCCCGCACACGCTGGTCCCGGCGCTGCAGGTGGTAGATGCTGTCGAACACCTCGCCCCACAGGCCATAGCCGTCGGGCGGCGCCTCGTCGGGCTGGTGGTTGCGGAGCCAGTCATGCAGGCGCAGCAGTTGCTTGAGGGTCCAAGCCAGGTACAGTGCCAGGCCAATGGCCAGGCTCCAGCCATAGTAGCCGCTGATCAGCCCGCCGATCAGGCAGATGCTGATCAGCAACAGCAGGTGGCGAATCAGTGTCGCGTGCCAGTTCTGGTTCAATTGATGGGTCCTTCGGATCCGGCTGCAAGTTGCAAGTTGCAAGTTGCAAGCTGCAAGTTGCAAGCTTCAAGATGAAGCGGATCAGTGGTGCTGATAGTCCTTTTCGAGCCTGATGCTACATGCTCTTTCTTGCAGCTTGCAGCTTGCAGCTTGCAGCTTGCAGCTTGCAGCTAGCTCTTGGTCGAGAAGCGGTAGCCGGTGCCGCGCACGGTTTGTACCAGATTCTCGTAGGCCTCACCCAGCGCTTTGCGCAGGCGGCGGATGTGCACGTCGACCGTGCGTTCCTCGACATAGACGTTGCCGCCCCACACCTGGTCCAACAGTTGGCCACGGGTGTAGGCGCGTTCCTGGTGGGTCATGAAGAACTGCAGCAGGCGGTATTCGGTGGGGCCCATTTCAGCCGGCTTGCCGTCGATGGTCACGCGGTGGCTGATCGGATCGAGCAGCAGGCCGCCGACCTCGATCGGTGCCTCGCTGTCGCTTGGGCCGGTGCGGCGCAGCACGGCTTTGAGCCGCGCAACCAGCTCGCGCGGTGAGAACGGTTTGGTGATGTAGTCGTCGGCACCCACTTCCAGGCCCTGGATCTTGTTGTCCTCTTCACCTTTGGCAGTGAGCATGATGATCGGAATGTCGCCGGTCAGTTCATCGCGCTTCAGGCGGCGGGCCAACTCGATGCCGGAGGTACCCGGCAGCATCCAGTCGAGCAGGATCAGGTCCGGCTTGCGGTCGACGATGATCGCGTGGGCCTGTTGGGAGTTTTCCGCTTCCAGGCAGTCATAGCCGGCCATTTCCAGGGCAACGGCGATCATCTCGCGAATCGGCGCTTCGTCGTCGACGATCAGAATGTTCCTGCCTACCATGCTCAAAACCTCTCCTGGATTCAGTGTCTTGGCCCGCATTAGATAACGGAATTATTGCAGCTGTGTGACAGGGCGTTGGCCGTTCTGGCGACATTGCGTGACTGAACTAGGCTACAGAGGGCCGCGGTTCTGGCAACCCGAACCCATTACCCCCCGAAACGATGGTGAATCCAATGACACGACATACGCTGAGCTGGATGGCCCTTTTCACTGCGCTGGCACTTCCGGGGGTGGCCTCGGCACAACCTGCAATGGAAAAGGATGGCATGTGGGTCGATCATGCCGGCATGACCCTGTACACCTTCGACAAAGATACCGGCGGCAAGTCGATGTGCAATGGCGAATGCGCCAAGAACTGGCCGCCTTTGATGACCAGTGGCGGCGAAAAAGCCGAAGGCAAGTGGACGCAGATCAAGCGGGACGACGGCAAGATGCAGTGGGCCTACGACGGCAAGCCGCTGTATACCTTCGTCAAGGACAAGAAGGCTGGCGATATGACCGGTGACGGCATGAAAGACGTTTGGCACGTCGCCAAGCCGTAAGGGCTTTCAATCGGCCTGTGGGGGCGGGGTAAGCCCGTTCCCACAAGGTAGAGTGCTCACGC
The DNA here is from genome assembly GCF_009932375.1 of Pseudomonas juntendi. GTDB lineage: Bacteria > Pseudomonadota > Gammaproteobacteria > Pseudomonadales > Pseudomonadaceae > Aquipseudomonas > Aquipseudomonas juntendi. The sequence continues at coordinate 16,614 of NZ_BLJG01000118.1, forward strand.
TGTCAGCGCAGCGCGTAGTCCAGAACCACCCCCACGAACACCAGCAACCCCGCCCAGTGATTGTGCAGGAACGCCTTGAAGCACGACTCGCGGTCCAGCTTGCGTGTCGACCAGTACTCCCAGGCAAAGCACGCCAGCGCCCCCAGCAGCCCCAGATGGAACCAGCCGCCGAGGTCGAAGCGGCTACCGGCCAGCAACAGGCAGCCCAACGACAACAACTGCAAGGTCAGGATGATGCTGCGGTCGGCCTCACCGAACAGGATGGCCGTGGATTTCACGCCGATCTTCAGGTCGTCGTCCCGGTCGACCATGGCGTAATAGGTGTCGTAGCCCACCGTCCACAGCAGGTTGGCGATATACAGCAGCCAGGCACTGGCCGGCAGTTCGCCGCCAGCGGCCGTGAACGCCATCGGAATGCCCCACGAGTACGCTGCCCCCAGCACCACTTGCGGGTAGTAGGTGTAGCGCTTCATGAACGGGTAGCAGAACGCCAACGCCACCGCGCCGAATGACAGCCACACGGTGCGGCTATTGGTGCACAGCACCAGCAGGAAACTGACCCCGACAAGCATGGCGAACAGGGCCAGTGCCTCGCGCGGGCGCACGCGGCCACTGGCCAGGGGCCGGTCGGCGGTACGCTTGACGTGGCCATCCACCTTGCGGTCGGCAAAATCATTGATGCAGCAGCCGGCGGCGCGCATCAGTACCACGCCAAGGCCGAAGATCAGCACGTTGGCCAGGGTCGGCGAGCCGTTGCCGGCAATCCATACCGCCGACAGCGTGGGCCACAGCAGCAAGTAGATACCGATCGGGCGGTCCATGCGGCTGAGCTGGACAAAGTCCCAGGCACGCGGGTGCAGGCGGTTCAGCGACTTGAGCAGTTGCAGGTACATCAGCTGTTTTCCTCCTGGGCTGCTTGCCACAGCGCCGGCAGAAACACCTCGGCTACCAGCAGGTCCAGCCCGTCACGTTCAAACCGCGAGCGGCGGGCCCATAGCGCTGGCCGGGCGGCATCTGCCGGCAACCACGCCTGTGGGTAACTGCACACTTCGAGTGGGTGGCGGATGAACGCCTGGTCGCAGAACAGCAACTCGCCCAACGAACGGCTGCCGAGGCGTTCCAGGTCCAACCCGCCGCGCGCCAGGGCACTGCGGCTGGCCACGCTGCGGGCGAACACCCACGGCTGGCCATGGCCGCGCAGGTACACCTCGCGCACCCAGCCTTCAGCGCCAACAGCGATGCCCAATGCCTGGCATTCGTCGGCGCGCAGTGGCTGCCAGCCCTCGAACAAAGGGGTGACGGAGAAGTCATCGTGGGCCAGGCGCGTCAGGCGGCGGGTCAGTGAGCCTTCGTCGAACAGCCAGTCAAGGGTGGGCTGGTCGATGTCGGTCGCCAGCCGTGAATACGGCAGCCACGCGACAGCGGCTGCTTGCGGGGATTCGTACGACACGTCGGTCTGCTTGTTACAACCTGAGAGGCGGCGAGCTTAGCATGATTGCCCCGACTGCTTGCATACTGCGGGCAGGGCCGCTACAAAGCCCCCAAGCATTGCGCGTTGGTCCCTGTTGCAGCGGGTTCACCCGCCATAGGGCCGTCAGCAGCAACACAAAGCCCCAGCCTGACCCGAGGAAAACAACCTGATGAAAAAGTGGCAATGTATCGTCTGTGGCCTGATCTACGACGAAGCCGAAGGCTGGCCCGACGACGGCATCGCCCCTGGCACCCGTTGGGAGGACGTGCCGGAAGACTGGCTATGCCCTGACTGCGGTGTTGGCAAAAGCGACTTTGAAATGATCTCCATCGGCTAAGCGAGGCAAGCACGACATGACGTCCCCTGTGGTAATCATCGGTACCGGCCTGGCGGGCTACAACCTGGCCCGCGAATTTCGCAAGCTCGATGCGCATACGCCGTTGCTGCTGATCACCGCCGATGACGGTCGTTCCTACTCCAAGCCCATGCTTTCCATGGGCTATGCCAAGCACAAGGGCGCCGCTGACCTGTGCATGGCCGAAGCCGGTGCCATGGCCGAGCAGCTGAACGCCGAAATCCGCACCCATACCCGCATCAGCGGCATCGACCCTGGGCACAAACGCCTGTGGATCGGCGAAGAGGCCGTGGCATACCGCGACCTGGTGCTGGCGTGGGGTGCGCAGACCGTGCAGGTGCCGGTTGAGGGCGATGCCAGTCACCTGGTGTTCCCCATCAACGACCTGGAGGACTACGCACGCTTTCGTGCTGCCGCCGCCGGCAAGCAACGCGTGCTGATTCTCGGCGCTGGCCTGATCGGCTGCGAGTTTGCCAACGACATGAGCCTGGGGGGCTTTCAGGTAGACGTGGTAGCGCCATGCGAGCAGGTCATGCCGACCCTGTTGCATCCGGCCGCTGCCGGCGCGGTACAACGTGGGTTGCAAGACCTGGGCGTACGCTTTCACCTTGGGCCGGTTCTGACCCGCTTGCAGCAGGCGCCCCACGGCCTGGAGGCGCACCTGTCGGATGGCAGCGTGGTTGGCTGTGACCTGGTCGTTTCGGCCATTGGCCTGCGCCCGCGTACCGACCTGGCTGCCGCGGCCGGGTTGCAGGTCAACCGTGGCGTCAGCGTGGACCGTGAGCTGCGAACCTCCCACGCCAATATCTTCGCCCTCGGGGATTGTGCCGAGGTAGACGGCATCAACCTGTTGTACGTGATGCCACTGATGAGTTGTGCACGGGCACTGGCCCAAACCCTGGCCGGCAAGCCCACGGCAGTTGCCTACGGGCCAATGCCGATCACGGTGAAAACCCCGGCCTGCCCGCTGGTGGTTTCGCCACCGCCACAGGGGCGAGAAGGCACTTGGCAGGTCGAAGGGCAAGGCAATGACCTGAAGGTGCTGTGCATCGATGCGGGTGGCGGGCTGCTGGGTTACGCCCTGACCGGGGCTGCGGTCATGGAAAAGCTGGCGCTGAACCGCCAGCTACCTGCAGTTATGGCGTAATTGCCCGGCGTTCTGTCTGGTTTGTCCTGTTGTTGCCTGCACAATGGCCGCTCAGATACTGGCGCGGCCCCGAACCACGTGCCATTCTCACTCCCGTCTGCCGCAGGTTAGAGCCTGCGGTGCCTTGAGCGCTGCTCCTGAAGGCAGCACGGCATAACAACAAGAATTCCGTCAAAGAGGCTTTACTATGCGCAAACCAGAACTCGCCGCCGTCATCGCTGAAAAAGCTGACCTGACCAAAGAAAAGGCTAATCAAGTGCTGAATGCGATTCTCGACAGCATCACGGGTGCCCTGGACAAGGACACCGTGACCCTGGTTGGTTTCGGCACTTTCGAAAAGCGTCACCGCGGCGCGCGTACCGGCAAAAACCCGCAAACCGGCCAGCCGGTCAAGATCAAAGCCAGCAATACCGTAGCTTTCAAGCCCGGCAAGAACCTCAGGGACAGCGTCAATACGCCGGCCGCGCCGAGCAAGGCCAGCAAGAAAAAGTAACTGTGCACTGAGGATGCGTTGATCCCGAACGGGCGCCAGATGGCGCCCGTTGTGCTTTACACCCGGTAATTGCTGCGAACTTGCATAAAAAGGTCATTAGGAGGATAAACTGCGCAACTTAGTCACTTTTCCATCGAGGCGTGTCGATGAAGTTCCGCTTTCTTCTCTGGGCCATGGGGCTGTTGATGGCCCGGGCCAGCCGCAATAATCCGGCATTCCAGCAGCAGCTCAAAGGCAAGGACCTGGTGTTCCAGATGCAGACCCTGGACGGCAAGGTCGCCCGGCACTTTATCGTCAGCAACGAGCGGGTCAGCAGCAAAAGCGGGTCGTACTCACAGCCAGCCTTTGCCATTGCCTTCAAAGATGCCGCCTATGGCTTTGCCACCTTGCAGGCAAGCAACAAGCAGTTGGCGTTCATGCAGGGCATTCAGGACAAGAACATCCAGATCAAGGGCAATCCGGCGTTGGTGATGTGGTTTCAGGGGTTGATGAAGTACCTGAAGCCGAAGAAGAAGCAGGGCTGAAATGTTTGGGGCCGCCAAGCGGCCCCGGGCTTCAATGCGGTGCGTTGAACTGCGAAGCCAGCTCCCGCAGCAAGCTCTCGGCCTCCAGCACTTTGTTCACCACATCCTCGGCTTTTTCCCGGGCAATGCCCAAACGCTCCAGCAGTTCGTCAGGAATCTCCTCCAGCGGCCCCGAGCCAATCCCTCGCGAGCGCAGCAGGCGTGTGGCCAGGCATACCAGGTTGGGGAATGCCGAAAACTCGCCATCGTAGGCCGGGTCGTGCTGGAAACGCAGCGCGGCCGAGAGCTCTACCGGCATGTCCCACAGTTTCATCAACCAGGCACCAATCTGCTCGCGGCTGATACCCAGCAGGTGTTGTTCCACATAGGTGTGGTTCAGGTGAGGGTTGACCTCCAGGTGGCGACAAATCAGCGAGAAGTGCGGCGGGAAAACGTGTGCCAGCAGCAGGTAACCGAAGTTGTGCAACAGCCCGGCCAGGTAGGTCAGGCCTGCTTCAGGGCGCTCTGCCCGCGGCATGGCTCGGGTAAGGCCCTCGATGATGGCGGCGGTGTAGATCGACTGCTGCCAGTACGGGGTGGCCTGCTGAGGGCTGTCCTTGGGCAGGCTCAGGGTCTTGCCCAGGGCCAGGCCAAGGGCGAGGTTGATCACCAGGTCGAAGCCCAGCACGCGCACGATGGCGTCTTCCACCGAGCGGATCTTGCCCGGCGAGGCGTAGTAGGGTGATGCCGCCCAGCTGACCACCTGGGCGGCCAGGGCCGGGTCGGTTTCAACCACCCCAGTGATATCGTCGATGCTGGCGTTGGGGTCTACCCGCAGTTTGATGATTTTCTGCGCAGTATCGGCCAGCGGCGGGATTTCGATGGTTTCTTCCAGACGCTTCTGGATACGCCGGGCAGTGAAAGCTTGCACGGCATTGGTGATTTCGCGGGTATCGTCGTTGGGGCGGTCGAGGTTGGGGCTGATCGCCTCGACTTCCTGGCCAAAGCTGCTGGCGCTGGCCTTGAGCAACATGCGCTTGAAGTGCGCGCGCTCTATTTCCAGCAACAGGCCGGCTTCACCCGAATTGATGTACACCAGGTCGACGTCCAGCAGGCTTTTTTCGTACTGGCACGGTGAGCTGGTGAGCGCCGGGATGCCCGGCAGCGCCTTGAGCTGGTGTTTGTCGAGCATTTGCTTGAGGCGTGGCACCGACACGGCGGTGAGCTTGCGCCCGGTCAGTTCGGCCAGGCGGTTCAGGTCCAGCAGCTGGCTCTGCGGGAACAGCACCATCATGGCGCCCACCTCGTCGTCCAGCAGCACGGCCTGTACCCGCGAGGCTGCGGGCAGGTGCGGATGTTCGACCACCTCGCGGTAGGCTACGCCGAGTTTCTCGAGCAGCAGCCTGATGACGGAAGGCGTGTGTGGGGTTGCGGTGTCCAGGGCAACTTCAGTCATGGTCCGTATCCACTGATTCTTTTAAACGCGAAGTATAACCACCCTGGGCGCAAATCTGGATCCATTATGGGACAGGCGTCACACCTGACCATATTGCTGGCCATGACGCAGCCAGCGGTCCAGCAGCGGGCTGACGTGCTCCGGCCAGCGTGCGATCAGGGCCTGGGCGGCATCGCGTACCGCTGGCAACAGGTCGGCGTCGCGCATCAGGTCGGCGACCTTGAATTGCAGCAGGCCGGTCTGGCGGGTACCCAGCATTTCGCCCGGGCCGCGTAGCGCAAGGTCTTTTTCGGCGATGATGAAGCCGTCGTTGGTTTCGCGCATGATGCCCAAACGCTCGCGGCCGATCTGCGACAGCGGCGGGTGGTACAGCAGCACGCAATGGCTGACGGCGCTGCCGCGGCCCACCCGGCCACGCAACTGGTGCAGCTGGGCCAGGCCGAGGCGCTCGGGGTTTTCGATGATCATCAGGCTGGCATTGGGCACGTCCACGCCCACCTCGATGACGGTGGTGGCGACCAGCAACTGCAGGTTGCCGGCCTTGAACTCGGCCATGATCTCGGCCTTTTCCGCCGGTTTCATGCGGCCGTGGATCAACCCGACTCGCAGTTCACCCAAGGCGCTGCCCAGCTCCTCGTAAGTGCTTTCGGCTGCTTGGCAGGTCAGTTCCTCGGACTCTTCGATCAGCGTGCACACCCAGTACGCCTGGCGCCCTTCAGCGCAGGCGGCGCGTACCCGTTCGACCACTTCGAAACGCCGGCTGTCGGCCACCAGCACGGTGTTCACCGGCGTGCGCCCAGGCGGCAGCTCGTCGAGCACCGAGGTGTCCAGGTCGGCGTAGGCACTCATGGCCAAGGTGCGCGGAATGGGGGTCGCGGTCATGATCAGCTGGTGTGGGCACAGCTCGCCGGCCACGCCTTTCTTGCGCAGCGCCAGGCGTTGCTGCACGCCGAAACGGTGCTGTTCGTCGATGATGGCCAAGGCCAGGTGCTTGAACTTCACCTCGTCCTGGAACAGGGCGTGGGTGCCGACCACCATCGGGGCGCCATTGGCGATCTGCTCGAGCGACGCCGCCCGCGCCTTGCCCTTGAGTTTGCCGGCCAGCCAGGCCACCTCCAAACCCAAAGGCTCCAGCCAGCGCTTGAAGGTGATGTAGTGCTGTTCGGCAAGGATCTCGGTGGGGGCCATCAATGCCACCTGATAACCAGCCTCCAGGGCCTGCAACGCGGCCAGCGCGGCGACCACGGTCTTGCCGGCACCCACGTCGCCTTGCACCAGGCGCATCATCGGCTCGTGCTGGCTGAGGTCGTAGGCAATTTCGTTGGCGACGCGCTGCTGCGCGCCGGTCGGCTGGAAGCCCAAATTGGCCAGGTATTGCGCCGGCAGCCGGGTGGCCTTGGGCAGCACTGGCGCACGCAGGCTGCGCAGGCTCTCGCGCAGGCGCTGTTGCGACAGCTGGTGGGTGAGCAGCTCTTCGAATGCCAGGCGGTGCTGAGCCCAGTGGTGGCCCAGGGCCAACTCCTCGACGTCGGCGTCGGCGGGCGGGTTGTGCAGGTAGCGGATGGCGTCATCCAGCGGCGCCAGCTGGTAGTCGCGGGCCAGTTCGTCGGGCAGCCAGTCGGGCAGGCTGCGCGGGCCGAGCAGGCTCAGGCTCTGTTGGCACAGTTGGCGCAGGCGTTGCTGGGTGAGGCCCTCGGTAGACGGGTAGATCGGGGTGAGAGTCTGATCGACCGGCGGTGGCGGTTCGTCACCGTTCAGTGCGCGGTACTCCGGGTGGTAGATCTCCAGCCCGGAAGCACCCGGGCGAGCTTCGCCGTAGCAGCGCAGGTGGGTGCCGCGCTTGAGCCCTTCCTTTTGCGCGTTGCTGAAATGGTAGAAGCGCAAGCTCAACACGCCACTGCCGTCACCCAGGCGTACCACCAGGCTGCGACGCTTGCCCATGGTCACGTCGGCACCGCTGACCACCCCCTCGATCACCGCGTCCTGGCCTGGGCGCAGCTGGCCGATCGGAACCACGCGGGTGCGGTCCTGATAGCGCAGGGGCAGGTGGAACAGCACGTCCTGCAAGTTTTCCAGGCCGACCTTGGCGAGCTTTTCGGCCATGGCCTCGCCAACACCCTTGAGCACGGTGACCGGGACGTTCGACAGCTCCGTCATGACTCAGGCCGGTTGTTCTGCAGGGGCCTTGGCTACCGAGCACAGGCGGATCGAGTCGGCGAGGATCTCGATGGCCTTTGGCCGTGGGAAGCTGGCGCGCCAGGCGATGGCCACGGTGCGGAACGGTGCCGGGGCGGTCAGCGGGCGGACTTCGATGACCCCAGGCGCGTAGTGGTGGCTGTGCACCGCCGACAGCGGCAGGATGGACACGCCAAGGCCGGACGCTACCATGTGGCGGATGGTTTCCAGCGAGCTGGATTCGACCGTGGTGTGCCGCGACCCTTCACCCCCCTTGTTCAGGGTAGGGCAGGCTTCCAGCACCTGGTCACGGAAGCAGTGACCTTCACCCAGCAGCAACAGGCTCTTGTCGTTGAGCATGGCGGTGTCGATGGTCTTTTTGGCCGTCCATGGGTGGTCGGCAGGCATCAGCGCGCAGAACGGTTCGTCGTAGAGGGGCAGGGTGAGCACATCGGCTTCATTGAACGGCAGGGCGATGATCACCGCGTCCAGCTCGCCATTGCGCAGCTTCTCGCGCAGCACATGGGTGAAGTTTTCTTCGATGTACAGCGGCATCTGCGGTGCCACGCGGTGCAGTTGCGGGATCAGGTGCGGGAACAGGTAGGGGCCCACGGTGTAGATGGCACCGACCTTGAGCGGCGCAGTCAGCTGGTTCTTGCCAGCCTGGGCCAGTTCGCGAATGCCCTGGGCCTGCTCCAGTACCTTTTGTGCCTGGGCAACGATGCTCTCGCCGACAGGGGTCAGGCGGACCGCGCTTTTGCTGCGTTCGAAGATCAGAACGCCAAGCTCATCCTCAAGCTTCTTCACACCGACCGACAGGGTCGGCTGGCTCACGTGGCAGCGCTCGGCGGCATGGCCGAAGTGCTGTTCCTGGGCGAGTGTGACGATGTAGCGTAGTTCTGTGAGGGTCATAACGTGCGTCCATGAAGTTGCGGCCCCAGCATAGCGGCTGCAATCGATAGACGCACGTTATCAGACTTGCCGATTTGTGACAGAAACAAAAGTCTTAGCGGCGGTCCAGCGAGTAGACGAAGGGCGCCACGACTTCGATGGTGCCATTGTTCAACAACTCGGGTGGCGGCTTTGGCACTTTGCCGGCGCGGCGGATCATTTCCATGGTCGCGCGGTCCAGCGCGGCACTGCCCGACCCACCGGCCATCGAATACGACACCACCTTGCCCTCGGCGTCGACCACGAAGCGCAGGCGGTTGATGCCTTGCAGGCCACGGCGGCGCGCGTCTTCCGGGTACCGTTTGTACTTGGCCAGGTGGCGCAGCAGGTCACTCTGCCAGGTCGGCAGGGCGTTGCTGTTGGACGCGATGCTCGGGGCCGGTGCCGCGGACTTCTGCGGAGGCGTATTGCTCGGCGGCGCGTCGACGGTCTGCTCGGTCGGCGGTGCTTCCTTCGGCGGCTCAGGCTTCTTCTCAGGCTTGGGCGGCTGGGGCTTGGCCTTCGGCTTGGGCGGCTTGGGGATGGCGATCTTCGGCTTGGGTGCCTCCACCAGCTTCGGCAGAGGTGGTTCCTCTACCGGTGCAGGTGGCTGCGGCGCCGCTTTCGGGGGCGGCGGTGGCGCGGGTTCCGGCAGCGGTGCCAGTTCGACCATCATGGCTGCTGGCGGCAACTCGATGGCCTGGGGCACAGACCAGTTGAGCGTCAGCAGCACGGCGACCACGTGCACGCCCAGCACGATCGCCAGGCTGCCAGCGTAGCGCGCCATGTTTGAGCGCGGTTTTGTCATTTCTTGGCTGCCGTCTCGAGACCTACCAGGCCGACTTTCAGGTAGCCGGCCGAGCGCATGTTGTTCATCACTTCCATCAGGTCACCGTAATCCACGCCTTTGTCGGCCTGGAAGAAGATGGTGGTTTCCTTGTCACCCTTGGTCTTGGCGTCGAGCATCGGGCCAAGCTGGTCGGGTGCCGGGACCTGATCGTCGCCGACGTACAGCTTCTGGTCTGCCTTCACGCTGACGAACACCGGCTTCTCGGGCCTCGGCGCCGGTTTGGCGGTCGAGGCCGGCAGGTCGACCTTGATATCGACTGTGGCCAGGGGGGCGGCAACCATGAAGATGATCAGCAGTACCAGCATTACGTCGATGAACGGCGTAACGTTGATTTCGTGGTTTTCGGCGAGGTCGTCGCCACCTTCGTTGAGATGCAGGCCCATGGCTTACCCCACTTTCACCATGTGCGGGGCGGCGCGCTCGCTGCCTTGGTGGTCCAGATCGCGGCTGACCAGCAGCAGTACCTGGGCGGAAGCATCGGACACCTGAGCCTTGTAGCCGGCAATGGAACGGGCGAAGACGTTGTAGATGACCACGGCCGGGATTGCCGCGACCAGGCCCAGGGCGGTGGCCAGCAGGGCTTCGGCGATACCCGGGGCGACCACGGCCAGGTTGGTGGTCTGGGTCTTGGCGATACCGATGAAGCTGTTCATGATGCCCCAGACGGTGCCGAACAGGCCGACGAACGGGGCGGTGGAACCAATGGTGGCGAGTACGCCGGTGCCGCTGCTCATGTTACGGCCGCTGGCATGCACCAGGCGCTCCAGGCGGAAGCTGACGCGTTCCTTGATACCCTCTTTCTCGCGGGCATTGACCGAAAGGCGCATCTCTTCAAGGGCGTCGTGCACCAAGGTATGGGCCAGCGTGCCTTCCTTGCTGGAGACTTCGCTGGCATCTTTCAGCGTGGTGGCCTTCTTCAGCTGGGCGATTTCGCCACGCAGGCGGCGTTTGGCGCCCATCAGCTCGAAGCCTTTGGCGATCCAGATGGTCCAAGTGATGATGGAGGCGATAGCCAGGCCGATCATGACGATCTTCACCACGATGTCGGCGTTCTTGTACATGCCCCATGGGGACAGGTCGTGGGCCATGCCCAGCGAGGTATCTTCAACCAGGGCTTCGACGCTTGGGTCTGCTGCAGCTGGTGCACCGGCAGTGGCGCTGGTGGCGGGTGCTTCGCCAGCAGGGGCGGTGCTCGGGGCAGCAGCGGCAGTGGCGGCGGCCGGCGTGGTGGTATTGGCGGTTGGCTCATCGGCCATGGCTGCCGGGGCCAGCACCAGGCTGAGCGTCAGCGCGGCGATGGCGCGCCAGGCGCGCGACTGGGTTGGCGAAGCGGAGGGTTTAGTACGTGTCATGCTGGCCGGACCTGATGAAGAGAAAAGACGAACGTTCTCCAAGGCCTCGAGGCGGGCCGAGAACAACTTGGCCGCCATTATTGCAAGTAATTCTTGTTAACAAAAGTAATATTGTAGCTTTTTTCGCCTATGGTCTAGCCATCCATCGTGTAGCGTGGTTGGGCTGATCAGTTGGTCCAGGGAGTTTTGTGATGTCAGACCTTTCCGTGATGGTGGTGGGTTGTGGTGATGTAGGCGGGCGCTTGGCCCGGCAGATGCTGGCACGTGGCTGGCAGGTCAGTGGCCTGCGCCGTTCGGTGGGGCAATTGCCTGCGGGGGTTCACCCGGTGGCTGCGGACTTGGCCGAGCCCTCGCTGCCAGCCGCATGGCCACGGGGTACGCTGGACTACCTGGTGTACTGCGTGGCGGCCAGCCAGCATGACGAGGCGGGTTACCGGGCGGCGTATGTCGACGGTTTACGCCATGTGCTGGCCTGGCTGGCCGAGCGCGGCCAACGGCCGCGCCGTCTGCTGTTCGTGTCAAGCAGTAGCGTGTATGCGCAGAAGGACGGCGAGTGGGTTGAGGAAGGGTCGGCGACCGAGCCCGAGGGGTATTCGGGGCGGGTGATGCTGGAAGCGGAGCGCTTGGCCCTTGGCAGCGGCATACCGGCGAGTGTGGTGCGCCTCACTGGCATCTACGGCCCCGGCCGCGAGTGGCTGCTGAGCCAGGTACGCCAAGGCTATCGGGTGGCTGAGCAGCCGCCGCTGTACGGCAACCGTATTCATGCCGAAGATGCTGCCAGCTTGCTGGCGTTTCTGCTGCAGGAAGATGCTGATGGCAAGGCGTTGGACGACTGTTACATCGGGGTTGACGATGATCCGGCACCGCTGGCCGATGTGGTGGCCTGGTTGCGGGCCTACCTGGGGGTCACCGAGTGGTCAGATGAACAGCGCGTGCGGCGTACCGGTAGCAAGCGCTGCAGCAACGCACGGGTGAAGGCGTTGGGCTGGGCGCCGGTGTATCCGAGTTACAAGGAAGGCTACGCAGCCATCCTGGCGGCGAAAGCCTGACCACACCCTTGACGCGACTTCTGTAGGCGCGGCCTGGTGTTGCAATTGGGCTGCAACGCAGCCCTGGCAATCCACGCGGCGACGCTGATGCCCTGGTGCCGTGTTGCGGCCCTGTCGCGAAACAAGGCCGCTGCTGCAGGCTTCAGTTTTTTTCCAGCAACCACTGGCGCTTGCCCGCTGCCAGTTGGGGCATGTCATCAGCCTGGGCACGGTTCACCGCCTGGAAGATCTCCAGCTTGTCGCCTTCACGCTTGATGATGAAAGGCGCACCCCGTTGGTTGCGCTCCAGCCACAGGCTGTCGTTGCTGCCGCCCATGGTGGCGCAGTCGCCGGCCAGGCACAGTGCGAAACGTTCTGGCCCAGGCAGGCCAGTGACGTTGCCGGTATCGCTGAAGCGCACTTTTCCGCCTTGGCCCTGGCCTTCGAGAATGGTCCATTCACCGCCCAGATACGCTTGGTACAGGGCTTTTTCGAAGCTGCTGCCCAGCGGGGCGTTGGCGGTGGCAGAGGGTTGTACGCGGACAAAAGCCTGCTTTGCGCCGCTCTGGTCTGTGGTCAGCAGTTCGTCACCGTCCAGCGCAAGCTGCTCGGTCTGGCCACCGTCAAAGCTGGCCTGCAATTGCTTGTCGAGCGTGACCAGCTGGCCGTCCGCCGCTTCGAAGCCATTGCTGTAGCTGGCCTGTTGGTTGGCGACGTCGAGCTTCCACTCGAATACAGGACCATTTTCATTGAGGGCCTGGCGCAGGCTGTCGCCCTTTACCGCGGCCTTGATCGCAGCCTGGTTGATCCAGGTGCCGTTGAAATCTTCGGGTTTGTGGCTGGCGCAGCCGCTCAGGAGCAGGGCTGCCAGCGCGAGGGGCAGTGCGTGACGCATGTCGGGAAACCTTGCGCAGGAGAGGGAGCGACGGGCAGGGTGCCCGTCGCCCAAGGCATCATTCGATGACCAGGATGGCGTCCATTTCGACCTGGGCGCCTTTTGGCAGCGCAGCAACGCCAATCGCGGCGCGCGCTGGGTAAGGCTGTTCGAAGTAACGGCCCATCACCTCGTTGACCTTGGCGAAGTGGCTCAGGTCAGTCAGGAAGATGTTCAGCTTGACGATGTCCTTGAACGAACCGCCAGCAGCCTCAGCCACGGCCTTGAGGTTCTCGAATACCTGCACGGTCTGGGCTTCGAAGCCTTCGACCAGCTCCATGGTCTTCGGGTCCAGCGGGATCTGGCCGGACATGTACACGGTATTGCCGGCCTTGATCGCCTGCGAGTAGGTGCCGATAGCGGCGGGTGCCTTGTCGCTGTTGATGACGGTCTTGCTCATGATGACTCCTTGCGGTTGGCGGACTACGTACGCATGCGGGTGATGCGGACCACACCGGTCAAGGTACGCAGCTTCTTGATCACACGGGCCAGGTGCACGCGATCGTGTACGCTGACCACCAGTTGGACCACGCTGATACGGCCGTCGCGCTCGTCCATGCTGATTTTCTCGATATTGCCGTCGGCCGCGTTGACGCTGCTGGCAAGCAGGGCAATCAGGCCGCGCTGGTGCTCCAGTTCGACCCGCAGTTCGACATTGAACTCGCCGGTGATGTCCTTGGCCCAGGAAAGCTGCACGCATTTTTCCGGGTTGTGGCGGATTTCACTGATGTTGCGGCAGTTCTCCAGGTGCACGACCATGCCCTTGCCTGCCGACAGGTGGCCGACGATCGGGTCGCCCGGGATGGGTGTACAGCACTTGGCATAACTCAGTACCAGCCCCTCGGTACCACGGATCGCCAGCGGCCCTTCCGGTGCTGGCAACTGTTCGCCTTCGGCTGACAGCAGGCGGCGCGCAACCACATACGCCATGCGGTTGCCCAGGCCGATATCTTCGAGCAGGTCTTCGATCAGTTCCAGGCGGTACTCCGCCAGGATCGCCTGGATACGTTCCTGAGGGATCTTCTCCAGGCTGCTGTCGAAGCCGGTCAGCACCTTGTTCAGCAGGCGTTCGCCCAGGCTGATGGATTCGGACCGGCGCTGCTGCTTGAGCGCGTGGCGGATGTGCGTGCGCGCCTTGCCGGTAACCACGAAGTTGAGCCAGGCCGGGTTTGGCCGGGCGCCCGGGGCGCTGACGATTTCCACCGTGGACCCGCTCTGCAGCGGTTCGGACAACGGCGCCAGGCGGCGATTGATACGGCAGGCGATGCAGCTGTTGCCGACGTCGGTGTGTACCGCGTAAGCGAAGTCGACGGCCGTCGAGCCTTTGGGCAGCTCCATGATGCGGCCCTTGGGCGTGAACACGTAGACCTCGTCCGGGAACAGGTCGATCTTCACGCTTTCGATGAACTCCAGCGAGTTGCCAGCACGCTGCTGCAGCTCGAGGATGCCTTTGACCCACTGGCGGGCACGGGCGTGGCTGCCCTTGGGTTGCTCGTCGTCGTTGGACTTGTACAGCCAATGCGCCGCGATGCCGTTGTTGGCCATCTCTTCCATCTCGCGGGTGCGGATCTGGATTTCGATGGGCACGCCATGCATACCGAACAGCGTGGTGTGCAACGACTGGTAACCGTTGGCCTTGGGGATCGCGATGTAGTCCTTGAAGCGGCCGGGCAGCGGCTTGTAGAGGTTATGCACGGCGCCGAGCACACGGTAGCAGGTATCGACTTTGTCAACGATGACGCGGAAGGCGTACACGTCCATGATCTCGTTGAAGGCGCGGCGCTTGCCGCGCATCTTCTTGTAGATGCCATAGAGGTGCTTCTGCCGGCCGCTGATTTCGCCTTCGATGCCATCTGCAGCCAGGCAGTTCGCCAGCGAGTGCTCGATCTTGGCGACGATTTCCTTGCGGTTGCCACGAGCGCTTTTCACCGCACGGTGAATCAGCGACGAGCGCATGGGGTGCATGGCCTTGAAGCCGAGGTCTTCGAACTCCACGCGCACCGTATGCATGCCCAGGCGATTGGCGATGGGGGCGTAGATTTCGAGGGTTTCCTTGGCGATGCGCCGGCGCTTTTCACCGGACAGCACTTCAAGGGTGCGCATGTTGTGCAGGCGGTCAGCCAGCTTGACCAGGATCACGCGGATATCGCGCGCCATGGCCATGGCCATTTTCTGAAAGTTTTCAGCCTGCGCCTCGGCCTTGGTTTCGAAGTTCATCTGGGTCAGCTTGCTGACCCCGTCAACCAGCTCGGCCACGGTCTCACCAAATTGCTGGCTGAGGGCTTCCTTGGCGATACCGGTGTCTTCGATCACATCGTGCAGCATGGCCGCCATCAGGCTTTGATGGTCCATGTGCATGTCGGCGAGGATGCTGGCCACGGCCAGCGGGTGGGTCACGTAGGGCTCGCCGCTGCGGCGGCGCTGCCCGTCGTGGGCCTGTTCGGCGTAGAAATAGGCGCGCCGGACCAGGTTGACCTGTTCAGGGCCAAGATAGGTCGACAGCCGTTCGGCCAAGGCTTCTATACCCGGCATGGGTTTACCTCCTGCCGAGGAAGAGGGCCTTGCGCCGTGCGACGTCGACCTGGCATCAATCAGACAGCCTCGTTGTTCTCGTCCTCGAACGCGGCGAACACCGGATCCTCGGTGACGATCTCTTCAGCGGCGATGAATTCGTTGGTGACGATGCCTTCGGCGATTTCACGCAGGGCAACGACGGTAGGCTTGTCGTTTTCCCACGCTACGCGTGGTTCCTTGCCGCCGGTCGCCAGCTGGCGAGCGCGCTTGGTCGAGAGCATGACCAGCTCAAAGCGGTTATCCACGTGTTCCAGGCAGTCTTCAACAGTTACGCGGGCCATGGTCTTCCTCAGTAGCAAATGCGGTGGGCGTGCAGCCCAATAGTGGGCAGGCGGACTCGATAGTATAAAAATTCACCAGCCAATAGGGAAGCGCTGTTTTGCCGAGCAGCGTCATCCCCAAGCCTGCCACCGCACCGTGCAGGCGCGGTTTCAGCCGCGAAAGGGCCGAAACAGACACCCTCGACGCATGAGCCTGACGATAACCTCAGAGCATCGCGCCGCGCAACCTCGGGGTCAGCTCTTCGAACAAGGTCTGCACCGAGCGCAGTGCCCGGCAGTCTGGGCGGGTCAGCAGCCACAGCTGGGTGTCGCAGCCGGCCAGCGGCCCGCTGAGCGCATCGACGCCGGGCAGCGCATGCACCATGTAGTCCGGCAGCGCCGCCACGCCCAACCCGGCGGTCACCAACTGGGCGATGGTCGACATGCTGCTGCACTGGTAGCGCGGGCTCAACCCGGGGTGCTGCTGGTTGCGCCAGACCACCGTGGGGTGGTCCTGCATGGAGTCGTCAGGGGCGATCCACGGGGTGCTGGCAGGCGATTCGGCCAGCCGCTCGCGCCACTGCGGCTGGCCGCAGATGACATAGGACGTCGAGCCCAGGTTGCGGCCCACCAGGTGCTCCGGCGGTGTATTGGTCAGGCGCAGGGCAATGTCGGCGTCGCGCCGGCTGAGGTTGGCGAAGGTGTTGGAGGTGCCCATTTCCAGCGACAGCGCCGGGTAGTTGGGCATGAACTCGGCCAGCGCCGGCAGCAGCAGGCTGTGCATGACCGCCTCGGTACAGGTCAGGCGCACCGTGCCGCTGACCACCTGCTCGCCACTGGTCATGGCAATGCGCGCGGCCTCCAGCGCCTGCTCGGCACGCTCGGCCTGCTCGGCCAGGGCCTGGGCAGTATCGGTTGGCAGGTAGCCTTTGCGGCTTTTCACGAACAGCGCAGTACCGAGGGCCGATTCCAGCCGGCGTATCGAGCGAAAGACCGTCGATACGTCAACTTTGAGCAACTCGGCGGCCTTCGCCAGCGAGCGGCCACGCTCCAGTGCCAGGACCAGAGTGAGGTCGGCGTGGGTGATCTGATATTGCATTGGTGCACGCTCTGCTTGCCGAATTGCCAATGTCTGTTGCATCAGGGCCATTTTATAGTGAAACCGCCCCCCGGAATCAATGCGCCCGGTCGGGTCAACAATCCCCACGATGGGAAGTGAAAAGAACAACAGCTGCAACCATCGTCGCCCATGAGGCGCCAGCCGTACCCCCACATCGCCGCAGCAAATCAAAGGATGTACAGCCATGACGTCGGTCACCCCGTGCGCCAGTTCTTCCAGCGAGATGAAAGACTTCCTCCAGGCCCATCCGGACACGCAGTACGTTGACCTGCTGATCTCCGACATGAACGGCGTGGTACGCGGCAAGCGCATCGAGCGAGCCAGCCTGCACAAGGTGTACGAAAAGGGCATCAACCTGCCGGCGTCGCTGTTCGCCCTGGACATCAACGGCTCCACTGTGGAAAGCACCGGCCTTGGCCTGGACATCGGCGATGCCGACCGTATCTGCTTCCCGATCCCTGGCACGTTATCGGATGAGCCGTGGCAGAAGCGCCCCACAGCCCAGTTGCTGATGACCATGCACGAGCTGGATGGCCAGCCGTTTTTCGCCGACCCGCGGGAAGTGCTGCGCCAGGTGGTCAGCAAGTTCGACGACCTGGGCCTGACCATCTGCGCCGCGTTCGAGCTGGAGTTCTACCTGATCGACCAGGAGAACGTGAACGGCCGCCCACAGCCACCGCGCTCGCCAATCTCGGGCAAACGCCCGCAGTCGACCCAGGTGTACCTGATCGACGACCTCGACGAATATGCCGACTGCCTGCAGGACATCCTCGAAGGCGCAAAGGAACAAGGCATCCCGGCCGACGCCATCGTCAAGGAAAGCGCCCCGGCGCAGTTCGAAGTCAACCTGCACCACGTGCCAGACCCGCTCAAGGCCTGCGACTACGCGGTACTGCTCAAGCGCTTGATCAAGAACATTGCGTACGACCATGAAATGGACACCACCTTCATGGCCAAGCCCTACCCGGGCCAGGCAGGCAACGGCCTGCATGTACACATTTCCGTGCTGGACAAAGATGGCAACAACATCTTCACCAGTGACGACCCGCTGCAGAGCGACACCCTGCGTCACGCCATTGGTGGGGTGCTGGAGACGATGCCGGCATCGATGGCCTTCCTGTGCCCGAACATCAACTCCTACCGCCGCTTCGGCGCCCAGTTCTACGTGCCCAATGCGCCGAGCTGGGGCCTGGACAACCGTACGGTAGCCGTCCGCGTGCCCACCGACAGCAGCGACAACGTGCGCCTTGAGCACCGTGTGGCCGGCGCCGACGCCAACCCGTACCTGATGCTAGCGGCCATCCTGGCCGGCGTGCATCACGGCCTGACCAACCAGGTCGAACCCCAGGCGCCGATCGAAGGCAACTCCTACGAGCAACTCGAACAGAGCCTGCCGAACAACCTGCGCGATGCCTTGCGCGCGTTGGACGACAGTGAAGTGCTCAACCAATACATCAGCCCGGACTACATCGATATCTTCGTGGCCTGCAAGGAAAGCGAACTGGCCGAGTTCGAAGTGTCGATTTCCGACCTCGAGTACAACTGGTACCTGCACACGGTGTAAGCCCATGAGCGCAACTGCGGTCCCCTTGATCGGTGTCAGCGCCTGCCGCCAGCAGGTGGGGAAGAACTCGTCGCACACGGTTGGCGACAAGTATGTCGAGGCGGCCGCGTTTGCCGGCCTGCCGCTGATTCTGCCGGCCCGTGACGGTGGCAGCGACACGCAAGCGTTGCTGGCCTGCCTGCACGGCATTGTTTTTACGGGCTCGCCTTCAAATATCGAACCGCATCATTACAATGGCGCCCCCAGTGCCGCGGGCACCCGGCATGACCTGGCGCGTGACCGGCTGACCTTGCCGCTGCTGCAGGCGGCGATCGCCGCCGGTGTGCCGGT
>NZ_BLJG01000119.1 GCF_009932375.1 Pseudomonas juntendi
GTGTCGCGATGGGCTGCGCAGCGGCCCCGGCAATCGTAGCTGCGAAGCTGATATTCCGGGGCTGCTGCGCAGCCCATCGCGACACAAGGCCGCTCCTACAGGCGGGGCCGCGTGAGGGTCAGCTACGCGACTCTACCCCTAGCTCGTCCCACACCGACTCCGCCAGGTGGAAGGTGGCGTTGGCCGCTGGAATGCCGCAGTAGATCGCGCTCTGCATCAGCACTTCCTTGATCTCGTCGCGGGTCACGCCGTTGTTGGCCGCCGCGCGCAGGTGCAGCTTCAGTTCGTCGTTACGGTTCATGCCGATCAGCATGGCAATGGTGATCAGGCTGCGGGTGTGACGTGGCAGGCCGGGGCGGGTCCAGATGTCACCCCACGCGTGGCGGGTAATCATTTCCTGGAACTCGCCATTGAAGTCGTTGAGCTTTTCCAGGCTGCGGTCCACATGGGCATCGCCCAGTACCGCGCGGCGTACTTGCATGCCGGCGTCGTAGCGTTGTTTCTCGTCCATGGCAGGGTCCTCAGTGAGCCAACAGGAAGGCGAGCACGCGGCGGCTGAACGCCTCGCCAATCTCGACGTTGGACAGGTGCGCTGCCGGGAACTCGACGTATTCGGCACCGGCAATACCGGTTTGCATGAACTGGCCGTGCGCCGGGGTGGTTACCACATCTTCTGTCCCTGCCACGATCAACGTCGGCACCTGGATGCGACCGAGTTGCTCACGGAAGTCGGCATCGCGCACCGCCGCGCAGTTGCCGGCATACCCCTGGGGGCTGGTCTGCGCCAGCATCTGGCAGATACGCTGGGCCTCTGCGGCTTGTGCCTGGGCAAAGCCTGGGGTGAACCAGCGGGCAATGGACGCATCGCGCAGGTCGACCATGGCCTGCTGGCCGCCCTTGAGCACGGTGTCGATACGGGTGTTCCACACCTCGTCATTGGCGATTTTGGCGGCGGTGTTGCACAAGGTCAGGCTACGCAAGCGCTCACCGGCATTGATGCCCAGCCACTGGCCAATCAGGCCACCCATCGACAAGCCGACAAAGTGCGCCTTGGCAATGTCCAGGCCATCGAGCAGCGCCAGCACATCGCGGCCCAGTTGCTCGATGGAATAAGGGCCTTCGGTGACCAGCGATGCACCGTGGCCACGGGTGTCGTAGCGCAGCACCCGGAATTGCTCGGCCCACAGCGGCATCTGGGCGTCCCACATGCCCAGGTCGGTACCCAGCGAGTTGGACAGGACCAGCACCGGGGCGTCTGCCGGGCCATCGAGTTGGTAATTCAAAACGCCATCGGCCAGTTGCAAATGCGCCACAGCGGTCTCCTTCAGGCAGTGAAACGTTGATGTTCGGACACGGCGCGCGCCACCCAGACGCGGGCCTGGCCCAGGTAATGGGCGGGGTCGAGCAAGCGATCGAGTTCCTCGGCGGACAGTTCGGCGCTGACCTGCGGCTCGTCACCCAGCACGGCACGCAGGTGACGCTGCTCGGCCACGGCGCGCTGGCAGCATTGCTCCAGCAGGTGGTGGGCGCGGTCGCGGCCCAGGCGCTGTGCCAGCACAATGCTCACTGCCTCGGCCAGCACCAGGCCCTGGGTCAGGTCGAGGTTGCGGCGCATGCGCTCGGCATCCACCTCCATCCCCTCGGCAATCACCTGGGCCTGGCGCAGCGCACCGGAGACCAGGCAGCAGATTTCTGGCAGGGTTTCCCATTCGGCATGCCACAACCCCAGGCTGCGCTCGTGTTCCTGGGGCATGGCGCTGAACATCGTCGAAACCAGCCCCGGCACCCGGGTGGCGGCCCCGATCAGAACGGCGGCCCCCACCGGGTTACGCTTGTGGGGCATGGTCGAAGAGCCGCCCTTGCCCGGCGCGGAAGGCTCGAACACCTCGCCAGCCTCGGTTTGCATCAGCAAGCTGACATCGCGGCCGAACTTGCCAAGGCTGCCGGCGATCATGCCCAGCACCGAGGCAAACTCCACCAAGCGGTCGCGCTGGGTGTGCCAAGGCTGTTCCGGCAGGGCCAGCCGCAGTTGCTCGGCCAGCGCCTCGGCCACCGGCAACGCCTTGCTGCCCAAGGCCGCCAGGCTGCCCGAGGCGCCGCCGAACTGCAGCACCAGCAAGCGCGGGCGCAACGCCTGCAAGCGCTGGCGATGGCGGGTCACGGCGCCAAGCACCCCGGCCAGCTTCATGCCCAAGGTCACCGGCGTGGCATGTTGCAGCCACGTGCGCCCCACCATGGGGGTGTCGGCGTGCTTCAAGGCCTGCTGCGCCAAGGTTTCGGCAAGTTGGCCAAGGTCGCTTTCCAGCAAGTCGAGGGCAGCGCGCAACTGCAATACCAAGCCGCTGTCCATCGCATCCTGGCTGGTAGCGCCCAAGTGCACATAACGCTCGGCCTCGGGCACGCCGGTGGCGATCACCTTGCCCAACGCCTTCACCAGCGGGATTGCCGAATTGCCAGCGCTGGCGATGGCATTGGCCAGGGCGCCTACGTCATAGCGCTCGGCCTGGCAGGCCGCCTCGATGGCGGCCACGGCGCTGTGCGGAACCAAGCCGACCGAAGCCTCGGCGCGGGCGAGCGCGGCCTCGAAATCCAGCATGCCCTGCAGGCGGCGACGGTCGGAAAAAACCTCGCGCATGGCCGGCGCGGTGAAGTAGGCGTCGAACAGTTGGTTGCTCATGCAGCTTCCTTAATGATCATGGTGCAGGTACTCGGCCTGCTTCGGCAGGCGCAGGCTGAACAGGAAGGCTATCGCCATCATCGCCGTCACGTACCAGTAGAACGTATTCTCCATCCCCATGGTCTTCAGCCCCAGGGCCACGTACTCGGCCGAACCGCCGAATGCCGCGTTGGCCACCGCGTAAGCCAGGCCTACACCCAGCGCGCGAACTTGCGGCGGGAACATTTCGGCCTTCACCAGGCCGCTGATCGAGGTATAGAAACTGACGATGCACAGTGCCAGGCTGATCAGCACGAAGGCCATGAACGGGCTGGTCACGGTTTTCAACGCCATCAGCAGCGGCACGGTGAACAGCGTTCCCAACGCCCCGAACAGCAGCATGGAATTGCGTCGCCCAATACGGTCGGACAGCATGCCGAAGAACGGCTGCAGCACCATGAACAGGAACAGCGCAGCCGTCATCACATAACTGGCGTTCTTCGCCGTCATGCCAGCGGTATTCACCAGGTACTTCTGCATATAGGTGGTGAAGGTGTAGAAAATCAGCGACCCACCTGCGGTGTAGCCCAGCACGGTGATGAAGGCTGCAGCGTGGTTGCTGAACAAGCCTTTGATGGTGCCGGCATCCTTGTCCTGACGGGTTTCGGCGCTGCTGGTTTCGTGCAGCGAGCGGCGCAGCATCAACGAGATCAGTGCTGCAATGGCCCCGACCACGAACGGAATGCGCCAGCCCCAGGCACGCAGCTCATCCTCGGTCAGCAGCTGCTGCAGGATCACCACCACCAGCACGGCCAAAAGCTGGCCGCCGATCAGCGTCACGTACTGGAACGAGGCAAAGAAGCCGCGCTGGCCGCGCAGGGCCACCTCACTCATGTACGTGGCGGTGGTGCCGTACTCGCCACCCACCGACAGGCCCTGGATCAGGCGCGCCAGCAACAACAGCGCCGGGGCCCAGGTGCCAATGCTGGCATAGGTGGGTAGGCAGGCGATCATCAGCGAGCCGAAGCACATCATCAGCACCGAGATCATCAGCGAGTTCTTGCGGCCATGGCGGTCAGCGAGGCGGCCGAAGATCCAGCCACCAATCGGGCGCATCAAGAAGCCTGCGGCGAATACCCCCGCGGTATTCAGCAACTGCACCGTGGGGTCGTCGGAGGGGAAGAACGCCGGGGCGAAGTAGATCGCACAGAAGGCATAGACGTAAAAGTCGAACCATTCCACCAGGTTGCCCGAAGAGGCACCAACGATAGCGAAGATGCGCTTGCTGCGCTCTTCACCGGTGTAATAGGTTGAAGTCATGGTGAGGTTACTCCTGAAGGGTCACAGGTTAGTCTAGACATACCTGGTAACACCTCGTTCCGCCTTGAAGCTGGCAATTGGCCTTGGGTCGAAGGTGCCGGCCCCTTCGCGGGGCAAGCCTGCTGCCACAGTTTGCCGTTGTGCAGTGGGCAACGACCATGCTGTAACACCCGGCTTGCCCCACGAAGGGGCCAGGACAGGTCAAACCCGTTCGATGGCCAGCGCCAAGCCTTGGCCGACGCCCACGCACATGGTCGCCAGGCCTTTACGGCCACCGTTTTTCTCCAGTTGATGCAAGGCCGTCAGCACCAGGCGAGCACCGCTCATGCCCAGCGGGTGGCCCAGCGCGATCGCGCCGCCATTGGGGTTTACCTGCGGCGCATCATCGGCCACGCCCAGCTCACGCAGCACTGCCAGGCCTTGGCTGGCGAACGCCTCATTGAGCTCGATCACATCGAAATCATTCACCGCCACACCCAGGCGCTCGGTCAGCTTACGTACTGCCGGGACCGGGCCAATGCCCATCACCCGTGGCGCAACGCCACCGCTGGCCATGCCCAGAACGCGGGCACGCGGGGTAAGGCCATGCTTCTTCACCGCTTCAGCCGAGGCCAGGATCAGTGCTGCCGCACCATCGTTGACGCCCGAAGCGTTGCCGGCGGTGACGGTCTTGTCCGGGCCGTTGACCGGCTTGAGCTTGGTCAACGCTTCCAGGGTGGTCTCCGGGCGCAGGTGTTCATCACGCTCGACGATCACTTCACCCTTCTTGTGGGCGATGCGCACCGGCACGATTTCTTCGGCAAAAAAGCCGGCGGCCTGCGCTGCAGCGGCCTTTTGCTGGCTGCGCAAGGCGAAAGCATCCTGGTCGGCGCGCGACACCTGATAATCGTCGGCCACGTTGTCGGCGGTTTCCGGCATCGAGTCCACGCCGTACTGGCTCTTCATCAGCGGGTTGATGAAACGCCAGCCAATGGTCGTGTCTTCCAGCTTCATGTTGCGCGAATAGCCGCTTTCGGCCTTGCCCATGACGAACGGGGCCCGCGACATCGATTCCACACCCCCGGCGATGGCCAGCTCCATTTCCCCGCTGGCAATGGCGCGGAAAGCAGTGCCAATGGCATCCATGCCCGAGGCACACAGGCGGTTAAGGGTAACGCCCGGAATGCTTTCGGGCAGGCCGGCCAGCAGCAGCGCCATGCGCGCCACGTTGCGGTTGTCTTCACCTGCCTGGTTAGCGCACCCGAAGAACACCTCGTCAACCTGGTCCCACTGCACACCGGGGTTGCGCTCGATCAGCGCCTTCAGTGGCACGGCGGCCAGGTCGTCGGCACGCACACCGGCCAAGGCACCGCCAAAGCGGCCAATCGGGGTACGGATGGCGTCACAGATGAATACGTCTCGCATCAGGCTTCTCCTGCCGGCTGGCCATGGGCCGCGGCGGTACGGGCATCAAGGTCACGCGGGGTGGCAGCTTGATTTCGGTGGGTTCGGTGGTGGTCTGCACGTGGCATTGGAGGCTCCTGGTCAGGGTGCTTCAGTAAGCTCAGATTAAGGAGGCCGGTGGGTAGCTTACAATCCGATAATCGACTATTCGTGCGATTATCGAACTATTTGTTGCCTTGCTACCCACCTTCGTACAGCGCCTGGCCGGCAAGGGCGGCCTCGCTATCAGGTGGCGTCGGCGTGGCTCACCAGCCCTTTCACCACCACCCCAACGGTAGCCAGCGCCGCCGGCACCAGCAGCGCCGTGAGCACCTGCTCGAAGCTCCAGCCCAGGCCCAACAGGGTTGCGCCGCTCCAGGCCCCGAGAATCGCGCCGAAGCGGCCGATGCCCAGCATCCACGATACCCCGGTCGCCCGGCCTTGGGTCGGGTAGAAGCGCGCCGCCAGCGACGGCATGGCCGACTGGGCGCCGTTCACGCACATACCTGCCACGAGTACCAGCGTAGCCAGCAAGGTGATATTGCCCAGGCTCTGCCCTACTGCGTAGGCGAATACCCCGGCCAGCAAGTAGAAGATGCCAATCACCTTGTGCGGGTTGAAGCGGTCCATGGCCCAACCCACACCGACCGCACTCAGCACGCCACCAAACTGGAACAAGGCACCGATAAAGGCCGCCTGCTCCATGCTCGCGCCACTGTCACGCATCAGGGTCGGCAGCCAGCTGGTCAGCAGATAGACGATCACCAGGCCCATGAAATAAGTCAGCCACAGCAGTACGGTACCCAGGCCGTAGGTGCCAGAGAAAATCACCGAGAACACGTTGCGGGCGGCCACGGCCTTCTGTTCCGGCACGCTGAAGCTCGCCGCCTCGGCCACCACCTGCGGGGCGATCGGCGACAAGGTCTTGCGCACCCTGTCAGTGCCACGGTTACGCACCACCAGGAAGCGCGCCGACTCCGGCAGCCAGACCATCAGCACCACGGCCAGCAGCAACGGCAGCACCCCACCGACTACCAGCAGGCTGTGCCAGCCATAGGCCGGGATCATTTTCGCGGAAATGAAGCCACCGCCGGCCATACCCAGGTTGAAGCCGCAGAACATGCTGGTGACCAGCAGCGACTTGAGGCGCTCTGGGGTGTACTCCGACAGCAGCGTGGTGGCGTTGGGCATACCCGCCCCCAGGCCAAGGCCGGTCAGGAAGCGCAGCACCAGCAGTTGGTCGACGTTGGTGGCATAGGCCGAGGCCAGGCTGAAGCCACCGAATACCAGTACCGCACCCACCAGCACGCCCTTGCGGCCAAAGCGGTCGGCCAGCGGCCCCGAGCCCAGGGCGCCGAAGACCATGCCGATCAACGCGGCACTCATCACCGGGCCCAGGCTGGCACGGTCAATGCCCCATTCCTGTGAAAGGGCCGGGGCGATGAAGCCCATGGCGGCCGTGTCCAGGCCATCGAGGAAGACGATCAGAAAGCACAGCAGCACGACCCGCCACTGATAGCGGGACAACGGTTGCTGATTGATGAACGACTGGACGTCAAGGCTTGCGCCGACGTTGGTTTGCGCTTGGTTCATTGTTGTTATCCAGAATAGGGGGCACAGCCAGGCCTTTGCACTCGGCTAGCCGGTACAGGTGGGCAACGCTAGGGAAAATGGCCTGGGTCAGCCTGGATACAACGAAACTGCATGCGGGTGCGAGCGCAGCAGCCTAGGGACAGTATGCATGGTATGTGCCTCATGTTTTTCTTGTTCGGTCGGCACAGCCGACCGTTGCGAGAGACATTAATCAGCGGGCGCAGGTGACGCAATTCGCCGCGAACGACACTGTGCGTTTATCGCACAGGAAACCGTTTTGCCTGTTCAAAAAACCGCTGGCGCGCCCCCCCCTTGCGCGCTCAACCAAACAGCTGGTGGCACAGGTCCCGGCTGGCAGCCAGCAGGATCGGCAAGAAGCGCTGCTCCAGTTCGCTGCGCGTGACCCGCCCGACGTGGGTACTTACGTTCAAGGCTGCCAGCACCTGCCCGGAAGCGTCATACACCGGCACGGCAATCGAGCGCAGCCCCTGCTCCAGTTCCTGGTCCACTACACACCAGCCTTGGGCGCGGACCTGCTGAATACAGGCGAACAACGATTCGGCATCATGCAAGGTACGGCTGGTGCGCGCCTTGAGGTCGGCCCGCTCCAGGTATTCGCGCAGGCTGGTGTCATCCAGCGCCGCCAGCAGAATGCGCCCCATCGACGTGCAGTAGGCGGGCAGGCGCCCGCCCACCGACAAATCGACCGAAATCAGGCGCTCGACTGTGGCCGAACGGGCTATATAAAGGATGTCGTCACCTTCGAGGGTGGCCATGTTGGCCGCCTCGTGCAGCTGGTCGCTGATGCGGTCCAGGTACGGCTGGGCCGAAATCGCCAATGGCGTGGATGACAGGTAGGCATGCCCCAGGGTCAGCACTTTGGGTAGCAGCGAGTAGGTGCGCCCGTCGGTGGTGGCATAGCCCAGCTTGATCAGCGTGTGCAGGCAACGGCGCACGGCGGCCCGGGGTATTTCGGTACGGTGGCTGATCTGGGCGATGGTGAGGTGGCGCTTGCGCTCCTGGAAAGCCTGGATCACCGCCAGGCCACGGGCCAGGGATGTCATGAAGTCCGGGTCGCCGGTGAAAGCCTGGATGCGCTTGGCCGGCGAGGCCACGATCGGCGGCGCCATGGCCGCCAACACAGGCCGTGCCGCCTCTGGGCTGGCAGAAGCGTTGTCCACCGTTTCGTCACTCATCGCACACCTCAAAAAAAACGCCGGTTCGTGCGATTATCGAACAAACGGCCGATAATCGCAATTGACCGCTGACACTTTTGCTTATACCTTTCTCCTGCCACATGTGGCTTCTTTGGAGAGACTGGTCAGGTACCCACCGTAGAAGTCCCCAGGCAACGGCCTCGCCTTGCGGCGGGGCCGTTTTTCATTCCCGCCTCGTCAGCTTGTTGCCCGAACTTTTATCCGGCATGCCTTTCAAACTTGTAAGAAAGCCCCAACTTGTTTACCCGCACATGCCATAACGTGCGTCGGATGATGGCGGTGCTGGTTAAATAACGATGTTCGGCAAATTATCGGTTGCTATAATCGGCACGACAGTCGTGACGCAATTGTGCCCACGGAACCTTTCGTGGAACCAAGACGTTGCGGCCGGAACAGGGCGCACAAGCGCATAACGCGTTACCCCCGTGATTACACTTAATTCAGGTACTGCATGTGACGAAAGATGAACTGCGCGCAGAACTCGAGCGCCAGGCTGAACGTTACAAGGATGTCTACGGCGGCGAAGTCACCACCTATGCCGCACAAACGGAACCGGAGCGCAAACCCTGGCGCAAACGCGCCAGCCTGCGAGACCAGGCTTTCAGCCAGGAACTGGAACGCATGGAAAAGGAACTACGCAGCGAGAACCCCTGACCCGGGTCAATGCAGCGCTGTGTCCGCCCGGCTCGGCCGGGCGTGTTGGTCTTATTACCCAAGCTAAGTGAAATGGATTTTCACAAATTTCAAACGATCGTTTTAATTAGCGCCGAAGCTGGACCTTTACGTTTTTGACCTGATTTTCGCAGCAATTCGCCGATTTAAGCTGAACTTGCCCTGTAATCAAGGGCCGCTCGCAGGGCAGCTTTGGCGCTTTTGGCCGTGCCAACGGCCTGCTGGAGGTGCATCGATTGCCAAGGTTTTCTGGCATAATCCCGCCCCCCTATGACCGCCAGACAACCTTCATGATCGATTTATTCAGCGGACTGGATGCCTGGGTATTGGTGAGCCTGCTGCTCGCCTTGACCTTCGTACTCGCCTTCGAGTTCATCAATGGCTTTCATGACACCGCAAACGCGGTAGCTACCGTCATCTATACCAAAGCCATGCCTCCCCACCTCGCCGTGTTCTTCTCCGGCGTGTTCAACTTCTTCGGCGTACTGCTGGGCGGTGTCGGGGTGGCCTACGCCATCGTGCACCTGCTGCCGGTAGAGTTGCTGATCAATGTGAACACCGGGCACGGCCTGGCCATGGTCTTCTCCCTGCTGGCCGCGGCCATCACCTGGAACCTCGGCACCTGGTATTTCGGTATTCCCGCTTCCAGTTCGCACACGCTGATCGGCTCTATTCTGGGTGTAGGTCTGGCCAATGCCCTGATCAACGACATCCCGCTGGGAGACGGCGTTAACTGGCAGAAAGCCATCGACATTGCCATGTCGCTGGTGGTCTCGCCAATGGCCGGCTTCGCCGTAGCCGCCCTGGTGCTGCTCGGCCTGAAGTGGTGGCGCCCGCTGTCGAAGATGCACAAGACCCCCGAACAGCGCCGTAAACTCGACGACAAGAAGCACCCGCCCTTCTGGAACCGCCTGGTCCTGGTGGTTTCTGCCATGGGCGTGAGCTTCGTGCACGGTTCCAACGACGGCCAGAAAGGCATTGGCCTGATCATGCTGGTGCTGATCGGTATCGTTCCGGCCAAGTTCGTGCTCGACCTGAACAGCACCACCTATCAGATCGAGCGTACCCGCGACGCCACCTTGCACATGAGCCAGTTCTACGAGCGCAACGCCGCCACCCTGGGCGAGTTCCTGGCCCTGGGCAAGGCCAAGGCCAGCGACCTGCCGGAACAGTTCAGTTGCAACCCGCAGCAGACCGAGCCGACCATCGCCGCACTGCAGACCTCGTTGCAAGGCGTGACCGACTATCACAGCCTGGCTGCCGAGAAGCGCGTTGAAGTACGCCGCTACCTGCTGTGCCTGGACGACACCGCGAAGAAGGTTGGCAAGCTGCCTGGCCTGGAAGCCCGCGAAAAGGCCGACCTGGAAAAACTGCGCAAGGACCTTACCGCCACCACTGAATACGCCCCGTTCTGGGTGATCGTGGCCGTTGCCCTGGCCTTGGGCCTGGGCACCATGGTGGGCTGGAAGCGTGTAGTGCTGACCGTTGGCGAGAAGATCGGCAAGCAGGGCATGACCTATGCCCAGGGCATGTCGGCACAGATCACCGCGGCCTGTGCCATCGGCATGGCCAACGTGTTCGCCTTGCCGGTTTCGACCACTCACGTGCTGTCGTCCGGCGTGGCCGGCACCATGGTCGCCAACAAAAGCGGCCTGCAAGGTGGCACCGTCAAAACCATCCTGATGGCTTGGGTTCTGACCCTGCCAGCCTCGATGGGCCTGGCGGCCGGCTTGTTCTGGCTGGCGTCCAAGGCCATTGGCTGAGTGACACCGCAATAGACAAAGGCGCCCACGGGGCTAATGCCTGTCAGTTAAGTAATTTGGGGCCGCTTTGCGACCCTTCGCGGGCACGCCCGCTCCCACAGGGGATCGCGCATTTCTTGAGTTCAGCGCCCAACCTGTAGGAGCGGGCGTGCCCGCGAAGGACCTGC
>NZ_BLJG01000120.1 GCF_009932375.1 Pseudomonas juntendi
GCGGCGCTCAATCTCAAAACCACTGCAGAAACACCGTCATACACCCAAGCACTTCAGGGTTATTCCTCATTACAGACCAAGGGGTGAAACCCTACCCCCCGGATGCAGTACAATCGCCCCTTTTTCTTGGCAACGAGTCGAAGCCAATGATCGAACCCAAGCGCGTCCTGCGCGCCCTAGCCGAACACTGGGCCCTGATCGAGCCGCTGTGCGAGCGTTTCGACCAGGGCACCCTGAGCCTGGTCGAGCTGCGCCAGCATGTGGCCCGCCAGCAAGTAGAAAGCACCCCGCAGGACATCACCCAGCTGCTCGACGTGTGGATCCGCCTGGACATCCTGGTCCCGGTGGCCAAAAGCCCGAACCGTTTCGAGCTCAATGCGCAGATACACGACTTTCTCGCCTACCTGCGCCGCGAGCACCGGCTGGGCCTGTGCCTGGAGATCGAAGCCTACCTGCGCCACCTGGAACGCCTTGCCGGGCACATCCAGGATGCCTTCGACAACCGCGACAGCGACGACCTGGCGCGCCAGCTGCGCCTGCTCGACATGCGCGTGCGCGATGTGCTCAAAAAGCTCGACAACGACGAGCAGGCGCTGGTGGCCGTGGCCGAACGGGCCAAGACCAGCAACCGCCAGATCCCGCTGCGCCAGCGCTATGCCGAGGTCCTGGCCACCTGGGACGAGTACGTCGAGCCGATGATCCAGCTGGTCAACGCCGACGGCGCCTTCGAGCAAGGCGTGCGCAAGGTCGAGACCGTGCTGCTCAAGCTGCTGGGCGAACAGGCGCGCCTGGGCCACCTGGTCGATGACGACATGCTGCTGCGCACCCATGCGCGCATCCTGGAGATGCAGACCAACGCTCAGCTCACCCTGCGCCACGCCCGCGAACTGCTGTTGCCGCTGCGCGAAGAAGCCCGTCGGCACAACGCCGTGACCCGTGGCGCCGCACTGGCCCTGTCGGTGATCCGGCGCAAGGGCCTGGATGCCGTGCCGCAAGCGGCCATGCCGATGTTCACCCGCCCGCAAAGCACCTTCCTCGGCAGTGCCAGCCAGGTCGAAGCCTACGTGTACGCCCTGGCCCGCTTCGAGCCCAAGCCGGCGCGCTTCCCCAAGGCCCACAAGACGCAGTCCGGTGCCCTGCCCCGCGCCCCACGCACGGTCAAGGAAATGGCCGAACGTTGCGAACAGGCGCTGCCCCTGCCCGACCTGATGGTCTGGCTGCTGGAGCAGGAGCCCGAAGGCGCCACCGACGAGTTGCTGTACTGGTTCTCGCGCCTGTCGCGGGAAAAGCGCTTCAAGCGCGAACGCCTGGACCGCCGCGAGTACACCACCCAGGAACACTTGGTCAGCCTGCGCTCGTTCGCCCTGACCTCCAGCCGCGAAGACGCCAACAGCGCGCCTACCGACCCCAACGCGAGCCCAGCCCATGCATCTTGATCTTTCCGAACTGTCCCAGCTCGCGCCGATCTTCCGCGAGCTGTTCAAAGGCTTCCACATCAGCCGTCGCGACCCCGAGCTGTACGCTCAGCTGTCGAACTTCCAGGACCAGTACCGCACCCTGTTCAAGGCCCTGGGCTTCGAGCTGGTGTGCGACACCCGTGGTTTCTACTACTTCGTGCCGGACATGACCGCCGCGCAGGTCAACAAGACCGCGCAACGCCTGTCGCTGTTCACCTTCATCCTGGTCGAGCACCTGGCGGACCAGGGCCGCGACCCCATGGCAGTGCTGGACGGCGGCAGTATCGGCCGCGACGAGCTGCCATCGCTGCTGGACAAGTACCGCGACCTGTTCCTGCAGGCCGAGGTGCAGACCGTCGACGAGCTTGAAGAGAAGATCCTGCGGCGCATGACTCAGCTGGGCTTCGCCCACGAAGAGGGCGGCATCTACCGCTTCCTGCCGCCCATGCACCGTTTCCTCGACGTGTGCCTGTCGGTGCAGCAGGACCGCGACCTGGCCGCCACGCTGCACAGCGACCTGCCGCTGCCGACCCCGGTATTGGTCGAGGAAGAAAGCCCCGAAGAACTCAACCGCACCGACGACCCGCTGGACCTCACGCCGTTCGAAGGCGAGGAAAGCGAAGAGGACGCCCTGGCCCGGGCCATCCGCGAAGAGCAACAGGAGATTGACGCATGAGCCAGGAACGCTACGGCATCCGCCGCTTTGCACTGCTCAACACTGCAGGCTACAGCCTTGGCCTGTTCCCGCTGGAGCACCCGCTGTCGGTCTACGGCGCCAACAACCTGGGCAAATCGGCGTCGATCAACGCGCTGCAGTTCCCGATCCTGGCACGCATGTCAGACATGAGCTTCGGCAAGTACAGCCTCGAGCAGTCTCGCCGCTTCTACTTTGCCAGCGACACCTCGTACATTCTCTGCGAACTGAGCCTGCCCCATGGCCCCCACGTGATTGGCGTGGTCGGCCGCGGGCCGGGCGGTGGTTTCGGTCACCAGTTCTTCGCCTACAAGGGCGAACTGGACCTGGCCCACTACCAGAAGAACGACACCTGCCTGCGCCAGAAAGAGCTCTTCACCAACCTCGAGCGCCTGGGCATAAAGGCTTACGAGGTCAAGCCCGACGAGCTGCGCCGGCTGCTGGTCGGCGGCCACACGTCGGTGCCGCTGGACCTGACCATGATCCCGCTGCGCTCCACCAGCGAGCAAAGCCTGAAAACCTTCCGCGCACTGTTCATCAACCTGCTGCACATGCGCGAGATCACTGCGGCCAAGCTCAAGCAACTGTTCCTCGATGCCTTCGAGCACAGCCTGCGCTCGGGCAGCGTCGACTACATCGCCGCCTGCGAAGAGGCCTTCCGCGACGTACGCCGCATGGAACAGGACTACAACGCGCTGGTCGCGGCCGGCCCGCTGGTCGAGGCGCTGGCGGGCGGCGTGGCCCAGCGTGACATCCTGCGCGGCAAGCTGCACCGCATTTCCCCGGTGCTCGACACCTTGCTGGGCACCTGGCAGGAATACGCCATGGCGCGCAAGGAACAGCTGGTGATCCAGTCCGAGCACTACCGTGGCGAGCAGGACCGCCTGCAGAACGACCAGCGCGGCGGCACCCAGGAGCTGATGCGCCTGGAGCGCGAAATCACCGGTATCCAGCGCTGGCTGGGTGAGCTGTCGGTCCTCAAGCACCGCTTTGCGCTGGTCGATGACGTGAAGGTGCTGGAGCAGCAACTGCTGGCAGCCAAGGACGCGCACGACGAACTGGCCGGTGCCCTGGCCCAGTCGCGGCAGTTCAGCGCCGAAGACCTCGACGAGCGTGTGCGCGACCTGGAAAAGCGCCTGAAGCAGGTCAAGCAGCAGCTCGACCATGCCGACAACAACAGCTATGCGCGCCTGCGCGAAGAGTTCTCGCAGCAGGACGTCGACCGCCTGATGCGCCTGTTCAACGGTGCGCTGTTCAGCCTGCCATTGGGCGAGCGCGGCATCGAGCTGGACGACAGCGACCTGTGGGTAAAGTCGCTGGAAGCGGTGCTCGACGGCTTCAAGGGCGAGCGCTTCGAGGCGCCGGGCCTGGCCATCGACCTGACCAACATCGACCCGCCGGCCCTGCAGGCCCTGGCCGACCGCGCCGCCCTGCGCGACCAGAAAGAGCGCCTGGAGAAAGAGCTGAAACAGCTCAAGACCCAGCAGGCCGTAGCCGCCGACCGCTCGGCCTCCAAGGCCCAGACCGAAACCCTGTATCAGGAAGTGCTGGACGCCCAGAAGGCCCTGGAAGACTACCGCCGCAGCCAGACCCTCGCTGCCGAAGAGCCGGAAAAACTCGAGCAACTGTCGCAACTGGAAGCCGCCCAGGACGAGCTCAAGCGCTCCAGCGACGCGTTCACCGAACGCGTCCAGCAACTGTCGGCCAAGCTGCAGCTGGTCGGCCGCCAGCTCGGCGACCTCGAGTCCAAGCAGCGCACCCTGGAAGACGCCCTGCGCCGCCGCCAACTGCTGCCGGCCGACCTGCCCTACGGTACGCCTTTCATGGAACCCATCGACGATTCGATGGACAACCTGCTGCCGCTGCTCAACGACTACCAGGACAGCTGGCAGAGCCTGCAGCGCGTCGATAACCAGATCGAGGCACTGTATGCCCAGGTGCGCCTGAAAGGCGTGGCCAAGTTCGACAGTGAAGACGACATGGAGCGCCGCCTGCAATTGCTGGTGAACGCCTATGCGCACCGCACCGACGAAGCCCTGACCCTGGCCAAGGCGCGCCGCGCGGCGGTGACCGACATCGCCCGCACCCTGCGCAACATCCGCAGCGACTACGACAGCCTCGAGCACCAGCTGGCGCTGTTCAACCGCGAGATCAACAAGCGCCAGGTATCCAACCTGGAAAGCTTCCGCGTGGTGCTGGCGCCGAACAAGGAAGCGCTCAAGCATATCGACCAGATCATCCACAGTGCCGGCCAGTACGAGGAAGGCGAAACCCTGTCGGTGTTCGACCTGACCCAGAGCGCCGAGCAGGACAACAAGAACGAAGAGGCCAAGGAGTACCTGGCGCGCCTGGTGGCGGCCAACCACAACCAACTGGGTTTGAAGGACCTGTTCGAGCTGGCGTTCGAGATCACCAAGGTCAACGGCCAGCCGGTCATCCATGCCGACATCGATGGCGCGGCGTCCAACGGCACCACCATGACCATCAAGGCGCTGACCAACATGTACCTGTTGCTGCACCTGATGGACCGCGACCTGGCCGGCCGTATTCGCCTGCCGTACTACCTGGACGAAGCGGCCGACATCGACGAGCGCAACCAGGCGGCACTGCTGGAAACCAGCCTGCAGCTGGGCTTCGTGCCGATTCTGGCGAGCGTGAAGCCCCAGGTATCGGCGCGTGTGGCGATCGACCTGGAAGGTGGCAGCGGGCCGAATGGCATCTACATCGACGAGGCGGACTGGAAGTTCATCAGCCGCTTGGATGAGGTGAAAGCGGTTGTGCGTGAGGATCAGGCCGAAGAGTTGGCCTGAGGAACCTGGGGCCGCTTTGCGGCCCTTTCGCGACACAAGGCCGCTCTCACATTGACCGGCATATGCAGGACCTTTGTGGGAGCGGCCTTGCGTCGCGATGGAGGCCAAAGGCCTCCCGGCCATCTACCAGGCGATCACTGCGCCCAAGGCAAGATCGGAATCGCCGTCACCGCATTCTGCGGGCTGCCCTCGACGATGCGGTCGCTGTACACCAGGTACACCAGGGTATTGCGCTTCTTGTCGAGGAAGCGCACCACCTGCATGGTCTTGAACACCAGCGAGGTGCGCTCCTTGAACACCTCCTCGCCATCCTTGAGCTCACCCTTGAAGCTGATCGGCCCGACCTGGCGGCAGGCGATGGAGGCCTCCGCCCGATCTTCGGCAAGGCCCAACCCGCCTTTCACCCCGCCCGTCTTGGCCCGCGACAGGTAGCAAGTCACGCCTTCGACCTTGGGGTCGTCGAAGGCTTCCACCACGATGCGGTCGTTCGGCCCAAGGAACTTGAACACGGTGGACACCTGGCCGATTTCCTCAGCCCCGGCCAGCATGGGCAAAGCCAACGCGGCAACGGCAATCATCCTTTTCAACACAGCCAAACCCTCAGACCAGAACCAGGTTGTCGCGGTGCACCAGTTCTGGCTCCGCAATGTAGCCCAAGGTGCTCTCGATGGCATCCGAAGGCTGGCCAATGATCTTCTGCGCCTCCAGGGCGCTGTAGTTGGCCAGGCCTCGGGCGACCTCTGCACCGTCCGGGCCGACGCACACCACCATCTCGCCACGGCGGAAACTGCCCTGTACGGTTTTCACACCCACCGGCAGCAGGCTCTTGTTGGCCTGGCGCAGCGCCTGCACGGCACCGGCATCCAGCACCAGGGTGCCACGGGTTTGCAAGTGCCCAGCCAGCCACTGCTTGCGCGCCGCGAGCATGCCGCGCTCGGGCGACAGCAAGGTCCCCAGACGCTCGCCAGCCTTCAGGCGGTCGAGCACGCGCTCGATGCGGCCACCGATGATGATGGTGTGGGCACCCGAGCGGGCAGCCAGGCGCGCGGCGCGCAGCTTGGTCTGCATGCCGCCACGGCCCAGCGCGCCACCGGTGCCGCCGGCCACGGCATCCAGCGCCGGGTCGTCGGCACGGGCTTCGTAGATCAGCTGGGCCTCGGGGTTGTTACGCGGGTCGGCGTCGAACATGCCATCACGGTCGGTAAGGATCACCAACAGGTCGGCCTCGACCAGGTTGGCCACCAGCGCCGCCAGGGTGTCGTTGTCGCCGAAACGGATTTCGTCGGTGACCACGGTGTCGTTTTCGTTGATGACGGGCACCACACCCAGGTCGACCAGGGTACGCAGGGTGCTGCGGGCGTTCAGGTAACGCTTGCGGTCGGACAGGTCGTCATGGGTCAGCAGGATCTGCGCGGTGTGCTTGCCGTGCTCGCCGAAGCTCGACTCCCAGGCCTGCACCAGGCGCATCTGGCCGATCGACGCAGCGGCCTGCAGCTCGTTCATCGCGCTCGGTCGCG
The DNA here is from genome assembly GCF_009932375.1 of Pseudomonas juntendi. GTDB lineage: Bacteria > Pseudomonadota > Gammaproteobacteria > Pseudomonadales > Pseudomonadaceae > Aquipseudomonas > Aquipseudomonas juntendi. Next base: position 6,479 of record NZ_BLJG01000120.1, read on the forward strand.
AGGTCCAGCCCAGCTGGCTCATGCCGGCAGCAACGGCCCCGGAGGACACCAGTACCAACTCCACGCCCGCCTCACGCAGCGCGACCATCTGCTCGACCCAAACGGCCATGGCCCCGCGGTCGAGGCCCTTGCCATCGGCGGTCAGCAGAGCACTGCCAATCTTCACGACCCAGCGCTTGGCGCCCGTCACCTTGCTTCGCATCTTCTTCCAACCTATGTCGAATCTGTAGATACCGTGGATACAAAAACGCCGCTCCAGAGAGCGGCGTTTAGTGTACTGCAACCGGTCAGTCGCGCACGTAAATGATTTCCGGGCCGTCTTCGTCGTCCTCGAAATCATCGTCCCAACCGTCATCGTCGCCGATGTCGTGCACGCTCTTGACGCCGGTGCGACGCAGGGTGCGGGCGTCGTCCAGGGCCTGCAGCTGGGCACGGGCTTCGTCTTCGATGCGCTGGTCGAGGTCGGCCAGCTCTTCGGCGTAGGCCGGGTCGTTGGCCAGGCGGTCGGCGCGGTCTTCGAGGTAGCGCATCAGGTCGTGGCTGAGCTTTTCAGTGCCCTGCTTGGAGATGGCCGAAATCACGTAGACCGGACCGTCCCACTGCAGGCGCTCGACCACTTCCTGCACGCGTGCGTCGCGCTCGTCGTCCATGACCATGTCGGCCTTGTTCAGCACCAGCCAGCGCTCACGCTCGGCCAGCGACGGGCTGAAGCGGGTCAGCTCGTTGACGATCACTTCGGCTGCGTCGGCAGGGCTGCTCTCGTCCAGCGGCGCGATGTCCACCAGGTGCAGCAGCACGCGGGTGCGGGCCAGGTGCTTGAGGAAGCGGATACCCAGGCCGGCGCCATCGGAAGCACCTTCGATCAGGCCGGGGATGTCGGCGATGACGAAGCTCTTCCAGCGGTCGACGCTGACCACACCCAGGTTCGGCACCAGGGTGGTGAACGGGTAATCGGCCACTTTCGGCTTGGCGGCCGAAACCGAGCGAATGAAGGTGCTTTTGCCGGCGTTTGGCAGGCCCAGCAGGCCCACGTCGGCCAACACCTTCATTTCCATCTTCAGGTCACGCTGCTCACCCGGCTTGCCTGGGGTGGTCTGGCGCGGTGCCCGGTTGGTACTGGACTTGAAGCGCGTGTTGCCCAGGCCGTGCCAGCCGCCTTGGGCGACCATCAGTTTCTGCCCCGGGGTGACCAGGTCACCGATCACTTCCTGTGTGGAAGCATCGATCACGGTAGTACCGACCGGCACACGCAGGAACAGGTCTTCACCCTTCTTGCCGGTGCAGTCGGTGCTGCCGCCGTTGGCGCCGCGCTGGGCTTCGTGGTGACGGGTGTAGCGGTAGTCGACCAGGGTGTTCAGGTTTTCGTCGGCAACCATGTACACCGAGCCGCCGTCACCGCCATCCCCACCATTGGGGCCACCGTTCTCGATGAACTTCTCGCGACGGAAGCTCATGCAACCGTTGCCGCCGTCACCGGCCTTGACCCGAATAGATACTTCGTCAACAAACTTCATTAAAACCGCCTCTCGTCGGCAGACGAGCTGAATGACTCAAAAACATGAGGCTCTTGCAAAAATGAGCGCGGCGGCCCCGTACGACCGTAGAAACCAACGCCGGCAACCCAGACAAACAGCTTTGCAAGAGGCTCACCACAAACGAAAAAGCCCCGTCGCATGACGGGGCTTCTGGAGCGACGTCGCGATTAAGCGGCGACGATGCTCACGTAACGGCGCATGAACTCGCCTTTCTTCTCGAACTTGATCACGCCTTCGATCTTGGCGAACAAGGTGTGATCCTTGCCCATGCCAACGCCGTAGCCAGCGTGGAATTCGGTGCCGCGCTGACGGACGATGATGTTGCCTGGCTTGATAACCTGGCCGCCATACATCTTCACGCCAAGGCGTTTCGATTCTGAGTCGCGACCGTTACGAGTACTACCACCAGCCTTCTTGTGAGCCATGGTTCAATTCTCCAAATAAATTCAGGGGATCTAGGGGATTAAGCCTGGATGCCGGTGATTTTGATCTCGGTGAACCACTGGCGGTGGCCCATACGCTTCATGTGGTGCTTACGACGACGGAACTTGATGATGCGAACCTTGTCGTGGCGGCCTTGCGAAACGACTTCGGCCACTACTTTAGCGCCAGCAACAACTGGAGCACCGATGGTGACTTCTTCACCGTTGGCGACCAGCAGGACGCGATCGAAAGTCACGGATTCGCCGGTGGCGACTTCCAGTTTTTCGATCTTGAGGAATTCACCTTCAGCGACTTTGTACTGCTTGCCGCCGGTAACGATTACTGCGTAAGACATGGTATTTCTCCGATAATCCTGCTCACCCAGCGCTTTATATGATGAGTATTGGCTGGCATGGCTGCACAGGGCTGGAACGGCCCGGCGCAATTGCGTAAGGCAGGTGCTGCCCAGGAAGTTAGGGTGCGCGATTGTACGCAACCACGGTTTTGCTTGCAAGTGCCGCCCCCGGCCAGCTGGCACCGCGCCTTGACACACCGGGACCTGCGACCTAGCATGCCGCGCAACCTCACTGGAGCAGCCGATGCAACCCCAAACCTTCTACCGCGCGGTAGCTGATGATTTCAGCGCCGTCGACGAGATCATCAAGAAGCAGCTGACCTCGCGCGTGCCGCTGGTATCGAAGATCGGCGACTATATCACGTCCGCCGGCGGCAAGCGCCTGCGCCCCCTGCTGGTCCTGCTGTGTGGCAAGGCCCTGGGCCGTGAAGGCGACGACCTGCGCCTGCTGGCTGCCACCATCGAGTTCCTGCACACCGCCACCCTGCTGCACGACGATGTGGTCGACATGTCCGGCATGCGCCGCGGCCGCTCCACCGCCAATGCCCTGTGGGGTAACGCGCCGAGCGTGCTGGTGGGTGACTTCCTTTATTCGCGCTCGTTCGAAATGATGGTCGAGCTGGGCTCGATGCCGGTCATGCAGATCCTGTCCAAGGCCACCCGGGTGATTGCCGAGGGTGAGGTGCTGCAGCTGTCGCGGGTACGCGACGCCAGCACCACCGAGGAAGTCTACATGGAGGTCATCCGGGGCAAGACGGCCATGCTGTTCGAAGCCTCCACCCACAGCGCCGCGGCGCTGGCCGAAGCCACGGACGCGCAGCGCGACGCCCTGCGAACCTTTGGCGACCACCTGGGCGTGGCCTTCCAGCTGGTCGACGACCTGCTGGACTACAAGGGCGACTCGCAGACGCTGGGCAAGAACGTTGGCGACGACCTGGCCGAAGGCAAGCCTACCCTGCCGCTGATCTACACCATGCGCGAAGGCACTGCCGAACAGGCGGCGCTGGTGCGCCAGGCCATTCAGAAGGGCGGCCTGGAAGACCTCGAGCAGATTCGCGTGGCGGTCGAGGAATCGGGTGCGCTGCAGTACACCGCAGAGCTGGCTCGTGATTACGTGAAGCGCGCCATTGCATGCCTTGAGGTGCTGCCAGCCAGCGAGTACCGCGATGCGCTGGTTGAGCTGAGCGAGTTTGCAGTCGCGCGCACGCACTGACACACCGAGCCGCTTCTTCGCGGGCTTGCCCGCTTCCACAGGTTGATACCGACACTGTGGGAGCGGGCAAGCCCGCGGTTGCTTTTGTCCGGACATAATCCCTTCTGGAAAAATACCTTTTACAATGCGGGCTTTCTACCGCCCGTCTGTTTGTTTGAGGAACCGAAGTGAGCACTCTGCCACCCTGCCCGAAATGCAATTCCGAATACACCTATGAGGATGGCACTCAGCTGATCTGCCCTGAATGCGCCCACGAGTGGTCGGCCAGCGGCGATGCCGAGGCTGCCAGCGACGAGGTGGTGAAAAAGGATTCGGTCGGCAACATCCTGCAGGATGGCGACACCGTTACCGTGATCAAGGACCTGAAGGTCAAGGGTTCATCCCTGGTGGTCAAGGTCGGCACCAAGGTCAAGAACATCCGCCTGTGCGATGGCGACCACGACATCGACTGCAAGATCGACGGCATCGGCGCCATGAAGCTGAAGTCCGAGTTCGTTCGCAAAGTCTGATTCCATGAATTCCGCCAATTGGCGCTTGCTATTCTGATAATAAGAATTATTCTCATTGGAATCGATTTCCAAGGAGAGTAGCCATGACTTATCTGATCGACGCCTGGCTGGACCGCCCTCACCCCTACCTGCGCATTCTTCATCGGGAAACCGGCGAAGTGTGCGCGGTACTCGAAGCAGAAGCGCTCGACGAACTGCGTGACCAGGGCGACCTGGACATGAGTGGGTTGAATTCGAGTGAACCGGGGGTATTGAAGGAGCTGGTGCGGAATCTGTTTCTGTTCTGCTATGCGCGGGCGTTGCGCCCCGGGGGAACGGATTGGAATTGAGGTTGGCAACGCCGGCCTCATCGCTGGCAAGCCAGCTCCCACAGGTACTGCACAAGCCTGGAAGCTAACGCGACACCTGTGGGAGCGGGCGAGCCCGCGAATGGGCCGCAAAGCGGCCCCGGCGATCTTACAGAACGTCGAGCAGCTCGACGTCGAACACCAGCACGCTGTGCGGCGGGATGCTGCCCACGCCTTGGGCGCCGTAAGCCAGCTCGCTCGGCACGTACAGGCGCCATTTGCTGCCTGCGTTCATCAGCTGCAGGGCTTCGGTCCAGCCAGCGATCACGCCGCCGACCGGGAATTCAGCCGGCTGGCCACGCTCGTAGGAGCTGTCGAACACAGTGCCGTCGATCAGGGTGCCGTGGTAGTGCGTGCGCACACTGTCTTCACGGCTTGGCTTGGCGCCGTCGCCGGCAGTCAGCACTTCGAACTGCAGACCGGAAGCCAGGGTAGTGATGCCGTCACGCTTGGCGTTCTCGACCAGGAATTCCTTGCCCGCGGCAGCAGCGGCTTCGGCCTTGGCCGCCGCTTCGGCTTGCATCACTTCGCGGATGACCTTGAAGCTGGCCGACAGGTCGGCTTCGCTGACGCGGCTTTCGGCGCCGTTGAAAGCGTCGGTCAGGCCGGCCAGGATCGCTTCCAGGCTGACGCCTGGTGGTGGGTTGTCGCGCAGCTGGCCGCCCAGCTGACGGCCAATGCCGTAGCTGACGCGGGTTTCGTCGGTGGACAGGTTGAGTTCGGACATTGTCGTGCTCCACTGCAGGGCGCAGTGCAGCCGCGCCCTTGATGAAAAGGGCGAGCAGCCTAGCACACTGGGCCGCCGCGAGCAGCTACCAGGCCGAACGCTGCGCGCGCGAACAGCCCTGTACGACTCAGTGCTTGGTCAGCTTGTCCAGGTAGCCCATGCAGAACGCCGAAACCACGAAGGTCATGTGAATGATCACGTACCACATCAGGTAGTCGGTGGAGATGTTCTGTGCGTCCATGAACACGCGCAGCAGGTGAATGGACGAAATGGCCACGATCGATGCGGCCACCTTCATCTTCAGCGACGAGGAGTCCATTTTGCCCAGCCAGTTGAGTTTTTCCTTGCTTTCGTCGATGTCCAGTTGCGAGACGAAGTTCTCGTAGCCGGAAATCATCACCATCACCAGCAGGCCGCCCACCAGCGACATGTCGATCAGCGACAGGATCACCAGGATCAGGTCGGCTTCGCTGAGGGCGAAGACGTTGGGCAGGACGTGGACCACTTCCTGGAAAAATTTCAGCGCCAGGGCCAGCAGGCCGAGTGACAGGCCGAAGTAGATCGGGGCGAGCAGCCAGCGCGAGGCATACATCGCGTTTTCGAGGATACGTTCCATTAAGTTCGGGACTCATCAGGTGACTAAAAAAGCGACGGCGAGTATAGCCAGCCACCTGTTGCAGCAAAAGCCCGATCCAGGCGACCACGACCCCCTGTAGGGCGGCCTTGCGTCGCGATCGGCCCGCAAAGCGGCCTTAGCGCTCGCTCAGGTCTCCGGATGGAACTGGTAGTCCCCCAGGTTCCGGCAGCGCTCGCCGTTGATCCGGCGCAGCTGCGCCTGCAGGTGCAAACACCAGATCTGCGGGTCTTCTGCCACCTGGTATCCGTGCAGGGTCAGGCTGTCGACGATGGCATGCAGCACCGACTCGGCCACCATTGGCCCATGGAACGGCCCCTGGGCCTTGATTGCAGAGGGTTGTTCACCGGCCATGCCGGCGGCGAACAGCAAGGTCCACATGCCGGTGTCGCCGGCCAATGGGCGGATGCTGCATTCGATGCGGGTCACCAGGCCCAGGCACTGGCGTGTGAGGCTGAGGTTGCGCATGGCCGCGTCCCCTCCAATGAGCCTTGTTCAGCCTGAAACCCTCAGGCTGTTTCCATCCTGAACGCTGTTCCTTCCTTAAGTTCCAGCATAGAAGAGCAAAACAGAAAGTTGGAAAACCGGCGCTGAACGGTAGCACATGGCCGCCAGCGCCGGTTTATTGACTCAGGCGGGCTTGGCCTGGGCGATGACTTCCTCAAGGCGCTCCTTTTCCGCCCTTTCGATCTCCTCCTCGCTGATCATCTCGGCGATTTCCCGCAGGCGCTCCACCACCCGGGCGTTGACACTGCCCTCGGTGAACTGGCCCTTGTCATCCAGCACCCCGGCCTCTTCACCTACCAGCAGGCTGAGCGCCTCGTCGGCCTGGCTGACGGCGTAGACGTGGAACATGCCGTTTTCCACAGCCTGCAACACACGCTCGTCCAGCATCAGGGTAGCCACGTTGGCACGCGGGATGATGACCCCCTGCTCGCCCGTCAGGCCACGCGCTTCGCACAGGCGGAAGAAGCCCTCGATTTTCTCGTTCACCCCACCCACGGCCTGCACTTCACCAAACTGGTTGATCGAGCCAGTAATGGCGAAGCACTGCTTGAGCGGTGTACGCGACAAGGCCGAGATCAGCGTGCACGCCTCGCCCAGCGAGGCGCTGTCACCGTCCACATAGCCGTAGGACTGCTCCAGGGCGATACTCGCGGAAATCGCCAACGGGAATTCCTGGGCGTAGCGGCTGCCCAGGTAACCGGTGAGGATCATCACCCCCTTGGAGTGGATCGGCTGGCCCAGGTTGACCTCTCGCTCGATGTCGACGATACCGCTGCCGCCCGGGTATACCGTGGCCGAAATACGTGCCGGCATGCCGAACGCCGAATCGCCGACTTCCAGCACCGTCAGCCCGTTGCACTTGCCGATCGCCGCACCTTCAGTGTCGATCAGGATGATGCCGGCAAGCATGTCGTCCAGTACCCGCTGCGATACCCGGCCGGTACGAGTGGCCTTGGCCTTGAGCGCCCGCTCGATATGGCCGGCGTCAGTCATTTCGTCACCGGCCAGCTGGCGGATGAAGTCGGCTTCGCTGACCAGCTGGAACAGGTCGCCGATACGGGCCGACAAGCGCGACTGGTTCTCCGCCAGGCGTGCGCTGAACGTGGCCAGGCGCGCCACCGCATCGCTGGTCAGCGGTGCCATGCCTTCTTCGTTGGTGCGGGTGCGCAACAGCTGGGCGAATTGCTCCAGGTTCTCGTCGACCATGGGCATGTCTTCGTCGAAGTCGACCAGCACGCGGAACATCTCCTGGAAGTCCGAGTCGTGGTCCTGCAGTGCGTAGTACAGCTGCCGCGAGCCGATGATCACCAGCTTGACATTGAGCGGGATCATCTGCGGCTGCAGGCTGACAGTAGCCACCCGGCCCAGCTCACCGATCGGCGATTCCATTTTCAGCTTGCGCGATTGCAGCGCACGCTTGAGTGCGTCCCACACGAACGGCTCGCCCAGCATTTTCTCGGCTTCGAGGATCAGGAAGCCGCCATTGGCGCGGTGCAGCGCCCCCGGGCGCAACTGGCGATACGAGGTATACAGCGCGCCCTGGTCGGTGCTGTATTCGATGCGGCCAAACAGGTTGTCGTAGGTCGGGTGCGGCTCGAACACCACCGGTGCGCCACCGTTGGCGTAGTGGCCCACGACCAGGCTTGGCGCGTATTGCTCTTCCAGCAGCTTGCGGGCAACGGCGTCGGTCTTGCTGTCATCGACCAGTTGCTCGACCACGGTGCGCAGCAGGTTCAATTGCACCGATTGCAGGTAGGCGCAGACCGCGGCGTTCTCGGCGTACTTTTCCGAAAGCGGCGCCAGCAGCGGTTGCAGGGCCAGGGTGATGGTTTCTTCGTTCAGCTGGCGCAACTGGTTGTTCGACTCGCGCTTCCATTGCGGCAGGCTGGCCAACTCCTCGTTCAGCTGCTCCTCGAGCTGGGCGATGTCTTCGTGGAACTGCTCGCGCACCTCTTCCGGCAACTGGGCGAATTCCGCTTCGTCCAGCGCCTTGCCATCGGCCATGGGGGTGAAGGCGACGTTGCTGGAGTCGCGGTACAAGGCCACGTCTTTCTCCAGCGACGCCCGCTCGATCACATCCAGGGCGCGGTCATAGCGCTGGTTGAAGGCGCGGTCGATGGCGCCCTTCTTCTGCTGGTACGACGGGTGCTCGAACACCGCCGGGAAGGTGGCCAGCAGGTTGTCGATCAGCCCGCCCATGTCGGCGATGAACTCGGTGGCGGTGCCGGACGGCAGCTCCAGTGCCCGCGGCTCGCGGGTGTCGTCGAAGTGGTTGACGTATACCCAGTCGGCCGGGGTCTGCTGGCGTTTGCCTTCGGCCTTGAGGTAGCGTTTAACGAACGAGAAACGCCCGGTGCCGGGCTCGCCCATCACGTACACGTTGTAACCAGGGCGTGGCATGGCCACGCCGAACTGCAGGGCCTCGACAGCACGCTCCTGGCCCAGGACTCCGCGAAACGGCTCCAGATCGTCGGTATTGGTAAAGGCAAACTGCTCGGGTGAGAAACGCCGGGTCAGGGCTTCAGGCGCAAGACGCAGGCGCGCAGCGACAGGATCGGGCATTGGGTTTCCTTACTTCGGCGGGGCAGATACGCAGCATTCTGGCGCTGCCCGCGCGCGCCTTGCAAGGCTCCCGGGGACTTTATATCGCCGCACCTCACCGCCAGAGCAGGTATTCGAACAGCAAATTTTTCGCAATCAACAACGCAACCTTTAGATCGTGCCTAAACTCCAAGCTGCGCGGGTGGGTGAAATGCTTTCCCGACCTGGCAACCGAGTTGCCAGAAAACACTGACCCTTGGTTATGACAAAGAGAAAAAAGCTATGAAACGGATTCTTCTGGGTACTCTGTTCACCGTGGTCTCGCTCAACGCCATGGCAGAAGCGCCAGGCGGCCCGAACTGCGGCTGGGGCAACATGCTGTTCGAGGGCCAGCGCGGCACGCCGGCTCACTTCCTGGCTTCCACCACCAACGGCACCTCTGGTAACGCCACCTTCGGTATGACCTCCGGCACCAACGGCTGCTCGACCAAGGCTTCGCTGACTTACGGCGGCAAGTCCTGGTTCGCCATGAACGGCATGATGAACGAGCTTTCCGAAGACATGGCCATGGGCCAAGGTGAAGCACTGACCACCTATGCCGTGGTACTCGGCGTGGCCCCGGAAGACCGTGGCTACTTCAACTCGGTCACCCACCAGCACTTCAACCAGATCTTCAGCAGCGCCGACGTCACCGCTGAAACTGTCCACAGCAACACCCTCGCTGTACTGAAGGGCGACCCACGCCTGGCCAAATACGCTACCGAGGCCTAAGCTGCAGCTCCCGCCCCTTCGGGGGCGGGTTTCGCCTTTTTCGGCATCGTTCAGAAGTAGTTGCCCGATATGCTCAAACGCTTCGCTGCCCTCGCGCTGTGTGTCTGCGCCCCTGTTCACGCCGCCCCTGTGCTGGATCAAGGCCGCCTCCAGCAACTGGCCAATACCCCCTACTGGATTGCCTTGGGCCATTACGAAACCGCCAAGCTCGGCGGCTGGCGCAGCTATGTGGACGATGACGCGTTCTTCCTGGCCAAAGACGGTGCGCACCACCCCGACCAGGAGCTGCAAGCCACGGTGCAAGCCCTGTACGCCCCGGCCAGCCTCGGCGACAAACATGCCCAGTGCGTATTCCCCGCACGCACCCGCTGGCTGCGTGAGCAGCTGAATTTGCAAGGCTTGCCACAACCGGACTGCCAGGCGTTCAACACCTGGTACAAATCGGTCGACCCGCACAGCGCCGCACTGATTTTCCCGGCGGCCTACCTGAACAGCCCCTCGTCGATGTTCGGCCACACCCTGCTGCGCATCGACCAGTCCACTACCCGCAGCGACGACACCACGCTGCTGAGCTACGCGATCAACTTCGGCGCCTACATCGAAGGCAGCGACAACAGCATCCTGTATGCCTGGAAAGGCCTGATGGGCGGCTACCCGGGGCTGTTCGCGCTGATGCCCTACCAAGAGAAGCTCTCCGAATACCGCAGCCTGGAAAACCGCGACCTGTGGGAATACCAGCTGGACCTGACCCCACAGGAAACCGGGCGCATGGTCGAGCATGTGTGGGAACTGAAGCAGATCCAGTTCGATTACTTCTTCTTCGACGAAAACTGCTCGTACCGCCTGCTGGAACTGCTGCAGGTGGCCCGCCCAAGCCTGGACCTGACATCGCAGTTTCCGCTGACCGCGATCCCCACCGACACGGTCAAGGCCGTGAAACAGTCCGGCCTGGTCGCCAGCGAAACCTACCGCCCTTCGCGCGAACGTGAGCTGCTGGCCCGCGCCGAGCCGCTGGACCACAACGAAAAGCAACAGGTGCTGGCGGTCAGCGCCGACACCGCGCAACTGCAGAGCCCTGCGTTCAAGGCGCTGCCCCGCGAGCGCCAGGCGCTGGTGCAGGACGCCGCCTATCGCCTCGAGCGCTACCGTGCCAACGGTCAGGAGCGTGACCCGGGCCAAGCCAAGCGCAGCTTCGAACTGCTGCGGGCGATCAACGGCAACCCGCCCCCGCCGCTGCAGGTTGAGCGCCCCGGCCTGCCCGAAGACGGCCATGACTCACGTACCTGGCAACTGGGCGTGGGCACCCGCGAAGACCGTGCCTACGCCGAGTATGGCCTGCGCATGGCCTACCACGACCTGAACGACAACGCCTATGGCTTCCCGCTGGGCGCCCAGATCGAGATCCTGCAATTGAAGGTGCGCCAGTACGAAGGCAACGACTGGCAGGTACAACGCCTGGACTTGGCCACCATCCGCTCGCTGACCCCACGCAACGCCTTGCTCAAGCCTTGGTCATGGCAAGTGGCTGGCGGCCTGGAGCGGGTACCCGGCAAGCATGATGACGAGGTGCTGGTAAGCCATGTGAATGGTGGCGCCGGGGGCACCTGGCAACTGGCCGATGGCTTGCTCGGTTTTGCCCTGGGCACGGTGCGGGTCGAACACCACAACGACTTCGCCGAATTCATTGCCCCGGCCGCGGGATTCAACGGCGGGCTGCTGTGGCGCAACGGGCTGGGCAACATGACCCTGGAGGCCAAAGGTGATTACTTCACCAATGGCGAAGTACGTCGCAGCCTGAGCCTGAACCAGCAATGGGAAATCAGCCAGAACCTGGGGGTGAGGTTGAGTGCTTCGCGTGAGTTCAGCCACCTGGCCACTGCGCAGAATGAGGTGATGCTGGAGCTGAAGTGGTACCACTACTGAAGATTGCGGGTTGCCTGCACAGGCAACAGTGTGGCCCAACCAACTCTTTGACACTGTTTTGACACCAACCCGACAAATCGCCACCTAGACTTGCCCCTATCGACGGGAGGGTCAGGTGGTTATGTCGCGGTACTGGTTCGGCGTGTGCATTGCGTTGTTGCTGTCAGGCTGTGAAACCACCCACGAGCAAATGCTCGCCAATGGCTATCCCCCTGCCTATGCCGATGGCTTTCAGGACGGCTGCAGCAGTGGCCACCAGGCCGCCGGCACCATGGTCGGCGACTTTCGCAAGGACGTACCCCGCTACCTGCACGAGCGCCAGTACGAAACCGGCTGGGACGATGGCTTTCGCCAGTGCCAGGCCATGCAGAACACTGAAGAGCAGCGCCAGTACCACGAGCGCTTCTGGGACCAGCGCGACCGCGAGTGGCAGCAGGAAAAGGACCGTGGCGCCGCCAAGGCCTATCGCCACGACTGAGGTCGTTAACGGACATTTCTTTAAACCTGCGGCCTGCCATGATGGTCTTCTGCACAAGGAGGCCTTGCATGAGCCGAGCATTCGTCAATGAGGACCAGGCCGCCGCCCAGGCCGATC